>NZ_JBSFVC010000046.1:0-54899 GCF_053592095.1 Streptomyces sp. NPDC002787 | reverse complement strand
ACGTGCACACGCCCCGCAAATCACCGACAGCGAAGCAGCGAACGAAGAAGCCAACGACCCCACAACCCCGCCGCACAGGTTAAAGATCAAGCTAGAAGGCTCTCCGAGACGGAAGCTGGTTCGAAGGCTCGCTGTTGAGCGGCCTCGGGCGACCCAGGGACGGCGCGGCTTTACTGGCGAAGTCCGCCCTCCTGTGAGCTGCCGGTGTCAGCCCGTGCCGAGTGGCGCGGGTTTCTCGGCGTCGAGCTGGTGGTCGGCCCAGACGTAGCTCTCGGGCAGCAGGTCGGTGATGAGCACGGTTCGGACGCGGTCGCCCTCGCCGACGATGACCTTGAGGGTGGGGAAGTAGTCGAGAAGGACCTGACGGCACCGGCCGCACGGGGGAACAACCCCGCGGTCACGGTCGCCGACGGCGACGATCGCGTCCAGTTCGTAGGCGCCCTGGGCAGCTGCCGCGCCGATGAGGACCAGCTCGGCGCAGGGTCCTCCGGTGAAGTGGTAGGCGTTCACCGCGGTGACGATCCGGCCGTCCCGGGCGCGGGCCGCGGCTGCCATGGTGTGGTTGTCACCCCGGCAGCGCGTGCGAGCGACGTGCGCTGCGGCCTGGATGAGTTCGTGGTCGATGGGGTGGGTCTGCGCGGTCATCTTCTCTGCCTTCGTCGGGAGTCAGACGACGTTGGCCCGGGTGACGAGGGTGCGCAAGCGAATATCGGCGGTGTGCCCACGAAACGGATACGGCACCAGGTACGGCACCGGCTGCCGCCCCGCGCCTGCTCGCAGCACTCTCGTCGGCGCCTACGTCGCACCGACGACGACCGTCTCGCCGTACCGCTACGGCTGACCCGTACCGGCGGACCCGCGACCGACACGGACAGGCCCGACCGCCACAGGTCAGGTCAGGCCACGGCCCCGTTGCCGGTGGGCATCCACCGGCAACGGGGCCGTGTCGTGCACTGGCGCGCTCAGGTCCTGCTGCGCTCGATCGTCAGCGGCGCCTCACATCCGCCTTCCCGCACGCCAGGCCATCCCCGTTGCGGTCCAGCTTCAGCGGGTCGTCCTTGCCGTTCACCTTCAGGCGGCCGTAGTCGTTCTCCTTCAGCCACTCGCACCGTGACGCCGTCGTCTTCTTGACCTCGTCCGGGAAGGTCGTCGGGACGCAGACGTTCGCCGTGCCGTAGTGGCGGTCGCAGCCGGAGATGGTCGGGCTGACCTTCTTCGACTTGGTTTTCTTCGCCGGGCCGGTGGTCTTGCCCTTCGGGGCGTCCGCGAAGTCGTGGACGTGGGCCGAGGGGGCTTCGCCGGAGGCGGCGGCCAGGGCGGACGGGCCCTGCAAGTGCACCCATTCCGCCACAGACGGGACGCCGTTCGCGTCGACCGCGAAGAGCATGTACCAGCCCGGCGGGGCCAGGTTCGGGTTGCTCGTCACGTTCAGGTCCACGTTGTTGCCGTCGACCGACAGCGGCAGGTCCACGAAGCGCTGGTTCGGGTCGGAGGAGTGCGTGACCGCCGCCGGGCGGATCAGTTCCGCCTTCGCTATCGGCCGGTCCACCGTGATGCGCTGCGTGTCCCCGTACACCCACTCCTTGTCGATCACCGAGGTGATGGAAGGACGCTTGCCCTTCAGCAGGTACGGCGGGGTGTAGATCGACACGTCGTGGTTCCACGTGCCGTTGCCCGGGTTGTCGCCCGTGGTCATGACGCGGCCGTCCGGCAGCAGGAACGCCGAGGAGTGGTAGCCGCGCTCCTCCGGGTCCGTCGCCACCGGGTCGAACGTGTTCGTCGCCGGGTCGTAGATCGACGTCTCGTAGACCGGGTTGGCCCGGTTGTGGAGGGCGCCGCCCGTCTCCAGGACCTTGCCGTCGGGCAGCAGGACCGCCGAGACGTACATCTTGCCCTGGTTGCCCGTCTGGGCGACCTTCCCGTTGCCCAGGTCCACCGTGCCCTGCGGGATCGGCGGGCCCGCCACGTACGCCGGGTTCGCGGCCTTCAGGTCGATGACGTCCGTCAGGCGGTTCGCCTCGGGGTTGGAGTCGATGTTGCCGCCGCCGATCGTCAGGACCTTCTGGTCCTGGGCGGGGGGCAGGAGGACGCTCGCCGACTGGTCTCGCTCGTCCTTGTTCTGCAAGCCCGGCACCGAAGTGATCGTGTTCGCGCCGTAGTCGTAGATCGCCGAACCCGTGCCCGGGATGTTGTTGCCGAAGACATGGCTGCCCGAGTAGAAGAGGCGGCCGTCCTGCATGAGGATCATCGACGGGTACAGGCCCCAGTACGACCAGGTCTGGTTGACCTTCCAGAGCTCCAGCCACTTCTGCTCGGCGTCCGACCACAGTTCCGCCGTCACCGAACCCGTGGAGTCCTCGCGCAGGCCGCCGAACGAGATGACGTCACCGTTGCCGAGGATCGTCGCCGACGGGTACCAGTGGCCGTCGTTCATGTCGTTCGTCTTGGTGTACGCCTCCGTCACCGGGTCGAAGATGTACGAGTCCTTGTAGCCCTCGTAGCCGTGCGAGCCATCGGCCGCCGGGTACGCCTTGTTGCCGCTCATGACGAGGACCCGGCCGTCGTCCAGCTGCACATGGCCCGCGCAGAACATGTCGTCCGGCGTCGGGATCTGCTTGTACGTGCCGTTCTTCGGGTCGTAGACCGCGCTGGTGAACGTGCCCGCCTCGAACATCTCCTCGCTATTGCCGGAGCCGGCGATCAGCAGCACCTTGCCGTTGTTGAGGACGACGGAGTGCATGGAGCGGACGGGGTTCTGGGTGGGCAGGACGTCCCAGCGGCCGTTCTGGCATTCCGCCGGCGTGCCCGTGCAGTCGGGTTCGGGGACCGGGTCGGCGACCTGCTCCATGGTGTAGTCGTCGGTGGTGGCGGAGCCGGTGCCGTAGACGGAGACGCCCCAGGTGATCCGGTCGGTGCCCGCCGGGACCTCGGGGGTGCGGACCGTCGCCTCGGTCCAAGCGCTCGCCATCTCCAGCGTCTTGAGGTCGGTCCAGTACTGCCAGCCCGCCGTGGTGTCGTGCCGGAACAGGGTGACGGACGTGTCCGGGGTCGTCGACTTGTACCAGAGGCCCAGGTCGTACTGCTTGCCCACGGTGACCGAGGGCGCGCAGGCCGCCGACTCGGTGATCAGGGCCTTGCGGTCGCCGGAGACCCGGCGGGTCAGCTCGACCTTCATGGCCTTGGAGCCCGAGTGGGCGTCCGCGACCGTGGAGAAGGTGAAGTCGTTGTCGCCCCAGCCCGACTTCGACCAGCAGTACGGCATGCCGCCAGCGCCGGCGGTCTCGAAGCCCGGGTTCTGAATGAGGTTGGCGGCGGACGCGGGTTGGGGTGAGATCAGCAGGAGGCCGGAGGCGAGGGCTCCCACCGCCAGCAGGGCCGTTCTGCGTCTCGGTCTGGGTCTGATCCGGATCTTCCAGTGGTTCCTCGGGTGGTTCTTCACGCGGCTCTCCTTGCCGGCTGCTCGGCCTGCTTCCGCTCGGCCTGCTTCTCCTCGCCGCGCTCCCCACGGCGAGACCTCCTGCCACGGCGGGACTCCTTGCGTGGCAGGTAGACCAGCGCCTCGGTCCCCACGAAGCGCAGCACGAACGTCGTCACCAGTGCGAGCGCGGTCGCCGTCAGGGCGTGCATCCCGAACTGGCCGACGAAGAGGGCGATCAGCGGGATACGCAGCACCAGGTCGGCGTTGGCCAGCAACGCGAACCGGCCGATGCGGTCCCACCCCTTGCGGTGCCTGCGCCGCTCGCGGAAGCACAGGTGCTCGATGAGGAAGAAGTTCCAGACCACCCCGAGCTGGTTGGCGAGGATCTCGGCGGGGACGTAGTGCATACCGGCCGAGGTCAGGGCGTACAGTCCCGCCAGGTTCGGCAGGAAGCCGGTCACGCCGATCAACCCGAAGACCATCATGCGGGCCAGCGGTGAGGCGGTGCGCAGCCCGACGAGGTGGCGCAGGAACCTCAGGCCCTCGCGCGCGGTGGACTTGGACTCGCCGGCGTACCGGTCCTGGAAGACGAAGGGCACCTCGGTGACCTCGCGCGGGCGGCTGCGCACGGCGAGTTCGAGGAGGATCTTGTAGCCGAGGGGCTGGAGGATCTCGGCGGTGACCGCGCTGCGGCGGATCGCGAAGAAGCCGCTCATCGGGTCGCTGATGCCGTGCAGGCGACGGGGGAACAACGACTTGGTCAGCCAGGTCGCGCCGCGCGAGACGGCCACGCGGTAGCTGCCCGCGAGTCCGGCACGGCTGCCGCCCTTGATGTAGCGGGAGGCGACCACCAGACCGGCCGAGGACCGCTCCCCGGTCGCCACCAACTCCGGTACCAGGGACGGCGGATGCTGCAGATCGCCGTCCATGACGACGATCCAGTCGGAGGTGGCCGCCTTCATGCCTTCGACCACCGCGCCGCCGAGTCCGCCGGTCGGTTCGTCGCGGTGCAGCACGGTCACGGGGAACGGGCAGTCCTGCGCGGCTTTGCCGATCACCTCGGGGGTGTCGTCGGTGGAGTCGTCCACGAAGACGACCTCGCAGGGCAGCCGCCAGGGCACCGTCTCGGTGATCTGGTGCAGCAACTCCCGTACGTTCGCAGACTCGTTGAAGGTCGGTACGACGATGGTGACGGCCCCCGGCTCGGGGACTTCCGCCCCTCGCACGGCCGGGTCGCCCAGCTCTTCGGGCACGGTGGACTCGTAACTGCCGCTGCTCATCGGTCGCCTCCAGCGGCCTCGGTCTCGCGGATCGGGTCGTCGCCGTCGGTGGCCTCGGTCTCGCCGGTACGGCCGTCGGTCCCGGCCGCCTCGATCCTGCGGATCTCGATCCGGTCCTCGCCGCTGCCGAACGTGGCGACCGGCGTCGAGTTCTCCATCGCAGCCTTGACGTTGGGCAGGTCGACCGCGTCGCGCCGTACCGTCGGCGAGGCGACCACGTAGTCGAGGTCGCGCCAGCCGCGTGGCATCGTCTTCGTCACCGCCGGGTCGAGGTCGGCCTTGTAGAACCAGATGACGCCGAGGCCCGGCTTGTAGCCCTCGTGGACGAGGTCGAGCCAGAGCGCGTCGTCGACGAGGACCCGGGTGTCGCCGGGGTTCTCGATCTCGGAGCCGAGCCACCGGGAGGCCTGCTGGTAGGGGGCGTTGGCGTTGAACGTCATGGCGGTGTGGTTGCCGTCGTACCAGCGCGGGACGACGTACGCGGCCGCCGCCGCGGCGAGGGCCAGGGCGACCCCGTGCCGCGCCCAGGTCAGGGCCCGCTTCTCCGTCGTGCTCCGCCGGCGCCGGAGCACGCCGTGGGTGACGCTCGCCGCGCCGCCCGCGAGGACGAGTGCGAGGAAGGGCAGGGCCTGGAGGACGTACATCGCGGGCAGATAGCCGGGGCGCAGGGCCATTCCGGCGAGGATCGCGACGGCGAGCGCGGGTCCGGCGAGGGCCCTCGCGGTCACCGACCAGCGCCAGGTCAGCAACAGGAGCAGGGCGCCCGCGAGCCCGCCCAGGGGCAGCACACGGTCGTAGTACAGCCAGGACTGCAGGACGCCGTACGAACCCGTGCCCTCGGTGAGGATGAAGCCGGAGCCGGGGCGGCTCATCTGGTAGACGATGCCGTCCCACAGCGACACATGGCCGTCGCCGGGCAGCAACTCGCCCTTGAGCAGGGCGAACAGCGGGTACGAGATGCCGATCAGGGTGCAGGCGGTGACGGCGCCGGTGATGGCGAACTTGCGGGTGTCCCGGTGGCTGTGCCGCCACATGGTGAGCAGGACGGCGGGCAGGACGAGGAGCATCGTCTCCTTGGTGAGCACGGCCGCGGCGGCGGCCAGCCCCGCACCGAAGTGGTGCCAGAGGTGACGGCTCGGTGAGGCGGCGAGGCAGAACGCCAGGAGCGTCCACATCACCGCGATGTTGTCGAGGAAGATCTCCCGCTGGAGGACCACCGACAGCGGGGAGAGCCCGAAGAGGGCCATGCCGAGGCCGGCGGCCCAGCGGGGCAGCGAGAGGCGGCGGCCGAGGACGTAGACGAGGATGGCGCTGACGGCGCTGATCAGCAGCATGACCGCGCGCATCGAGCCGACGGTCATCGACTCGGGGGCGAGCTGGGCGGGGATCCAGGTCAGGATGGCGATCTGGATCCAGCCGAAGGGCGGGTGGTCGTACCAGTAGGTGTAGTGGGCGAGGCCCCTGCCCTCCTGGACGGCCCAGGCCTGGGCGAGGTAGGTGCCCTCGTCGTCGCTGAGGGTCGGGTAGTCGGCGATGTTCCAGCCCTGCACGATCATGATCGCGACGAGGAGGAGACCGCAGAGGACGAGGTCGGCGCGCGAGTCGCGCAGGCGCTTCGGTGCAGGCGAAGCGGAACCGGAAGCCGTTGTTCGACTGGTCGAACCGGCTCTGGGCGCAGCTGTCCGCTGCGCGGGGACCTTGACTTCCGTCTTGGTCGCCGCGGGAAGTGTGGAGGTCACGCAGGAACGTCCTCTCGGTTCACGTTCGCGTTGACGAGATGCGCGCCGACGTGGCTGGTCAACTCCCAGTCGTTGCGGCCGCGTTGCTCACGCCACACTGCACGGACGGCAGCGAAGGCGAGGAGCACCTGGTAGAAGGGGCCGCCCACGATGAGCTTGGCGTAGTGGACGAACCGGACGCGGAGGCCGTACTGCTTGCCGAAGTCGTGCAGTCCGACGACCTCGAACACGAAGGTGACGAGGGCGGTGACGGCCGGCAGGAAGGTGATGAAGGCGACGCCGACGGGGACGTCGAGGAAGAGCGCGATGGCCACGTTGAGCGGGATGATCACTCCGGAGATGGCCTGGAGGTACGGCGTCATCAGGGTGTAGCGGGCCAGCAGCCGCTGCCGGAAGCCCGGCAGCTGCTTCCAGTCCCTCTTCCGGTAGACTTGGAGGAAGCCCTGGTTCCAGCGGGTGCGCTGCTTCATCAGCGACATCAGGGTGCCGGGAGTCTCCTCCCGCGTCACCATGTCGGAGTCGTAGGCGACGACGACCTTCTTGCCGACGCTGGAGAGCCGTACGCCCAGGTCGCAGTCCTCGGCGAGGCAGTCGGGGTCCCAGCCGTCGGCCTCGCGCAGCACGCTCGTGCGGACGAAGACGGTGTTGCCGCCGAGCGGGATGAACCCTTTCTGCGCGTGCAGGTGCAGCCGGGAGCGGAACCAGAAGAAGTACTCCAGGCAGTTGCGCAGGCTGTACCAGCTGGAGTGGAAGTTGATGAGCTGCACCCCGCCCTGCACGACGTCCGCGCCCGTGGTGCGGAAGGCGTGGTCGACGTGGGACAGCAACTCGGGATGGACCTGGTCCTCGGCGTCGAAGACACCGACGACGTCACCGCGGCAGTGCGGCAACGCCGTGTTCATGGCCTTCGGCTTGTTCTTCTTCTCGTGGTGGTCGACGACCACGCGCACGCGCGGGTCGCGTTCCTCGGCGGCCCGGGCCACCGCGGTGGTCGCCGGGTCGTCGTGCCCGACGATCACGATGATCTCGAAGTCGTCGTGACTGGATTCGAGCAGTCGTTGGATGGTGTGGTCCAGCACGGCCTGTTCATGGCGTGCCGGCAGCAGCAGTGAGAACGACACATGTTCGTCGCCGTCCGGTCTGCTGAACCGGGTGGAGGCGAGCACTTCGGGCGTGCGCCACGCGTGCATCTGCCACCACAGGGTGAAAGCCGCCATCCAGAACAAGGCCAGCGAGACGACGGCTATGAAGACAGACGTCAGCAAGATAGATCCCCCCGGATCCCCAATACCCCCTGCGCGACGGACAGTTAGGCCCGGCGCGTCACCGTGGAGAGACTAGGGGGAAACTGTGAACCTCGGGGAGCCTTCCGATAAAAACCGTGTTTCCGTTCGGGGGAACACGTAGTCGGATGTGTCCGAACACCGGCCCACTTCCAGCCAGTTGTTCGATCTTGTCCGCTCTTTGTTTCGGCCTGATCGGACCTGTTTCAGCCGGTTGACACCGTTCCGAGGGCCGTGCGCAGCCGGTCGACCTCTGTCGTGGGAGCGTCACAGGTGAAGTTACGGCAGACGTACGCGGTCGGTTCACCGCCGACGAGCGGGCGGTCGGCCAGCAACGGCAGCTCGTCACTGTCCGTAGTCCCTACCGCCACCACGGCACCAGGCGCCGTCCCCAGCAACGCCGTCCGGTGCAGCTCCCTCGTCCCCGGATGCCCCTCCGGCCCGACGACCGCGACCTCACGCGGCCCGTCGAGCAACGCCTCCGCCGTGGCGAGCCCCCACCCGATGAACCGGGGTGCCCTCGGCCCCAGCGCCTTCACCACACCCAACGCCCGCTCGGCCGCGGTCCGATGGGGCTCGGAACCGGTGTGCGCGGCGTAGCTCAGCAGCGCTCCCGCCGCCGCGCTCCACCCCGACGGCGTGGCGTTGTCGGTCGGGTCCTGCGGTCGCCGGATCAGCTTCTCCGCGTCGGCGGCGGTGTCGAACAGCGCCCCGGACTCCTCGTCCACGAACCGTACGAGCACATGGTCGAGCAGGAACCCGGCGAACTCCAGCCACACGCCCTCCCCCGTGACCGACGCCAGCGCCAGGAACCCCTCGGCGACGTCCGCGTAGTCCTCCAGCACCCCGGCGTTGGCCCCCACCTGCCCGTCCTTGCTGGTCCGCGCGAGCCGCGCCTTCTCGTCCAGGTGCAGTCGTACGAGGAGGTCGGCGGCGGCGATCGCGGCGTCCACCAGGTCGGGGCGGTCGAAGTAGGCACCGGTCTCGGCGAGCGCGGCGACGGCGAGCCCGTTCCAGGCGGCGACCACCTTGTCGTCGCGGCCGGGGGCGGCGCGGCGCGCACGGGCCTCATTCAGCCGATCCCTGACCGACTCGATCCTTTCGGCGTCGAACACGCCCTCCTGCTGCGGGAGTTGGAGCACGGACGCTCCCTCCTCGAAGGTGCCCTCCTCCGTGACCCCGAAGTACTGCGCCGCGAGCCGGGCGTCCTCCTCCCCGAGCACCTCGGTCAGCTGCTCGGGAGTCCAGACGTAGTAGGCGCCTTCGACGTGCTTGCCGGTCCCGTCGTCGCTGTCGGCGTCCAGCGCGGAAGCGAACCCGCCCTCGTTCGTCCGGAGTTCACGGACCATGAAGTCGGCCGTCTCCAACGCCACCCGCCGGGCCAGCTCGGAGCCGGTGGCCCGCCACAGGTGGGCGTAGACCCGGCAGAGCAGGGCGTTGTCGTACAGCATCTTCTCGAAGTGCGGCACGACCCACTCCCGGTCGACGGAGTACCGGGCGAAGCCGCCGCCGAGCTGGTCGTAGATGCCGCCGCGTGCCATGCGCTCGCAGGTGTCCCGCGCCATCTGCAGGGCGCCCTCGGAGCCGGTGCGCGCCGCGTGCCGCAGCAGGAACTCGATGACCATGGACGGCGGGAACTTGGGCGCCCTGCCGAAGCCGCCGCGCGCCGCGTCGTACTCCCGGGTGAGCCCGAGCAGGGCCTGCGCGAGCTCGTCCTCCCCGGGCACGTCGACCGCCGCGAACTGCAGCTCCCGCCCGGCCAGGTCCCGCACGATCTTCCCGGCGACCTCGGTGACCTCGTCCCTCCGGTCGGCCCAGGCGGCCCGCACCCCCTCCAGTACCTGCCGGAACGAGGCCATGCCGTGCCGGGGCGCCGGCGGGAAGTACGTCCCGAAGTAGAACGGCTTCCCCTCCGGCGTCAGAAACACGGTCATGGGCCAGCCGCCCTGCCCGGTGGCCGCCTGTACGGCCTCCATGTACACCGCGTCGACGTCCGGTCGCTCCTCCCGGTCGACCTTGACGCTGACGAAGTGCGCGTTCAGATACTCGGCGGTCGCCTGGTCCTCGAACGACTCGTGCGCCATCACATGGCACCAGTGGCAACTCGAATAACCGACGCTGAGCAGCACCGGCACCCCACGCCGCCGCGCCTCCTCGAACGCCTCGGCCGACCAGGGCCACCAGTCCACCGGGTTGTCGGCGTGCTGGAGGAGATAGGGGGACGTCTCGTGAGCGAGTCGGTTCGGCATGGTGCCCATCATTCCCCAGTACCCGGGAATCGCTGTTCAGCACGGGGGCGCGTCCCGCTCTTCGCACCAGGCTCTGGGCGCGCCCCGTCAGGGGCGCGGGGAAACTGCGCGAGCAACCACGGCAAACCTGCGGTCGGCGAACAACCCCACCTCCCCCGGCGAAACCCCGAACCTCAACCCCGGCAGAGGATCACGCCCTATCGCCTAGCCCGACTATTCGCCGCACACTGGCCGGAGGCAACCGTTTCGGCGAAGGGGGACGTGTGATGCGGGACAGCCACCGGGGGGAGGCCGAACGGATCTTGGTCCGGGCGGTCGAGGAGGAGGTCCGCAGGTCCGGCGGCCGTACCGACGGCGTGGTCCTCCTGGGCCGCGCCCGCGCCGCCCTGGACACGATGGCCCAGAACGCGGCGGAGGAGTACGAGGCGTACACCCGCGCACTGGACGAGTCGGAGGCCGGCCGCCTCACCTTCGGCCAGCGCTACGCGAAGGAGGGCTCCGGAACTCCCCTGTTGGTCGCGGCCGTGGCCGCCGGCACGGCGGTCGTCGCCGACCTCTCCTTCGGCGTCGACGCCGGCACCGCCGTGAGTACCGGCGTCATCGTCGGCGTCGCGAGCGCCGTGGCGACGGTCCTGAAGGTGACCGCCTCCCACCTCCCCGCCGCCCACCACCACGCGGGCGCCCTCGGCCAGCCCGGCGGCCCCGAGCAGCTGCGGCTGCAGTGGCTGACGGCGCTGGAAGTGCGCGGGATTCGCCCGTTCCTGGACCAGCAGCGCGTACTCACCGCGTCGACGGCGACGGCGAAGAAGAAGGCGCCCCAGCTGCGCGGCGCCGACAAGAGCGCGGCGGCGCGGCGGCGCAATGTGCTGGAGCAGTCCTTCGCCCAACTCCCGGAGACGGACGACCAGTTCGCGGGCCGACGGGACGAGATGGGGAAGATCCGTCAGTGGGTGCAGGCGGCGCGCGCCGAGACCGAGACCCGGCCCACGGTCGTCGTGCTGCACGGCCCGCCCGGCTCCGGTCGTACCGCCCTCGCCGTCCGAGCGACGCACGAGCTGCGGGACTACTTCCGCGGGGCCTGTGTCGTCGACCTGCGCGCCGACAGCCCGGAGGAGCCGCCGCTGTCCACCCGGGACGCGCTGATGCATCTGCTGAATCGTCTCGGCGCACCCCGTGACCAGCTTCTCTTCCGTGAGCGGACGTCCCAGGACCAGCAGGTCAAACGGCTGAGCGAGCTGTACCACCAGCATCTGACCGCCCTGCCGGTCACGATCGTCCTGGACGACGCCTCCGATCCCGAGCAGGTCCGCGTCCTGGTCCCCGAACGCTCCGACAGCCTCGTCCTCGTCACCGCCCGCGCCCCGCTCGCCCTCCCCGCCGACCTGCCCGCCTGGGTCCACCAGCTCCCGGTCGAGGCGCTCGACGGCGACGGCGCGCACGAACTGCTGAGCACGGCGGCGCAGGACGGGGCGGTGCTGTCGGCGGGGGCGGTCGCGGGCGCGGGCGCGGGGGCGGGGGCGGGGGTGTCATCGGGGGTGTCATCGGGGGCGCGATCCGCCTCGTACGACATCGAATCCGTCGCCCGGATCCGGCACCTGTGCGGCGGTCTGCCCCTCGCCCTGCGCATCGCCGGCTCGTCCCTGGGCCCGCGTACGCCCGGCCAACTGGCCACCGACCTCGGCGCGTACGGCCCGGTCGAGCCGATCGAACGGGCCCTGTGGCTGCGCTACACCGACCAGTCGGAGCCCTCCCGCCGTCTGCTGCGCCGCCTGGCCCTGGCGGGCCGCGCCTCCCTGGGCGCGGCGGCCGCCGCCTCCCTCCTCGCCACCGACGAGACGGAGGCGACCCGCCACCTCACCGCGCTCGCCCGCGCGGGCCTGATCGACCACGTCCACGGCAACCGCTACCGCCTGCACGACCTGGTCCGCGCCTTCGCCCACGCCCGCCTCCTCGACGAGGAGGAGCCGAGCGACCGTACGGCCGCGCAGGAGCGGCTGATCGTGACGTACGCGGATCTCGCCGACTCCGTCCTGCGCCTGGTCGACGGCAACATGTCGACCCGTTCGGACCGCTTCGGCCAGCACGGCTTCGTGTCGCTGGAGGAGGCGCTGCGCTGGCTGGACGACGAGACCAGCTTCATCACCTCCACGCTCCGGCACGCGGAGGGCGTGAACCAGGCGGCGGTCCTCAGCCTGCTCGGCGCCCTGTGCGACTACTGCCTGCTGCGCGGCGACCTCTACCGCCTCGGTGAGCTGAACGAACTGGCCCAGTCGGTGGACCAGGGGCTGCTGACCCGCTCGGTCCAGTGGCGTACGGGTATCGCGGCCCGTCAGCTGGGCGAGCTGGACAAGTCGCGTACGACGCTGGCGTCGGTGGTCAACCTGTACATGGAGACCAACCACGACGCGGGCGCCGCCCGGGCCCTGTGCTCCCTGGGCATCACCCTGCACCACCAGGGCAACCTGAGCGAGGCGGCGGCGAAGCTCCTGGAGGCCCTCCAGATGCAGGCGGTGCCCGAGCTGGCGGCGGACCGCGCCTGGACGATGCACGCCCTGGCGGCGGTGGAACGCGACCGTGCCCATCTGGCCGACTCGCTGGACCTGTTGACCCGTGCCCTGGTCATCCACCGCCAGCAGGAGTCCCTGCACGGCGAGGGCTGGGCCTACTTCCAGCTGGGCCAGTTGCTGCTGCGCATGGGCGAGATCCCGCGCGCGGAGAGCGAACTCCGCACGGCCCTGGACCTCTTCGGCCGTACCCGCGACGCCCGCGGGCAGGCCTGGTCGATGACCCAGCTCGCCCGCGCCCGCCTCGTCGCCGGCGACCCCTCGGCCGCCGTCGACGGTCTCCGTCAGGCCCTCTCCCGTCACCGCGACAACGAGGACGCCCGCGGCGAGGCCTGGACCGGCTACTACCTGGGCCAGGCCCTGGAGGAAACCGGCAACCTGGACCAGGCCGTGCGGGAGCTCGAGAAGTCGAGGACCATGTTCTCCCGTATGCGCGACGTCTACGGCCTGGCCTGCGCCCGTCACCACTCGGCCCGTGTCACCCGTGACCAACGAGCCGTCCAGACCGGCTCGCTCCGGAACTCCGGCTTCGCCCGTCAGCTCCTCGTCGACGCCCGCGCCGACTTCCAGCGCATCGGCGTGGCCCACGGCGAGGCCTGGACCTGCCTGGAACTGGCGGTGGTGGACGCGGGCAACAACCGCACCCCCCAGGCTCTGGCCCTGTGCGAGGAGGCGACCCGGCTCTTCACCTCATTCGGCGACCGCCGGGGCGAGGACTGGGCCCGCTTCCTGAAGTGCACGCTCCTGCCGTACGCGGCCCCCGGCGGCGTGGAGATCGGCACGGCCGTGGCCGAGGAGGAACTGGCCCACCTCTCCCGCACCGCCCACCCCCTGCGGGACGAGAAACTCGCCGAATACATCGAGGCGTATCAGCTGCTGCTGGAGCGGGGGGTGAACCTGGAGAGTGGCTGGCGGGCCTGGACCCTGGGCATGGTCCCGAACCGGCATGCCCGGGAGGTGATGGGGGTGCCGGTGACGGGCGGGGGGTGAGCGAGAGTTCGGGGCTGTCGTCCGCGACGACAGGGTGTGACCGCGTGGCACCTCGGCGGTGTCACGCGGTCATGCCGCCAAGCCGTCGCGTCGCCGCTCAGCGCTTCGCCGGTGTCGCCTTCCCGCCCGCCTCCGTCGCCGTCTCCTCGACGGAGGCGTCCGCGTCGGGCGACTCCTTGAAGTCGACCTTGCCCATGTGCTTGTTCATGGACTTCATCAGGCCCCAGACGGCCAGCGCCATCACCGCGAAGACGATGAAGCCGAGGACGCCGGGGGTGACCTTGTCCTTGTCCAGCTCCTTGGCGAGGGGGACGAGGTGTGTGACTGCCAGGCTTACGCTCATGCCTGGCATTGTCCCCCAGGGCTAGCGGATGCCCGCAAAGAGGTCGTCCTCGGGGAGCGAGGTGTCCACGAGGGACTTCGCGAGCTCGTACTCCTCGGTGGGCCAGACCTCCTTCTGGATGTCCATCGGAACCCGGAACCAGCCGCCGTCGGGGTCGATCTGCGTGGCGTGGGCGATGAGGGCCTTGTCACGGATCTCGTAGAAGTCCGCGCAGGGGACGTGAGTGGTGAGGGTGCGGTCCTTGTGGTCGGACTCGTCCCAGCGCTTGAGCCAGTCCCCGTACGGGGACTCCATGCCGCGCGCCAGCAGGGCGTTGTGCAGCGCCTCGGTGCGGGGGCGGTTGAAGCCCTGGTTGTAGTACAGCTTCTGCGGCTGGTACGCCGGGCCGTACTCGGCCTCGGGGTACTTCTCGGTGTCCGCCGCGCCCTCGAACGCCACCATCGAGATCTTGTGGGTCATGATGTGGTCGGGGTGCGGGTACCCGCCGTTCTCGTCGTAGGTGGTGATCACCTGGGGACGGAACGCGCGGATCTTCCGGACCAGCTCGCCGGCCGCCTTGTCGACGTCCTCCAGGGCGAAGCAGCCGTCGGGAAGGGGCGGGAGGGGGTCGCCCTCCGGGAGGCCGGAGTCGACGAAGCCGAGCCACTCCTGCTCGACGCCGAGGATCTCGCGGGCCTCGTCCATCTCCTTCTTGCGTACCTCGTGAATGTGCTCCTCGATGTACTTGTCGCCCTGCAGTTTCGGATTGAGGATGGAGCCGCGCTCCCCGCCCGTGCAGGTCACGACCAGCACGTCCACCCCCTCGGACACATACTTCGCCATGGTGGCCGCACCCTTGCTCGACTCGTCGTCGGGGTGCGCGTGCACGGCCATCAGTCGCAGCTGGTCAGTCAAGACTCATTCCCTCGTAAGTCGGCGCCCGGCCTGAACTTCGGTGACTCGGCCCGGCGCGATCCGGTGAGTCCATACTGCCGCCCCGCTCGGACACCCGTGGTGGGGCGGCCGTCAGGCGCTGGGCGGGGGGCTTCTATAGTGACGGCATCGGGGGGCGGGATATTCCCGGTCCAGAACCTGGACGCCCCTTCCGGGAGTCCGCGCCCGGCCCCTTTCCGAGAGGACGACCATGACGACGGTGAGCAGTCAGCTGCCCGAGGGCCGCTACGGCCGCTCCCCGGACGAGCGCGCCGACCGCAAGCTCAAGGTCATCGGCACCGTCCTGGGCGCCGCCCTCCTCGTCCTCATCGGCTGGTTCGCCTACCACTACGTCGCCGGCAACAAGATCAGCGTCGAGATCTACACCTTCGATACCTCGGCCTCCTCGGTGAAGGTGCACCTCAGGGGCGACAAGGACACCGGCGTCGAGGGCTACTGCACCGTCCGCTCCCAGGCCGAGGACGGCTCCGAGGTCGGACGCGCCGACTTCCACTTCGCCGCCGACACCACGGACATCGACGAGGTCGTCACCCTGAAGACGACGTCACGCGGCACCACGGCCGAACTGCTCGGCTGTCACGCCAACTGATCCCGGCCCCAGCCCCAGTCTCGGTCCCGGCCCCGGTCCCCCTACCCGGTGACGGACGGGGTCCGGCTGCCCCCGCAACGCGTCCCTCCCACACTCTCCCGCACGCCTGACCTGCGGCGACGTAATGCTTGTGGTTTATGTCCTCCCCCTTCCGCCACTGAATTGTTAGGCTCGTGGTTTCGCCCACTCGTGAAGGAACATTCTTCTGGGTAGGGCGATGCTTTGTATTCCCAGTACCTACGAGGAGCACCTGTGACCCAGACCAGCGAGAACGTCACCTGGCTGACCCAGGAGGCGTACAACCAGCTCAGGGCCGAGCTGGAGTACCTGTCTGGTCCTGCGCGCACGGAGATCGCCGCCAAGATCGCGGCCGCGCGCGAGGAGGGCGACCTGCGTGAGAACGGCGGGTACCACGCGGCCAAGGAAGAGCAGGGCAAGCAGGAGCTCCGTGTGCGCCAGCTGACCCAGCTCCTGGAGAACGCCAAGGTCGGCGAGGCGCCGGCGTCGGCGGACGGCGCGGTCGCGCCCGGCATGGTCGTGACGATCGCCTTCGACGGTGACGAGGACGACACCCTGACGTTCCTGCTCGCCTCCCGCGAGTACGCGAGCTCGGACATCGAGACCTACTCCCCCCAGTCCCCGCTGGGCTCGGGCGTGACGGGCAAGAAGGTCGGTGAGGACGCCCAGTACGAGCTGCCGAACGGCAAGTTCGCCTCGGTGCGGATCCTCAAGGCCGAGCCCTACCAGAGCTGAGCCGCACGGACCCATCCCTGCCTCGGACGAAGCCCCCGGCGCCCCCACGGTGCCGGGGGCTTCGTCAGGTCCGCTCCGGGGCACCGCGCACCCCGCACGGGTCGCCGCTCATGCCGTGGCCGAGCGGTACTTCCGTACGGACAGGGTCCGGAATATGACGATGATGAGGACCGAGTAGATCAGCGAGGCCCACACCGGGTGCTGCATGGGCCAGGCGTCCGACGGTGACACCCCCGGGTTGCCGAACAGCTCGCGGCAGGCCTGGACGGTGGCACTGAAGGGGTTCCAGTCGGCGACATGCCGCAGCCAGGGCGTCATACGGCTGGAGTCCACGAACGCGTTCGAGATGAACGTGACCGGGAAGAGCCAGATCAGTCCGCCGGAGGTGGCCGCCTCGGGAGTGCGCACCGAGAGGCCGATGAGCGCGCCGACCCAGGTGAACGCGTAGCCGAGAAGGAGCAGCAGGCCGAAGGCGCCGAGCACCTCGCCGAAGCTGGTGTGGGTGCGCCAGCCGACCAGCAGGGCGACCACGGCCAGCACCGCCAGGGTGAGCGCCGTCTGGACCAGGTCCGCGAGCGTCCGCCCGGTCAGTACGGCTCCGCGCGCCATGGGCAGCGAGCGGAAGCGGTCGATGAGCCCCTTGTGCATGTCGTCGGCGATGCCCGCGCCGGCCCCCGCGGTGGCGAAGGTGACGGTCTGGGCGAAGATGCCGGCCATCAGGAACTCGGTGTAGACACCGGAGTCCGTGGTGCCGCCGATGTTCATGGAACCGCCGAACACATAGGTGAACAGCACCACGAACATGATGGGCTGGATGAGCCCGAAGATCACCATCTCCGGGATTCTGGACATACGGATCAGATTGCGCTTGGCGACGACCAGGGAGTCCCGGACGGACCGGGTGATCGGGTTGCCGGACGGTGCGATCCGCGCGGCGCCGCTGACGACACTCACCTCGCGCCCTCCTTTCCGCGGCCCCGCCCCTTGCCGTCGGCGGCCTCGCCGCGCTGCTCGGCCTCGTCCTTCACCTCGGCGAGGTGTCCTGTCAGGGAGAGGAACACGTCGTCCAGGGTGGGGCGGCGCAGGCCGATGTCGTCGATCTCTATACCGCGGGTGTCCAGCTCGCGGATGACCTCGGCCAGCAGCTTGGCGCCACCGGTCACGGGCACGGTGAGCTGGCGCGTGTGCTCCTCCACGGTGGTCTCGCCCTTGCCGAAGCCGTTGAGCACCTCGACGGCGGCCGGGATGCGCTCGCGCTCGTGCACGACGACCTCGACGCGCTCGCCGCCGGTGCGGGCCTTGAGCTGGTCGGAGGTGCCGCGGGCGATGACACGGCCGTGGTCGACCACGGCGATGTCGTGGGCGAGGTGGTCGGCCTCTTCGAGGTACTGGGTGGTGAGCAGCAGGGTCGTACCGCCGGAGACCAGCTGTTTGATCACTTCCCACAGCTGCTGGCGGTTGCGCGGATCGAGGCCGGTGGTCGGCTCGTCCATGAACATCACCGGCGGCGACACCACGAGCGCGGCCGCCAGGTCGAGCCGGCGGCGCATACCGCCGGAGTAGGTCTTGGCGGGCCGGTCGGCGGCGTCGGCGAGGTGGAACTGCTCCAGCAGCTCGCCCGCGCGCACCTTCGCGGCCTTGGCCCGCATCTGGTAGAGCTGGCCGACCATCTGCAGGTTCTCCCGGCCCGTCAGATACTCGTCGACCGCGGCGAACTGGCCGGAGAGGCCGACCGAGCGGCGTACGGCGTCGGGGTCTTTCAGGACGTCGATGCCCGCGACCACGGCCTTGCCGCGGTCGGGCCGCAACAGGGTGGTGAGACATCGGACGGTGGTCGTCTTGCCCGCGCCGTTCGGCCCGAGCAGACCCAGGACGGTGCCCTCGGGAACATCGAGGTCGACTCCGTCCAAGGCCTTCACATCACCGAAGGTCTTCACCAGGCCTTCGGCGTGAATGGCGCCTGGCATGTGATTTCTCCACGTCTTTGGGGTTCCTTCGCAAAGCCTAGGTTTGTACTTTTTGTTCTGCCCGATGAGTGGCATGGGCCACATCCCGGGCGAGCGCGAGACACACCATAACGCGATGTATCGCGTCTCTCAATGGACTTTCCCGAACGAGTGACAAAGGCGTCCGGCCTCAGTCGATGACGGTGTAACCCGCCTCGCGGAGGGCGAGGTTGACCTCGGCGCAGTGCGTCGGACCCCTCGTCTCCAGGTGCAGTTCGACCTCCACCTCCGTGAGCCCGAGCCGGGGATCGGTCCGCACATGGCTCACGTCGAGGACATTAGCGTCCGCCTCTGACAACACCCCGAGAAGCGTCGCGAGGGCGCCGGGGCGGTCGGTCAGGCGGAGACGTACCTGCAGGTAGCGGCCGCCGGCGGCCATGCCGTGCCGCAGGATGCGCTGCATCAGCAGCGGGTCGACGTTGCCGCCGGAGAGCACCGCGACGACGGGGCCCTCGAAGGACCTCGGGTCCCGCAGCAGGGCCGCGACGGGGCTCGCGCCGGCCGGTTCCACGACCAGCTTGGCCCGCTCCAGGCAGAGCAGCAGAGCGCTGGAGAGGTTGTACTCGGAGACGGTGCGGACCTCGTCCACCAGGTCGGCGACGATCCCGAACGGCACGTCGCCGGGCCGTCCCACTTTGATGCCGTCGGCCATCGTCGCCGGGTTCTCCACCGCCACGGGCAGCCCGGCGGCGAGCGAGGGCGGGTACGCGGCCGCGCCCTCCGCCTGGACGCCGATGACCCGTACGTCCGGCCGCAGGGACTTCACCGCGACCGCGATGCCCGCCGCGAGCCCGCCCCCGCCGATCCCGACGACGATCGTGCGCACCTCGGGGCACTGCTCCAGGATCTCCAGGCCGACCGTGCCCTGACCCGCGATGACGTCAGGGTGGTCGAACGGGTGGATGAACACCGCGCCCGTCTCGGCCGCGTACTCCTGGGCCGCGGCCAGCGTCTCGTCGACCACCGTGCCGTGCAGGCGCACCTCGGCGCCGTACTCCTCGGTCGCGCTGATCTTCGGCAGCGGGGCGCCCTTCGGCATGAAGACCGTGGAGTGCACTCCGAGGAGGGAGGAGGCGAGGGCGACGCCCTGGGCGTGGTTACCGGCGCTCGCGGCGACGACACCGGCGGCGCGCTCCTCGGGCAGCAGGCCCGCTATACGGACATAGGCGCCGCGCAGCTTGAACGAGCCCGTCCGCTGGAGATTCTCGCATTTGAAGTGCACCGGCGCTCCGACGAGCTGCGAAAGATGCCTGCTGCCCTCCATCGCGGTGACACGTGAGACCCCCGTAAGCATCTTCTGTGCGCCTCGCACATCGTCGAGTGTCACCCGCGGAAAGGAGTCAGCCGTGCTGTAGCTCATGACCACCAGTCTCGCAGTTCACAGCGGTGGTACGCGGGTGTGACCAAGGCGCGGGACGGGTTTCACCGGCGCTGGTACACCCCGCGCCCGGTCCGCGTACTCTGTCCCCCAACCCAGCGCCTCACGCATGAATTGAGCCTTTGGCCATGCCCACAACACCTGAAATGTCGATGGACATGACGACCGTCGGTGACAACGGTCTTCTCGACACGCTGCAGCACGAGGTCGCGGTGTTCGCACGCCGTGCCGAACAGACCCGGCTCGGCGGCGTCGGGCAGGTGCGCAACTCCATGGACCGTGCCGCGTACCTGCTGCTCAACCGCCTCGACAACGAAGGTCCGATGGGCGTCAAGGCGCTCGCGGCGAGCATGGGGATCGACTCCTCGACGGTCACCCGTCAGGTGGCACCGCTCGTGGACACCGGTCTGGTCAAGCGCACATCGCACCCCGAGGACGGCCGTGCGGTGGTGCTCCAGTTGTCGCCGCGCGGGCTCTCCCGGCTTGAGGAGGTACGTTCCTCCAGGCGCCAGCTGATGGCCGAGCTCACCCAGGACTGGGCCCCTGAGGAGCGCGAGGCGTTCTGCTCCCTCCTCACGCGTTTCAACACCGCTCTCTCGGCCCGCATGGCGGCGGCCCCGGAGGCACCGGCCGCGTCCTGAGCGCCGATCGTCGTGGCACGCGCGCGTGCGCCTCGCCGCGCGGATACCGGGTACGCGGGTACGCGCACGCGCGTGCCGCCCGACTCACACATGTGCCGGCCGATCCACACGTCTGCCGCCCGACTCTTGACCGGACCCCCGCTCCTGGCCTCATATGAGACCGGGCCCTCGTCGTACGCGGCAGCCGCATCCTCACGCGGTGGACCGATCCGTACGCGGCCGGGGTCCCGTTCCCCTCAGGGTCGGCCTCAGGCGGGAGGCGCGGTGCGAGAACGGCATGTGGCCCAAGGCGCCCGCCGGGAGCGGGAGTTCGAGGCGTTCGTCGCGGGTGCGGCGGGGCGGCTGTTGCAGACCGCCACCCTGCTCACCGCGGAGCCGCCGGACGACAACCCGCGTGCGCGGCGGCTGCTGACCCATGCCCTCGCCCACACCTACGCCACCTGGGACCGCCTTCGCGGCGAGGACCCCTACGACCGGACCCGGCAGCAACTCGCCCTCCGCTTCGCGCGCGGGGCCTGGCACCACCACGCCCTCTTCCGCCCCGGCCCCGGCGGTGTCCTGGGCATCCTCAGCCCCCAGGAGCGGCTGATCCTCGTCCTCCGGCTCTACGAGGGTGTCGCCGAGGAACAGACGGCGGCGCTCCTCGGGCTGCCCGTCGAACGCGTACGGACGGTCTGTCTGCGCGCGATGGCGACCGTCCTGCATCCCCCGCGCGAGGCCGCCCCCGAGAAGAAGAAGGTGGTGGAGGTGGCACCGTCATGAGTCTGCGGAACCGCGAAGCGGCCGTACGGCGGATACTGGAGCGCGAGCCGGTGCGGGTGCCGCCCGACCTGTGCGCGGACGCGGTGCGGCGCGGTGGGCGCATGCTGCGGCGCCGGACGGCGGCCCGCCATCTGATGTGGCTGGTACTGCTGGCCGCCGTGGTCGCGTTCTTCGTGTGGGCGCTGACGGCCCGCCCCTGGGTGGAGCCGCCGTCGACGACGACTCCACCGGTGACGGGCTGGTGAGCGCCGGGCCGGGCCCGTCGGGCAGGGCCGCCTAGCCCAGGGCCTGCTGGAGGTCTTCCAGGAGGTCGTCGACGTTCTCGATGCCCACGGAGAGGCGTACGAGGTCGGCGGGGACCTCCAGGGCAGAGCCGGCCGCGGAGGCGTGCGTCATGCGTCCCGGGTGCTCGATCAGGGACTCGACGCCGCCGAGCGACTCGCCGAGGGTGAACACCTTGGCGCGGTCGCACACCTCGACGGCCGCTTCCTCGCCGCCGGTGACCTGGAACGACACCATGCCGCCGAACGCCTTCATCTGCTTGGCGGCGATCTCGTGGCCGGGGTGGTCGGGCAGGCCCGGGTAGAGCACACGGGACACGCGCGGGTGCCGGGTGAGCATGTCGGCGACCTTGGTGGCGTTCTCGCTGTGCCGGTCCATGCGGACGGCGAGCGTCTTGGTGCCGCGCAGCACCAGCCAGGAGTCGAAGGGTCCGGCGACGGCGCCCATCGCGTTCTGGTGGTACGCCAGTTCCTCGCCCAGGTCCTGGTCGCCGACGATCAGGGCACCGCCGACGACGTCGGAGTGGCCGCCCATGTACTTGGTGAGCGAGTGCACGACGACGTCCGCGCCGAGCGCGAGCGGCTGCTGGAGATACGGGGTGGCGAAGGTGTTGTCGACGACCAGCCTCGCGCCGGCCTCGCGGGCGACCTGGGCGACGGCCGCGATGTCGGTGATGCCGAGCAGCGGGTTGGAGGGGGTCTCCACCCAGACGGCCTTCGTCTTGGGGGTGATGGCGGCCCGTACGGCCGTGGGGTCGCCGGTGTCGGCGACGGACCAGTCCACGCCCCACCGGGAGACGACCTTCGCGAAGAGGCGGAACGTGCCGCCGTAGGCGTCGTTGGGGATGACCACGTGGTCGCCGGGGCTGAGCAGCGTGCGCAGCAGGCAGTCCTCGGCGGCCAGTCCGGACGCGAACGCGAGGCCTCGGCGGCCGCCCTCCAGTGCCGCGAGGTTCTCCTCCAGCGCGGTGCGCGTGGGGTTGGCGCTGCGGCTGTACTCGTAGCCGCCGCGCAGGCCTCCTACGCCGTCCTGCTTGTAGGTCGAGACCTGGTAGATCGGCGGGACGACCGCGCCGGTGAGGGGATCCGCGGTGTTGCCCGCGTGGATCGCGAGGGTCTCGAAGTGTTGGCTGGTGTGGGTGTCGCTCATGGCTCCCGAGCCTAAGCGGTCGGACGGGGTGGGGGGCGCCTTGTGGCTCGGGTACGACTGTGATCGGCGACTGCGGGCGCGTTGTGGCTGGTCACGCCCACGCGGCCGAGCCGCGCATGTCACAGCCCCGCCCCCTGGCCCTGCTGCGGTCAGGGAGTTATCCACAGGGCCCCGACCGGGTTGGGCAATTGTCGGCGGCTTCTGGAACCCTTGTCGCATGGAGATTCTCTGGGTCCTGATGGCGATGCTCATGATCGGGTTCGTGATGTGGCCGATCATGGCGCGTCGGCGGGCCGGTATTCAGCAGGTCGAGGCGGGGCATCCGGACGCGGCGGACCCGGCGAACTACGGGTTCGTGCGGCAGGAGCTGCTGGACGTGCGGATGCCTGGGCCGGACCAGGATCTGCTGGACGTGCTGGATGTGGTGCAGCGTTCGCAGGACTACCGGGCGGCGAAGCAGTTGCTGGCCGGTACGGAGGCGGACGGCGAGGTCCGGTGGCAGCGGGTGCAGGCGTTCGCGGGTGCGGCGGCGCTGGAGCTGGCGCAGCGGCCGGGCGGGGTGGGTGAGACGCCGGGCGGGCAGTGGCTGCGGGTGTGGCGCGCGGAGGCTCCCAAGGACGCGGGCGGCGCCGCGGTGCACGCGGAGTTCCTGGTGCAGCAGGCGTGGCGGACGTCGACGCCGGGCACGGACGACTTCCGGATCATCATGGAGGAGGCCAGATCGGCGTGCGGCGACGCGGCGCTGCTGGCCCCCGGCGACCCGATCCCGCACATCATCGAGCTGTCGGTGGCGCGCGGGCTGGCGTACTCCCGTGAGGAGTTCGAGCAGCTCTGGCTGAAGATCCTGGACCGGGCCCCGGCGCACATGGGGGCGCATCTGGCGGCCCTGCACTACTGGTGCGAGAAGTGGCACGGTTCGCGGGAGCTGGCGTACTCCTTCGCCGAGGCGGCCGCCGCCCGCGCCCCGCAGGGGTCTCTCCTCGCGGCCATGCCCCTCTTCGCGGTGTTCGAGCACCTGCCCGAGGTGAACCTGGTGCAGGGCTTCTACGAGAGCGAGGTCGTCACCAAGGCGGTCCACGGCGCCCTGTTCGCGGTGCACGCGGCCCGGCCCGACGACCCGATGCTGGCCCACGTCCGCCATCTGCTGATCTTCTTCCTGGTCCGCGGCGAGCGCTGGTCCGAGGCCATGAACCAGCTCGTCCACGTCGACGGCCACGTGGGCGCCCTCCCCTGGACCCTCACCTCCGACCCGGCCGCGGACTACGCGATATTCCGGGCTCTGGCGGTGGCGGGCTACGAGGCGAACGGGGGCAGCCCGGCAACGCTGCTGCACTGAGGCGCCCGGCGCCCCAGTAAGCCCTTGCAACCCCGCACACCCGTGCGAAATACTCCGCCCCTCACACCTCTTGGTCATGGACACGTCCTAGACCGCCCGGTATCACCGTTTAAATGATCGTTCGCGATCTTTCCCGTGGGGGGAACTCTGCCCAATGGGCGCGACCCTGCGCGCACTGCGCGCCCTCGTGCTGCTCGCCGGCTTCCATCTGCTCGGCGTGATCCTGCTCGCGGCGCTCGCCGGCGCCGACTACCTGCTCTATCTGCACGCCCCGTCCGGCGTCGCGGCCAAGCTGTACGTGGTCTCCGTACTGCTCGCGATCCCGCTGGTCCGCGGTCTGTTCATGCTGCGGACACCGAAGGGCGAGGAACCGCCGGGCCTGCCGGTGACGGAGGCCGACGAGCCCGAACTGTGGCGGACCGTACGGGAGCTGGCCGACCGGGTCGGCACCCGGGCGCCCGCCCGGATCGTCCTGACGGCCGACGTCAACGCCGCCGTCAGTGAGGACGCCCGGCTGCTCGGCCTGCTTCCCGGCACCCGCCGCCTCTACCTCGGCGTACCGCTGCTGCAGGGCCTGACCGAGGCGCAGCTGCGCGCGGTCCTCGCCCATGAGCTGGGCCACTACTCCAACGCCGACACCCGGCTCGCCGCGATCACCGTGCGCGGTCGGGCCCAGGTGCTGCGCACCATCCGGCACTTCGAGGAGCGGGCCGACAAGACCGCCGGACGCGAGCGGGCCCGGCAGGAGAAGAAGAACGCCAAGGCCGCGGCCAAGGGGAAGAGGACCAAGGAGGTCGACACCGGGCACGCGGGCATGACGTACCGCGTGATGGCGAAGATCTACATCGGCTACGCCAAGCTGTACATCCGCGCCACGCTCGCCGGTTCACGCCGCCAGGAGTACGCCGCCGACACCGCCGCCGCCCGGATCGCGGGGCGTGACGCCACCGCGTCGGCGCTGCGCGAGATACCGGCGCTGGACGCCGCGTTCGGCTTCTACATGAACGGCTACGCCACCCTGGGCTCCGAGGCGCGGCTGCTGCCGCCGCGTGGTGAGTTCTTCGGCGGCTACGGGCGGATGCTCTCCGCCCGCCAGCTCGAACTGGTCGGACTGCGCGCCGAGTTGCCCACCGAGCCCGCCTCGCCCTACGACTCGCACCCGCCCATCGCCGATCGTGTGGAGCGGATCGAGGCGCTGCCCGCCGACGGCCGCACGGACGAGGGCAAGGGCGCGGCGCTCGGTCTGCTCGCCGACCCGGAGCGGACCCTGGCGACGCTGGAGGACGCGGTCCTCACCGAGGACGTGCTGCGGTTCCGGCGCACCGGCGACTGGCAGGAGCTGCTCGACGGTTCGATGGCCGCGACCTTCGCCTCCCTCGACACCGCGCTGCACCGGGCGCTGGCGATGTACACCAAGGGCCACCCGTCCCTGCCCGCGCTGCTGAAGGTGATCGACGACGGTCAGCTGTGGCAGCTGGCCCGGCGGCTGCCACTGTCGGACCAGGCCGCCGAGGCGCAGGGGAGGGCCTTCCGGGAGTTCGTGCGGCCCGCGCTGGCGGACGCGCTGCAGGGCATGGTGCTGGCCGAGCTGAGCGCCCACGCCCGGCTGCGCTGGGAGTTCTCCTGGTCGGAGCCGGCGGCGGTGACTCTGCCGCCCGCGCCGGACGGCACCGAGACCGACCTCGGCGCCGCGATCGACGCGGCGGTCGCCGACCACCCGGACACCGGGCCGCTGCGCGCGCTGCTGCCCACGCCCCAAGGACCCGCCGCCCGAGAAACGGACGCCCCGCGATGACCGTACTGCTGTGGATACTGGCCGTGCTGGCGGTGCCGACGCTGCTGTTCGGCCTGTGGATCGCCGGAGTCTTCCTCAAGGAGTTCTTCCGCCCCAGTGGCGACACCGACCCGGACGTCGCCGAGGCCATGGGGCTGCTGCCGGCGGAGCGGCAAAACACCGAGCTCTCGGGCCCGCTCCCAGCCGGCCTGGAGTCGGCACTCGCCGCCGTGCGGGGCGGGGACTGGAAGGCGGCCGCCAAGCTGATGCAGGACTCGGGCCGGGACTGGGAGCGCCGGTCCTCGGCCGCGTATCTGCTGGCCGAGATCGCGGCCAAGGAGGACGACTGGCTGCTCGCCTGGGAGGCGGACCGCCCCGACGACCCGGACGCGGCCGTCGTCCGGGCCCGCAGCACGGTGATCCTGGCCTGGGATCTGCGCGGCGGGAAGCTGGCCAAGCACACGACCAGTGAGCAGTTCGGGGGCTTCCACCGGATGCTGGAACGTTCCCGCGAGGAGATCGGCCGGGCGGCGGCGCTCAACCCCGACGACCCGACGCCGTACATCACCGAGATCTGGGTCGCCCTCGGGCTCGGCTACCCGCACTCGGAGATGGACCGGCTGTGGGCGGAGATCACCGCGCGCGCCCCGCACCACTACGAGGCCCACTTCTCAGCGCTGCAGTACTGGTGTGCGAAGTGGCGGGGCTCGGAGAAGCTGGCGACGGAGTTCGCCGAGCGCGCGGCGGCGGACGCGCCGCTGGGCAGTCTGCTCACCGCCTTCCCGCTCATCGCGCACTTCGAGCACGACAAGTCGGACGACAACAGCGTGGAGCGTACGCCGAGGATGATCGGCCGGGTGGACGCCGGTCTCGCCGACGCCGCCGCGGCCGACCCGACCCACCCGCGCCTGCCCGAGCTGCGGCACCTCCTCGCGTACTACCTCTCCCTCCAGGACCGCGACGACGCCGCGCTCGAGCAGTTCAAGCTGGTCGACGGGTACGTCAACGCCCTGCCGTGGCGCTATCAGGGCGACGGAGAGGCTATGGCCGCGTTCTACTGCCGTATCCGGAACGCGTCGGCACAGGCGGTGGCGGCGGCGTCCTCGACGGACTGAGCGGCCGGCGCGCTCCCTCACGGGACGCCGTAGGAATTCGGGCGGTACCTGGAACGTTCTCCGGGTACCGCCCTCTCGTTCCGAGCTTCAAGGAGTAGGAGTCCCGATGCTCTTCGGCCGCACGCCCCAGCTGCCCACCCCCGAGCAGGCTCTGCGTGGCCGCGCCGAGCTGCCGTTCACCGTGCCCGACCGCCACACCGTGCTCGGCACGCCGCTCCTCGGCCCCTACCCCGAGCACCTGGAGACCGCCGACTTCGGCCTCGGCTGCTTCTGGGGCGCCGAGCGGAAGTTCTGGCAGCTCCCGGCGGGCGTGTGGACGACCCTCGTCGGCTACCAGGGCGGCTACACGGAGAACCCCACCTACGAAGAGGTCTGCTCCGGCCTGACGGGCCACACCGAGGCCGTCCGCGTGGTCTACGACCCCGCCCTGATCTCCTACGAGCGCCTCCTCCAGGTCTTCTGGGAGTCCCACAACCCGACGCAGGGCTACCGCCAGGGCAACGACGTGGGCACCCAGTACCGCTCCGCCGTCTACACCCACACCTCGGCCCAGGCCGCCGCGGCCGAGGCCTCCCGCGAGGCCTACCAGAAGGTCCTGACCGCCGCCGGCCACGGCGAGATCACCACCGAGATCCTCCCGGCGGAGGGCCGCACCTTCTACCCGGCCGAGGGCTATCACCAGCAGTACCTGGACAAGAACCCGGCGGGCTACTGCGGCATCGGCGGCACGGGGGTGTCCTGCCCGATCGGCGTGGCCAAGGCGGATGGCTGAGCCCGCCGAGCGTCTCCCGCCGGCTGTCTCCGCGACGCTGAAGGCGCTGCTGACCGGCGAGGACCCGGTCGGCACCGCGCTTCGCGCCCAGATCCCGTACGCGTATGTCGTCGGCGGGTGCGGATGCGGATGCGCGACGGTCGATCTCGCGGTGGACCGCGAGGCGGTGCCTCCGGCGCCGACCCGGAGCGACGGTTACGCCGTCGACGCCTGGTACGACACGCCGGACGACGCCGGGGTCATGGTCTTCACGAAAGGCGGCTACCTCTCGCTGCTGGAGATCTACTCCGCCGCCGAGCCGGTCACCGTGTGGCCGGCGCCGCGGTTCGTCGAGCGCGCGAGTCACTCGGGCCGAGGTTGAAGCGGCTCAGTGGTGCCCGCCCTGCGGTTCGAAGGTCGCCAGTAGCTGTTCCAGGGCCGCCTGGTCCGGGCCCATGAACGGTGGGGCGTCAGGGGCGGTGGCCAGGGTGTCGAGGAGGGCGCCGGTGATGCCGGCGGCCGGGGGGAGGTGGGTGGAGAGGACGAGGTCGGGCTTGCGGTCCTTGAGCGGCTGGAAGGTCGCCAGGTACTTGTCCATGTCCACCGTCTTGACCCAGGGGCTGTCCACCGTGGCCCAGAGGAGTTGGGCGTCGCGCAGATCGTCGACGGCGACGTCGCGGACGTCGTCGGCCTGGGCGAGGTCGGCCGTGGGGAGGGGCGCGCCGAAGCAGTCGGAGCTGAAGCAGACGCCGGAGTGGTCGTCGAAGAAACCGACGGTGGCGGGGTTGTCGAACAGGGGCGGGCGGAAGCCGGTGAGGGTGCGATCGCCTATGTCCATGGTCTCGCCGGGGTTCAGCAGATAGCAGCGGTCGAGGGGCAGTGGCCGTTCGCAGGAGAGGATTCCCGCGCCGATGAAGGTCGTCACCACACGTGCGTCGGGGGCCGCCGCCAGCAGGTCGAAGATCCCGCCCGTGTGGTCGCGGTCGGGGTGGGTGAGCCAGATCCAGCGCACGTCCGCCGGGTCCAGCACGGTACTGAGGGTCTCCACGAAGCTCCGGTCGGGCAGGCCCAGGCCGGTGTCGATCACGACCGGCTGGGCGCCCAGCAACACGAAGGCGTTCACGGGGATGTGGCCGATCCCCGGAACCTCCAGGCTGTCGGCCAGCACGCTGATGTCCGGGCGGACCCTGTGGACCGTGCCCGGTCGGACCTTTTGAAGGGGCATGTCGCTCACACCTCTGAAGCCCCCCGGATGGTGATCGCGCACGGCCGCCTGCCTCTCCCCACTCCATCGTCCGACCGCCCCGCCGCCCCCGCATCCGGGCAACGTGCGCCTGCGCCGGCCCCGCACCCGGGCAACTACGCCTGCGCCGGCCCCGCCTCCGGCAAACCCGTACGGCTGCGCCCCTCCCCTCCGGCAAAGCCGTACCGCTGCCGCCCCTACCCTCCGGGCACCCGCACCGCCGCCATTGCTTCCGCATCCGGGCAACCCCATGCCTGTGCCGCCCCGCATCCGGGCAACCCGTGCCGCCGACGCCACAGCGTCCGGGCAGCCCGCACCTGTGCCGCCCCGCATTCGAGCAACCCGTGCCTGTGCCGCCGGTGCCGCCACCACATCCGGGCACCCCGTGCCGCCGCCACTGCCCCCGCCCCCGCCGCGCGGGATAGCGTCACAGCATGTGTGTTTCCCTTGCTCCGGCCGAGTTCTCCGGCACCACCCTGTACTGCGGGCGGCTGCGGCACGTCGAGCACGGGCTGATTCATGTCCTCGGCTACCAGAACACCGCCCAGAACCTCACCGACGGCCCGAACGCCATGCTCCTGCACCTGCCCACACAGGGCATGAGCCGTCACAACTTCCTCTCCGTGGGCCGCAGTTCCGATCTGCTGGAGCGGATGGTGGACGCCGTACGCCCGGTGTCCGTGGCGGCGGTCCAGGACTCGATCGCCTGGATGGGGTGGGGCGACCGGCCGGCCGTCGAGGTGTTCGAGCACGACGTGTACACCGTCGTCCTCGCCCGTGACCCGCGCGCCGTACCGGCGGCCCTCACCGAGGTCCCGGAACGGAAACGGCCGATCCTCGCCCCGGAGTTGTTCGCGTTCTACGCGGAGCGCTACCCCGCCCACGCCATCGCCGTCTGCTGCTTCGACAACGCGCAGGCGGCACAGGCGAAGCCGCTGCTCATGTGGTACCCGCCGCTCGACCCCGAACTGCTCACCCTGCCCGCGCTCGACTGCCACACCGGGGGCGTGCCCGACCTCGACTCCCCCGTCCCCGTGGACCATTGGGTGGTTCTCGGCACGGACGAGGCCCCGCCCGACTGGGGCGCCCCCGTCGCGTACGACCCCGCCATGCGCCACCGCCTGCGCGCGTACCTGCCCGGCACGGTCGTCGGACGGCACTTCGACGGCACCCTGCCCAACGGCGACTTCGCGATCAGCCACGCCGACCTGTTGACGGGGGATGTGGAGCGCCTGACCAGGCTCCAGCCGCAGCCGTAGTGAAGCCCCGCCCTGGTGCGACCCGGTGCGCCCCGCCCTCAGGCCCCGCTTCCGTACGGCCTGGTGATGATCTCCAGGTTGTGGCCGTTCGGGTCGTCGAAGTACGCGCCGCGGCCCCCGTCGTTGTAATTGATCTCCATGGTCCGGCGGTGGAAGGGATCGGCCCAGTAGGTGAGGCCGGCCGCCTCGATGCGGGCGAAGATCTCGTCGAACTCGTCCTCCGTGACCAGGAAGGCGTAGTGCTGGGGCGTGATGGGGTCGGGCGAGTCCATGTAGTCGAGGGTCACGCCGTTGGGGATCTCGACGGGGACGAACGGGCCGTACCGGGGGCTCACCTCCAGCCCCAGGATGTCGGCCAGGAACCGGGCCGAGGCCTGCTTGTCATGTGCGGCGACGATCGTGTGGTTCAGCGCGACGGGCATCGCGGACACCTCCCCGTACGTCTTCATGACCGGCGTTCTCCACGCTACTCGGGGCCGCTCAAGGGCTGCGCCCCTTCAGCCCTCAGCCGCGGGTTTGTGGGGGTTGATCGCGCAGTTCCCCGCGCCCCTGAAGGAGCGCGGGGAACTGCGCGGGAAGCCCCCACTCAGCCTCAGCCGAACAGCCGGCCTTCTCAGATCGTCGACGTGTCGATCACGAAGCGGTAGCGGACGTCGCTCGCCAGCACCCGCTCGTACGCCTCGTTGATCTGGTCGGCGCGGATGAGTTCGATCTCGGCGCCGAGGCCGTGCGCGGCGCAGAAGTCGAGCATCTCCTGGGTTTCCTGGATGCCGCCGATGCCGGAGCCCGCGAGGGTCTTGCGGCCGGCGATCACCGAGAAGAGGTTGAGGGCGACGGGCTCCTCGGGCGCGCCGACGTTCACGAAGGCGCCGTCGGTCTTCAGCAACGCCAAGTACGCGTCCAGGCTCAGCGGGGCCGAGACCGTGGAGAGGATGAGGTCGAACGTGCCGGCCAGCTCCTTGAACGTGGCCTCGTCGCTGGTCGCGTAGTAGTGGTCGGCGCCCAGCTTCAACCCGTCGTCCTTCTTGCGGAGGGACTGCGAGAGGACGGTCACCTCGGCGCCGAGCGCGTGCGCGAGCTTGACGCCCATGTGCCCGAGACCGCCGAGACCGACGACGGCGATCTTCTTGCCGGGGCCGGCGTTCCAGTGCTTGAGCGGGGAGTACGTGGTGATGCCGGCGCACAGCAGGGGCGCGGCCTCGTCGAGGGCGATGCCGTCGGGGATGCGCAGGGTGAAGGCCTCGTCGACGACGACCTTCTCCGAGTAGCCGCCGTAGGTCGGCTCGCCGTCCTTGCCGATGGCGTTGTACGTGCCGACGTTGCCCTTGAGGCAGTACTGCTCCAGGCCCGCCTGGCAGTTCTCGCACTCGCGGCAGGAGTCGACCATGCAGCCGACGCCCACCTTGTCACCCACGGCGAACTTGGTGACGCCGGAGCCGACGGCCTCGACGACACCGGCGATCTCGTGGCCGGGGACCATCGGGAAGATCGCCTCGCCCCAGCCCTCGCGGGCCTGGTGGATGTCCGAGTGGCAGATACCGGCGTACTTGATGTCGATCAGAACGTCGTACTCACCGACTTCGCGGCGCTCGATGGTGGTGCGCTCCAGCGGAGCCTTGGCGGCGGGCGCCGCATAGGCGGCAACAGTGGTGGTCATGCCGGGATTCTCCTGATCGTCGTCCCGCATCCGGCCTGCCTTCCGGCCGGCTGCGGATACCAGCCTGCCCGAAGTCACAGGCTTCACCCAGGCCACGGCTTTGCGTACGTCCGCCGGTCCTACCACTGGCGGGGTCAGGCTCATGGGCGTACGACCAGGAATACTTGCCGTATGGACGAACAGCCCGAAGCCATACAGGAGCCGCCCTTCGGCGACGCCGGAGCCGCCGGCGCGCTGGACCGGCGTGCCGAGCTCAGCGAGTTCCTGCGCACCCGGCGGGCGCGGCTGAAGCCGGAGGACGTCGGGCTGCCCACCTTCGGGCGGCACCGTCGCGTGCCCGGGCTGCGCCGGGAGGAGCTGGCGCAGCTCGCGGGTGTGTCGGTGGCGTACTACACGAGGCTGGAGCAGGGCAACGGGCGCAACGTGTCGGCGGAGGTGCTCGACTCCATCGCGCGCGCCCTCCGGCTGAACGACGCCGAGCACGCCCACCTCACGCACCTGGCGAAGCCGAAGGTCCACAAGAAGAAGCGGTCGGCCCGTCCGCAGCAGGTGCGGGGCGCCCTGCGGCAGCTGATCGACGCCCTGGACGGCGTCCCTGCGTACGTCACGGGCCGGCGCTCGGACATCCTCGTCTGGAACCGGATGGCGGCGGCGGTGTTCGGCGACTGGTCGGAGCTGCCGGCGCCGGAGCGGAACTGGGCGCGGATGGTGTTCCTGCGGCCCGAGTACCGGGATCTGTACGTCGAATGGGACCAGAAGGCGGCCGACATCGTCAGCTACCTGCGGATGGACGCGGGCTGCCATCCGGACGATCCGCTGCTGTCGGCGCTCGTCGGCGAGTTGTCGGTGAAGAGCGCGGAGTTCCGGCGGCTGTGGGCGACGCACGACGTGAAGGAGAAGAGCCACGGGGTGAAGCGCATGCGTCACCCTCTGGTCGGAGAACTCACCCTCTCCTTCGAGACGTTGCACCTGCCCGACGATCACGAGCAGAGCCTGATCACCTACCATGCCGAGCCGGGCTCCCCCTCCGCCGACGCCCTGCGCCTGCTGGCCAGCTGGGGCACGGACGCGACCCGCGCGCCGACGGCGACGCCGTAGCGGAACGGCCCGCCGGGCCTGCCGCCGGGCGTCCGTGACCGCTTCGGATGTACGTCCCTTCCGGCACCCGCGGTTCGACCGTGCCGTCCTTGTCGTACGGCGTGAACCACTCACCCTCGGCCGACCCGGTGATACCGGTGAGGTCGAGCATGTGGTCGACGGCGGGCTTGCCGCGAGCGACGGGACGACCGCCACCGGGGTCGAGGTTCTTGCGGTCGAGCTCCTTGAGGTCGAGGTCCGCCACGGTCGTGTCGGTCGCGCGCCCGGATATCGCGGACGCCGGGTCGGTCGATCCCGCCGTCAGCGCCACGGCAGACGCCAGGGCGATCGTGGCGGTGCACACGCTTCTCGTATGTCTGCGCAGATCTCCCCCTTGGTCCGGCCAGGGGACGTTCCGCACACATACGTGTCAATTCCCCCCGGTCTACGCAGTATGACCGGGAGTCAACTGGTGCCACATGCCTCGCGCGACCCGCACACGCCCCGAACTCCACACCGACGCGCGAGGAGGGTGCTGCTGCCGGAGGCGGAAAACAGCGATGCCGCCCCGGGCGGGGGCGGCATCGTGTCTCAGAGCTGACGGTGGATCAGACCGCCGAGCCGGCCTTCCAGTCGGCCCAGCTCAGGTTCCAGCCGTTGAGGCCATTGTCCGGGGCGACCGTCTTGTCACCGGTGTTCCGGATGTCCACGACGTCACCGACGATCGAGTTGTTGTAGAACCAGTAGCCCGCCGTGCCCTTGTCGTTGGCACCCTTGGTGTCGTTCAGACCGACACAGCCGTGACTGGTGTTGACGTTGCCGAAGACGGAGTCGGCACCCCAGTAGTTGCCGTGGATGAACGTCCCGGAGGTGGTGAGACGGATGGCGTGCGGCACGTCCTTGATGTCGTACTCGCCCTTGCCGTCGTCGTCGGTGAAGCCCACGGTCGCGCCGTTCATGCGCGTCTCCTTGAACTTCTCCGACATCACCATGACGCCCTGGTACGTCTTGTTCTCGGGCGAGCCGGCGGAGATCGGGATGGTCTTGATGACCTTGCCGTCCTGCATGACCTTCATCTGCTTGGTCTTGGCGTCGACGACCGAGACCTGGTTGCGGCCGATCTTGAAGGACACCGTCTTCTGCTGCACACCGTAGACACCCTCGGCGCCCTCGACCCCGTCGAGCGCGAGCTTCAGGGTGACGGTGGAGCCCTCCTGCCAGTAGTCCTCGGGCCGGAAGTCGAGGCGGTTGGCGTTGAACCAGTGCCCGACGACCTCCTGGCCGGAGCTGGTGGAGACGGTGATCCCCTTCTGGACGGCGGCCTTGTCGGTGATCGCCTTGTCGAAGTTGATCGAGACCGGCATACCGACGCCGACGGTGGAGCCGTCCTCGGGCGTGAAGTTGCCGATGAAGCTGTTGGCGGGCGAGACCGTGGTGAACGCCGCGTTCTCGTGGGCCTCACGGCCCTCGGAGTCCTGCGCGGCGGCGCTGATCTTGTAACTGGTGGACCGCTCCAACTGCACGCTGGGCGCCCAGGTCTTCTTGTCCGCGGATATCTCGCCCTCGACCGCGGTGCCCTCGGAGGTGGTCATCTTCACCTCGGTGAGCGTGCCCTTGCTCACGGTGACCTTGGCCGAGTTGTTGATGGAGGCGTTGCCCGAGCCGTCCTTCGGCGTGATCTCGATGTCCGCCTCGGAGGTCTTCTTGGCCGCGGCCTCGTCGACCTTGGACTGCGAGGAGTCCCCGCCGTCGCTCCCGGACGCGTTGTCGCCGTCGCCTCCGCTGCACGCAGAGAGCACCAGCACCCCGCCGAGCAGTGCGGACGCGACCGACAGGCCCCTGCGCCGCTTACTGTTCGTCATCACACGCTTCTCCATCGTTGCCGAATCCCCAAAACCCGAAGATCCCCGTAAGCACTTAAACACCACTACGGCACCGAGCCGTTCCGTCAGTCACGGATATGTGGGATACGCCACTCCACCCGCATCGGATCGACGGCGACCCGGCGACGGTGCACAAGTGGCTGGTGCGACCTCTGAGACGAAAAAACCCCGGGCGGCGGTTGCCGCCCGGGGCCGGTCAATCTCCCCGGCGACTCAGCCGCGCCCGTCTTCCTCTTCGTCCTCTCGGTCATCATCCTCGTCGAGACCCCATTCCGGCGAATCGGGGTCGTAGTCGATGCCCTCGCTGCTCCAGGAGGCCTGGGCGAGTTCGACCCCCGGCACCTCCCCGACCAGGTCGAACGGGTCGATCAGGTAGGCGAGGGCCTCCGCCGTGTCCTCCGTCACCGCGCTCTCGGCGTGTACCCGCTCATCGGCCGGCATATCGGAGTCGTCGGCGATCCGCCGCAGAGCGGCCCCGGTGATGGCCTCGACGTTCTCGACCTCCACCACCAATTCCACGCGCAGCCGGACAAACTGTGATGTCTCAGTTGTACTCATGCTCCGGAGCGTACGGCTCACAGGTCACGCGACTTTCCCGCGACCCGCGCCTTTCATTAGCATCGCTCCCTACGGCCAATTCGCCAGCACCACAAGGGGATCGATATTCCGTGTCCGTCGCACGTCGCGCGTCGTCCACCGCCCGCCGATCGCTGCTGACCGCCACCGCCGCGGGCACCCTCCTGGGTGCCCTCTGGTTCGTGCCGTCCGCCAACGCGACGCAGGACGAGGCGGTCATACGACAGCGGACGACCACTACGACCTCCACGGACGCCTCCGGCACGGAGACCGGCCAGGACACCGAACTGGCCAACACCGGCAGCCCCAACACCACGCCCTACGTCATCGGCGGCACCACCATGCTGGGCCTGGGCGCGGCCTTCATCGCCTACTCCGTCCGCCGGGAACGCGAGGCGTACGAACCGTTGAGCGGCGCGTAGTTCGTCCGCGGGTCCGTAGGGCGTCTCGCGCAGTTCCCCGCGCCCCTGCTTTTTGAGGGGCGCGGGGAACTGTGCGACCAGCCCCCACCGGACCCGCGGATGGGGGTCGAAGGGGCACAGCCCCTGGTGGGGGCACCTCCCGCTCGAGCGAAGCCGAGAGTGGGGGAGGGACGGGTAGGTCGGCGGGGGCGAGAAAAGTCAGGCGAGCGGCCCGGTGACAGCCTCCGCGGCCGCCACCAACCGCCCCTCCCGAACGAACACCTCGGCCAACGCCAGATCAGGCGCGAGAAACCGATCCGGCCCGGCCCCCTCGACCCCGGCCCCCCGCAGCGCCTCCACCACCGCCCGCGTAGCCGGCGCGGCCGTCAGCCCCTCCCGCAACTCCACGGCCCGAGTCCCGGCGTACAACTCCACCGCCAGCACCCGCCCCAGCCCCTCCACAGCCGTACGCAACTTCCGCGCGGCCGCCCACCCCATCGAGACGTGGTCCTCCTGCATCGCGGAGGACGGAATCGAGTCCGCGGACGCCGGCACGGCCAGCCGCTTCAGCTCACTCACCAGCGCCGCCTGCGTGTACTGCGCGATCATCAGCCCGGAGTCGACCCCGGCGTCGTCCGCGAGGAACGGCGGCAACCCGTGCGACCGGTTCTTGTCCAGCAACCGATCCGTACGTCGCTCCGCGATCGACGCGAGGTCCGCCACCGCGATCGCCAGGAAGTCCAGCACGTACGCGACCGGCGCTCCGTGGAAGTTCCCGTTGGACTCGACCCGCCCGTCCGGAAGGACCACGGGATTGTCGACCGCCGCCGCCAACTCCCGCTCGGCGACCAGCCGCGCGTGTGTGACGGTGTCCCGCCCCGCCCCGGCCACCTGCGGAGCGCACCGCACGGAGTAGGCGTCCTGCACCCGGGGCGCGTCGTCCTGGTGGTGCCCGGTCAGGCCCGAACCCTTCAGCACGGCGAGCATGTTGGCGGCGGAGGCCGCCTGGCCGGGGTGCGGGCGGATGGCGTGCAGCTCGGGCGCGAGGACCTTGTCGGTGCCGAGCAGTGCCTCCAGGGAGATCGCGGCGGTGATGTCGGCCGACGTGTACAGCCTCTCCAGGTCGGCCAGCGCCATGACCAGCATGCCGAGCATGCCGTCGGTGCCGTTGAGGAGGGCCAACCCCTCCTTCTCGCGCAGCTCCACGGGCGCGATGCCGTGCGCGGCGAGCAGCTCAGCGGCGGGCCGTACGACGCCGTCCGGCCCCTCCGCGTCCCCCTCACCCATCAGCGTGAGCGCGCAGTGGGACAGCGGCGCCAGGTCGCCGGAGCAGCCGAGGGAGCCGTACTCGTGGACGACGGGGGTGATGCCGGCGTTGAGGACGTCGGCCATGGTCCGCGCGACCTCGGGCCGTACGCCGGTGCGGCCGGAGCAGACGGTCTTCAGCCGCAGGAACATCAGCGCGCGGACGACCTCGCGCTCCACCCGCGGCCCCATGCCGGCCGCGTGGGAGCGGACGATGTTGCGCTGGAGCCGGGCGCGCAGTTCCGGGCTGATGTGCCGGGTCGCGAGGGCGCCGAAGCCGGTGGAGACCCCGTAGACGGGGTCGGGCTTGGCCGCCAGCGCGTCCACGATCTCGCGGGCCGCGGCGAGGGCGGCCACCGCCTCGTCGGAGAGCTCGACCCGGGCGCCGGCGCGCGCCACGGCGATGACGTCGGCCGCGGTGACCCCGGACGTCCCGAGCACCACCGTGTCCACAGAGTGCATATCCATATTCAGGATCGTAGGGACTGAATCGCCGAATGTCACGACCGCACGAGGGAAGAGGCCCTTACCTGGCCGGACAGAAGGCTCCGGCCCATCTCCACGCCCTGGGAGGCTGCGGCGGAGTCGGCGGCGAGGCTATCCGCGTAGATCAGAAAACGGTTAGAAAACGGTCAGAGAACCCTCCGAAATTGATCAGAATGCCCCGGCTCGGGCCTTTGGCGGCACCCGCTCGCCATAGGGTCGAACCACCACCACGGACCACCTTCCCCGGCATCACCGCACCCCCACGCCCCCACGGACCACCCCCACCGACCAGCCCACGGCTCACTCCCCCTTGGCCGTGGGCAGCCCAGGACCGCGCGCTGACTCGACCCGTCGCGCGGCCCGCCCTAGGACCGGCGCCCTCGAATGCGGCGCCGGTCCCCCGGGTGCGCGGGATCGACCGGAGGGGGCGGCCGGTCGGCGAGGCTGACCACCGGGTCCTCGGCCCCCTCGCCCTCCCGCCCCGCGACGACCGGCTCGACGGAACCGGCGGCCTTGGCCCGGTACTGCGCGGCGTCGGCGAGCCGGAAGAGCCGCCGGGCCGAGCGCAAAGGCCCGATCGGATCCCCGGTGGAGGCGACCCCGCAGGCGACCCCGTCGCCCGGCTCCAGCTCCCGCGCCCGTACGCAGAGGTCACCGGCCACCCGTACCACCTCGTCCGCCGACGGCCCCACCGCGAGCAGACAGAACTCGTCGCCGCCGAGCCGCGCGGCCAGCACCTTCGGCAGTTCGGCCGCGCACCGCGAGAGCACCGAGCCGAAGCGCTCCAACACCTGGTCCCCCACCGCGTGTCCATAGGAGTCGTTGACCTTCTTCAGACCGTTGAGGTCGCAGACCACGAGGCTGATCACCGTGCCGTCGCGCCGGTGGGCCTCCATCGCCTCGTCGAGCCGGAGGTCGACCGCGCGGCGGTTTCCGAGCCCGGTGAGGGGGTCGGTGAAGGCGAGCCGCCGGGCCTCCTCCAGCCGCTCGGACTGCGCGAGCCCCGCCGCCACGACCGAGGCGAGCACGGTCGCGAAGGCGGCGTCGCCGCCGTGGAAGACGGGCTCCCCGGCGGGCCTGGCCACATACAGCTCGCCCCACGCCCTGCCGTTCAGCACGACGGGCGCCACCACACAGCAGCCGCGTCCGCGCCGCCGCAGCGCGGCGACCCGCTGATGGCAGTAGCCGCCCGGCCGCCGCCCGGCGGCAGGCCCGGCCGCCGTCTCCACCCAGGCGTTGGGCTCACCACCCTCCAGCCACCGCTCGTGCAGGAACTCCGCGATCTCCGGGAACTCGTGCACCGGGTACGTCTCGTCCTCGGGGAACTCCTCCTCGTCCGCCGCCCGGTTCCCCACATTGACGAGCACCCGCAGCAGCCCCCGCTCCCGCTCCCACACGGACAGCGCGGCGAAGCTCCCGGACAGGGCCCGGCACGAGCCGTCCGCGGCCGCCCACCACGTCTCCCGGGGCGTACGCGCACCGGCCATCCCACGCGCCAACGCCACCACGGCCCTGAGCCGCCTGTCCTCACCCATCACTCCAGGCTAGGGAGCTTTAACCCGTTTTGAGACGTTGGCGGGGCGAACAGGGGTACGGGGCGGGGGCCGGCAGGCGGGGGGGGAGGGGTTGACATGGGAAGGGTACGGGCGGGTGGACGAGGGGCACCGACCCGAAAGGCGACGGGTACCGCCCGCTCCCAGCGGGGTACGGGCCGGCTGGCGGGGGCGGTGGGCAGGGGGCCGCCGGGTCGGTGGCTGTCTGTCACTCGCCCGGCCAGTCGGGCTTCCGCTTCTCGTTGAAGGCGGCCACGCCCTCCGCACGATCGCCCGAGAAGGCCGTGGAACGCCATGCCGCGTCCTCGACCTCCAGCCCGGCCGGCAGGTCGAGCCCCTGCCCGAGCCGCAACGCGCGCTTGGCCGCGCGCAGCCCGACGGGCGAGTTCGCGGCGATCCGCGCGGCCAGCGCCAGCGCCTCGTCCCGGTCCCGCCCCTCCTCCACCAACTGGTCCACGAGCCCCAACTCCCGCGCCTCCACGGCCTCCAGCCGACGCGCCGTGAAGATCAGCTCGGCGGCCCGCGCGGCCCCCACCCGACGCGGCAGCAACTGCGTACCCCCGCCGCCCGGAATCACCCCCACCGACACCTCGGGCAACCCCACCACCGCCGTGCGGTCGGCCACGATCAGGTCGCAGGACAGGGCGAGTTCGAAGCCACCGCCCAGCGCGAAGCCGTGCACGGCGGCGACAGTGGGCATCGGCAACTGCAGTACACCGGTGTACGCCGCCCGCGCGACGGGCCGCTGCCGCACCAGTTCGGCGTCACTGAACGAGTTCCGCTCCTTCAGATCCGCCCCCACGCAGAACGCCCGCTCATGGGTCGACGTCACCACGACCACGCGTACGTCCCCGTCGGCGGCCAACGCGTCGCACGCCGCGGCGATGGAACGGGCCATGCCGGTCGACACCGCGTTCATGGCCTTGGGCCGATCAAGCACGAGCTCGGCGGCATACCCATGCCGCCGCACCCCGACGAACTCCCCGAACCGCCGCTCGTCCGCTTCCGCCGCCGCGCCGCCGCCCATGACACCCTCCCGGTTAACGCCGGTTAACAACCTGCCGCCTCGATCATCCCAGCCGAGCCCCTCCAGGGAAAGCCCGGACGGGGGCAGGTGCGGGGAACAAGCTCCCGTAGCGGCTGAGGACACGGGAAGGGCCGGACGGAAGGCGTGGCCAAAGCCCGGTCAGCGGGCGAGCCCCGCCGCACCCTCGGCAACCAGTTGGCACCCTCGGCAACCGGTTGGCGCCCTCGGCAGCCGACCGGCGACCTCGGCAACCGACCGGCAAACTCGGCAACCGTTTGGCCCCCCTACCGATCGGCAACCGCCGCACCCCATGGCAACCTCCGCGGCCGTTTCCCCGTTCGAGTGACATCCGGCCCTTGTCCGACCACGAACCACACCCCGCCACATAACCTGCGCTCCGCCACAGGCGCACCGGGGGACACGGGCGCGCAGGGGAGGGACGGACTATGACGACGCACACGGCAACCAGGCCGGCGCCGACCACGACGACAGCACCGACCACGGCACGGTGGGTGCCACAACAGCCGTCGGGGGCGGTGCCGAGGCATGCGACGCCCGCGCCTTCCGGGCCACCGGGGTCGCCGATGCCGTCGTCGAACCCGGGGGCATCGGCGCCGGGGCCGTCGGGCCCGTCGGAGCCGTCCGCGAGGACCACGGCACCCACGTCCCCCAGGGCACCAGGGTCACCCGGGCTGTCACGGACACCGGCGCCGACAGGACCATCGGCACCCCCCAGACCGTCGATGCCGTCGGAGTCCGCCGGGGCGTCGGCTCCCTGGAGGCCCTCGGCGACGCCCGCGACCACCTCCTCGCCGGGCGCTCCCCTGCCCTCCACAGTTGCCCTGGACCAGGTCGAGGTCTCCCCCGGCCACGAGGCGCCCCGCCCACGAGGCCGGCACCGTCGGCCCCGGCCCCGGAAGCTGCTGTTCGCGATGGGCGGGATGGCACTGGCGGCCGGGGCGCTGAGCCTCCTGCGGCTGTCGTCGGATCCGGCCGGCGGCGGTGCCGCGGGCCCGGCCCCGATGGCGGCCGACGACGTCACGGACGAGGCGGCCAACGCCGGAGCGACGGTGGGAGACGAACCCTCGGCGGACGCGGGCACCCCGACCGCCGACGCACCGATGGGCGACGGGAACCCCTCATCGACTCAGCCATCGTCTCCAGGGGCGGCCGCCCCCACACCGACCCCTTCGTCCTTCCCGTCCGCCCCCTCCTTCGGCGTCGAGATCCCCTCCGCCCCAGGCGCCCGCGCCCTCCCCGAAGACCCGACCACGCCGGGCAACCCCGACGCCGCGCAGACGCCCGCGGCGCCCCGCACCCCCGATTCCCCTCGCCCCAGCCAGCCCGCCCAGCCACCGGCGGCGGCAGCCCCCCAGCAACCGACCGCTCCCGGCTCCCCGACGTCCCCCGGCGACACGGCAACCCCCACGAACACGGGAAAGCCGGACCTGTGCGTCCCCCTCGTCGGACTGTGCGTCAACGACACGCTCGGCCGGTGACACGGCCACCCCGCTCCGGCCGGCCCGGAGCGGGACCGACACCGGACATCGACAACCGGCCGCGCCCACACCCCACGGCCGCAGCCCCTTACGGCTTCCCCGGCCTCCGCGTGAGCAGCCACGGCTGCACGACACCCAGACCGCGCACCGGCCGCTGCCACATGGGCTGGAGGGCGAAGCGGTAGGTCGGCGGTTCCTCGCCCTCCTTCTCCGCGGCGGCCGCGGCTTCGGCGGCCTCGGCCTCCGACGCGGGGGCCTCACCGGTGCGGGTCAGCTCCTCGGCGAAGGCACCGTCGACGAGGACCGCGTCCTTCGGCGCTATCGAGGTGAGCCGGCTCGCGAGGTTCACGGTCGAACCGAACACATCGCCCATCCGGGTCGTCACCGTGCCGAAGGCCATGCCGACGCGCAGTTCGGGCATGGTCTCGTCGTTCGCCATGGTCTCGATGAGCCGGAGGGCGATCTCCGCGGCGACGCCGGCGTCGTCCGTGGCGTACAGAACCTCGTCCCCGAGGGTCTTGATGAGCCGCCCCCCGTTCGCGGCCACCAGGTCCGCCGCCGTGGTCTCGAACGCCTCGACGAGCTCGCCGAGCTCCTCCTCCTCCATACGGCGGGTCAGCCGCGTGAAGCCGACGAGGTCGGCGAAACAGACCGCCAGCCGCCGGTCGACCATCTCCTCGTCGTCCGCGGCCTGCACGACCCGCCCGGTGGCGGCGGCGAGCTGACGCCGCCAGACGTAGACGAGGAACTCCTCCAGCTCCGGCAGCAACAGCTCGACCAGGGGATACGTCACCTCGGTACGGGTCATCCCCGGCTCCGGCGGCTCGGTCAGGCCCTCCAGGAAGGAGTCGATCTGCCACTCGGCGAGCCGTGCCGTGGTCTGCCCGGTGGAACGTGCCACCTGCACCGCCATGGCCTCGCTCAACAGCCCCGCCTCGACGAGACCGGCGAGCCGCCGGAGCGCCAGTACGTCCGCCTCGGTCAGCGCCTTGGCCTGGCCGATGTCCGCGAAGCCCATGGCCCGCCAGAAACGGGACGCCAGCTCCATGGACACGCCCGCGCTGCGCGCCGCCTGAAAGGGGGTGTAGCGGCGCTCGGCCCCGAGGATGAGCCCTTCGAGCCGCAGCGCCAGCGGGTCCTCCTCGCCGGCGTCCGCACCGTGGGAGTCCCCTCGCTCGACAGACGCCGAGAGCGGGGGAGGCTCCACGCGGCCATGCGCGTCCGTGCCGGACCCCGTGTCCTCGACGCTCACGCCTGCTGCCCTTCCGATCTACCGCGGTCACGTACTCGACCGGCCTCAACTCTACGGCAGGTGTGCGCCAGCTCACTCCGTCAGGTGGGGCCGATGGTGGGCGCCCCGCGTGTTCAGCGGGGCACCCGGCGTCGGTGCGAGCCCCTGGGGGCGACGCCCCCGCACCCCCGCCGCCGCCCTCCGGGGCCGTTCTCGAACACCGGACGGGCTCGTTGTCCGCGCTGCCGGGTGCCCATGCCACAGGGCACCCACACGTCACAGGTCACACAGGCCGCAAGTGCACGATGTCCCCCGCACCCACCGGCTCCTGCACGCCGTCCTCCGTCGCGAGGACCAGCCGCCCGTCCCCGTCCACCGCCACGGCCTCCCCCACGATCGACCGGTCGCCGGGCAGCTCGGCCCGCACCTTGCGTCCCAAGGTCGCGCACCCGGCGGCGTACGTCTCCTGGAGACCGCTCACCGAGGGGTCGCCCCCGGCGGCACGCCACCGCCCGTACCAGTCCTCCAGGGCGCGCAGCACGGCCCGGAGCAGCGGATCACGGTCGGTGGTCAGCGCACCCGCGAGGCCGAGCGACCCGGCCGTGGGCACCGGCAGCTCCTCCTCCCGCAGGCTCACATTGACGCCGATACCGACCACGACCCCCTCCGCGCCGGCACGCTCCGCGAGGATGCCGCCGGCCTTGCGCTCCTCACCGGCCACGGTCACCAGCAGGTCGTTGGGCCACTTGAGCGAGGTGTCGATCCCGGCGACCCGGGACAGGCCTGTCGCGACGGCGACGCCGGTGAGGAGGGGCAGCCAGCCCCACTGGTGGACGGGCACCTCGCGCGGTTTGAGGAGGACGGAGAAGAACAGACCCGAGCGCGGGGGCGCGGTCCAGATCCGGTCGAGCCGGCCGCGCCCCGCGTTCTGCTCCTCGGCGACGAGCACCGCCCCCTCGGGCAGCCGGTCGGCGCGCCCCGCGAGATCGGTGTTGGTGGAGCCGATGACCGGCACCACGTCCAGGGAACTCCACAGCCCGCCCTCCCGGACCAGGGCCCGGCGCAGGGAGGCGGAGTTGAGGGGCGGCCGGCCGAGGTCAGACCAACGGTCCGACCTCGGCTCACCCGGTCCGCTGGACGGGTCTCCTTGTGCACCTGGTGGGGTTGTCATGCAACCCACCCTAGGTTTGACATCCTCCGCCCCGCGAGAAAGGGACGGATTCCAGCCCTGACGAGCTGAGGTTCACGGGCGCTCGATCACTCTCGTGACGCCACCCCTCCGACGTGTCCCGCCGCGACGCACCGATCGCACAACCGGAAGGGGTCGGGAGTGTGGTAAACGCCGCACTGCCGAAGGCCAGGTGCAGCACTACTCTACGGATGAGTAACCCCACACACTTCTGAGCACGCACCTGATCCACCGCACGACCCTCACCCTCACGTCCCCATTGAGCAGCCAGGGAGCCGTATCCCGATGTCCGAGCCGGAAGAGCCAGCAAGCATCGACATTCACACGACCGCGGGGAAGCTCGCGGATCTGCAGCGCCGTATCCATGAGGCGACGCACGCCGGCTCCGAGCGCGCGGTGGAGAAACAGCACGCCAAGGGCAAGTTGACGGCCCGTGAGCGGATCGAACTGCTCCTCGACGAGGACTCCTTCGTGGAGTTCGACGAGTTCGCCCGCCACCGTTCCACCGACTTCGGCATGGAGAACAACCGCCCGTACGGCGACGGCGTCGTGACCGGCTACGGAACGGTCGACGGCCGCCCGGTCGCCGTCTTCTCCCAGGACTTCACCGTCCTCGGCGGCTCGCTCGGCGAGGTCTTCGGCCAGAAGATCATGAAGGCGATGGACTTCGCCCTGAAAACGGGCTGCCCCGTCATCGGCATCAACGACTCCGGCGGCGCCCGTATCCAGGAGGGCGTCATGGCCCTCGGCATGTACGGCGAGATCTTCCGCCGCAACACCCACGCCAGCGGTGTCATCCCGCAGATCAGCCTGGTCGTCGGCCCGTGCGCGGGCGGCGCCGTGTACTCCCCCGCGATCACCGACTTCACGGTCATGGTCGACCAGACCTCGCACATGTTCATCACCGGCCCGGACGTCATCAAGACGGTCACCGGCGAGGACGTCGGTTTCGAGGAACTGGGCGGCGCCCGCACCCACAACGCGACCTCGGGTGTGGCCCACCACATGGCGGGTGACGAGAAGGACGCCATCGAGTACGTCAAGCAGCTCCTGTCCTATCTCCCCTCGAACAACCTCAGCGAGCCCCCGGCCTTCCCCGAGCAGGCGGACCTCGCCGTCACGGACGAGGACCGCGAGCTGGACGTACTGGTCCCCGACAGCGCGAACCAGCCGTACGACATGCACACGGTGGTCGAACACGTCCTGGACGACTCGGAGTTCTTCGAGACCCAGGCCCTCTTCGCCCCGAACATCCTCACCGGCTTCGGCCGCGTGGAGGGCCACCCGGTCGGCATCGTCGCCAACCAGCCCATGCAGTTCGCCGGTTGCCTGGACATCGACGCCTCCGAGAAGGCGGCGCGCTTCGTCCGCACCTGCGACGCCTTCAACGTCCCGGTCCTCACCTTCGTCGACGTCCCCGGCTTCCTCCCGGGCGTCGGCCAGGAGCACGAGGGCATCATCCGCCGAGGCGCCAAACTCATCTACGCCTACGCCGAGGCGACCGTTCCCCTCATCACGGTCATCACCCGCAAGGCCTTCGGCGGCGCCTACGACGTCATGGGCTCCAAGCACCTCGGCGCCGACCTCAACCTCGCCTGGCCCACCGCCCAGATCGCCGTCATGGGCGCCCAGGGCGCGGTCAACATCCTCCACCGCCGCACGATCGCCGCCGCCTCGGACGAGGAGCGCGAGGAGGTCCGCGCCCGCCTCATCCAGGAGTACGAGGACACCCTCCTCAACCCCTACACGGCGGCCGAACGCGGCTACGTCGACGCGGTGATCATGCCGTCCGACACCCGCCGCCACATCGTCCGCGGCCTGCGTCAACTGCGCACCAAGCGGGAATCCCTCCCCCCGAAGAAGCACGGAAACATCCCCCTCTAGGTCCGCTGGGAGCCGACATGACCATCAAGGTCGTACGGGGCAATCCGACCCCGGAGGAGCTGGCCGCCGCCCTGGCGGTCGTGCGAGCGCGCGCCGCGGCGGCAGCCACCGAGCCGCCCGGCGCGCCCACCACCCGGGACTCCTGGTCCGACCCGTCCCGCATCGCCGCCCACCGTCTCCCGGCCCCGGGCCCCACCACGTGGAGCCGCACCTACTGGCCCGGCTGAGCGGAACCTCACCTCTCCACTTGAGTACGCGTACTCAGGCGCCCGGCCCTCCGAGCGACGCACCATCGCCCTATGCTCTGGTCCGACCCTGAGAACGAGCCGCCGAAGGAACTGCGCGACACGCAGGCCATGCTTCGGCGGCTCGGCGTGCTCATCGCCCTGGCCATGCTCCTGGCGATGTTCGTACTCGGCGTCCTCTGACCCTGCCGCGCCCAGGCCAGGGCGGCCGCGCACGAACGCAGGGAGCGCCACCGAAGACGCGGAACCCCCACGTCGCCGGTCGGCCGCGTACGTCGAGAAGGGGGCGTGCCCCGGCACACCCCCGACCCACAACTCACCGCAGGCGAACGCGCGCCCCCGCGACCCCCAGCAGGCCGCCGCAGGCACCGACGGCCCCCACCCCGCCGATATCCTGACCGCATGACCGAACCGCAGCCGCGCCGTCGCCTAGTACTCGCCTCCCAGTCCCCCGCCCGGCTCAACCTGCTGCGCCAGGCCGGCCTCGCCCCCGAGGTGATCGTCAGCGGTGTCGACGAGGACGCGGTGACCGCCCCCACCCCCGCCGACCTCGCCCTCGCCCTGGCCGAGGCCAAGGCCTCCGTCGTCGCCGCGAGGCCCGAGGTCAAGGGCGCCCTGGTCATCGGCTGCGACTCGGTCCTCGACCTCGACGGCGAGGCCCTCGGCAAGCCCGCCGACGCCGAGGAGGCCACGGCCCGCTGGAAGTCCATGCGCGGCCGGGCCGGCACCCTCCAGACCGGCCACTGCGTCTACGACACCGCCACCGGCCGCTACGCCTCCGCCACCGCCTCCACGGTCGTCCACTTCGGCGACCCCAGCGACGAGGAGATCGCCGCGTACGTCGCCTCCGGCGAACCCCTCCACGTGGCGGGCGCGTTCACCCTCGACGGCCGCTCGTCCCCCTTCATCGACGGCATCGACGGCGACCACGGCAACGTCATCGGCATCAGCCTGCCCCTGCTCCGCCGCCTGCTGGCCCAACTGGGCGTAGGCATCACAGAGCTGTGGACGCCCCGCGAGAAGTGATCAGGACGCACCCGGCGCGGAAGGAGCGCCCGGCGACGAGGGAGCACCCGGCACGGCGTCGGCGACCGCGTCCTGCCGGTCGTACGTCATCAGCGTGAGCAGCACCAGCCCCAGCACGATCATCATGAACGCGAAGGCGCCCCACCCGACCAGCCCCACGGTGAGCGCCCCGAGCAGACCGTGCACGACGGCCACGCTGATGAGCAGGATGCGCCCCAGCCCGGCGGCGGGCCGGTCGCGCAGCGCGACGAGAAGGGCGACCACGCCGCAGAGGACGAAGTAGAGGCCGAAGACCACGCCCCCGACCTTCGTCGACACGGACATCGCATCGGGATCGAGCCCGGCGAGCGACATCTTCTGCCGGTCGACGACCGTGCCGAGGAACCACTGCAGCCCGGCGATCCCGAGCCCTTCCGCGCACAGCACGATCGCCGTGACCACCGCCACCGGTCTGCGGATCACCGGCCCCACCCACTTCCGCTCTCGCCTTGCCGCTTGCCACCCCGGCGGCTCCCGCCGCTCATCCGTTACCCCAGGTAGGCGTTCGAGACATCACGAACGCTACTAACGGGTAAACCGGGGGACAAGGGTTCTCGCGCGAGCAAAGAATCATTGGGCCATTAGTAGGGACTCCACAAAGAAACCCAACCTGCCGCAGCGCTGCCGCACAGAGACCTTGACCACATCAGAGGGCTAGGGTTTCCGCGTGGAGTCCTGCGCCATGCTGTGCGACAAGGGATTTCGCCGGTCGAGCAAGCCTCGTTTCACGCTCCGTGTGGGCAAGCTCACCATTGTGGACGGGTCGAAACGCCGTGTCGGCAGTCCCTAAACTCGGCTTGTTTCAAGGAGAGGGAGCCATCGTGCGCAAGGTGTTGATCGCCAACCGAGGCGAAATCGCTGTCCGCGTCGCCCGGGCGTGCCAGGACGCCGGGATCGCGAGCGTGGCCGTGTACGCCGATCCGGACCGGGACGCTCTGCACGTCCGTGCGGCGGACGAGGCGTTCGCCCTGGGCGGTGACACTCCCGCCACCAGCTACCTGGACATCGCCAAGGTGCTGCAGGCGGCCAAGGACTCCGGTGCGGACGCGATCCACCCGGGCTACGGCTTCCTCTCGGAGAACGCGGAGTTCGCCCAGGCGGTCCTGGACGCGGGTCTGATCTGGATCGGCCCGCCCCCGCAGGCCATCCGCGACCTCGGCGACAAGGTGGCGGCCCGGCACATCGCCCAGCGCGCGGGCGCCCCGCTGGTCGCGGGCACCCCGGACCCGGTCTCGGGCGCCGAGGAGGTCGTGGCGTTCGCCGAGGAGCACGGTCTGCCGATCGCCATCAAGGCGGCCTTCGGTGGCGGTGGCCGTGGCCTGAAGGTCGCCCGCACCCTCGAAGAGGTGCCCGAGCTGTACGACTCGGCCGTCCGCGAGGCGGTCGCGGCGTTCGGCCGGGGCGAGTGCTTCGTGGAGCGCTACCTCGACAAGCCCCGCCACGTGGAGACCCAGTGCCTGGCCGACTCCCACGGCAACGTGGTCGTGGTCTCCACCCGTGACTGCTCCCTGCAGCGCCGCCACCAGAAGCTGGTGGAGGAGGCCCCGGCCCCCTTCCTCTCCGAGGCGCAGAACGCGGAGCTGTACGCGGCGTCGAAGGCCATCCTGAAGGAGGCCGGCTACGTCGGCGCCGGCACGGTGGAGTTCCTGGTCGGCGCCGACGGCACGATCTCCTTCCTGGAGGTCAACACCCGTCTCCAGGTCGAGCACCCGGTCACCGAGGAGGTCACCGGCATCGACCTGGTCCGCGAGATGTTCCGCATCGCCGACGGCGAGGAGCTCGGCTACGACGACCCGCCGCTGCGCGGCCACGCCTTCGAGTTCCGCATCAACGGCGAGGACCCGGGCCGCAACTTCCTCCCCGCCCCCGGCACGGTCACCACGTTCACCCCGCCCGCCGGCCCCGGCGTCCGCCTGGACGCGGGCGTGGAGTCCGGCAGCGTCATCGGCCCCGCCTGGGACTCCCTCCTCGCGAAGCTGATCGTCACCGGCGCCACCCGCCGGCAGGCGCTGCAGCGCGCGGCGCGCGCCCTGAACGAGTTCCAGGTCGAGGGCATGGCCACGGCGATCCCCTTCCACCGCGCGGTGGTCAAGGACCCGGCGTTCGCCCCCGAACTCTCCGGCTCCACGGACCCCTTCACGGTCCACACCCGCTGGATCGAGACCGAGTTCGTCAACGACATCAAGCCCTTCGCGGCTCCCACGGACACCGCCGAGGCCGACGACGACACCGACCGCGAGACGATCGTCGTCGAGGTCGGCGGCAAGCGCCTGGAGGTCTCCCTCCCCGCCGCCCTCGGTATGACCCTGGCCCGCACCGGCCTCGCGGCGGGCGCCAAGCCCAAGCGCCGCGCGGCGAAGAAGTCCGGCCCCGTCGCCTCCGGCGACACCCTCGCCTCGCCCATGCAGGGCACGATCGTCAAGATCGCCGTCGAGGAGGGCCAGGAGGTCAAGGAGGGCGACCTCGTCGTCGTCCTTGAGGCCATGAAGATGGAGCAGCCCCTCAACGCCCACCGCTCCGGCACCATCAAGGGCCTGACCGCCGAGGTCGGCGCCTCCATCACCTCCGGCGCGGCCATCTGCGAGATCAAGGACTGACCCGTACGTGGAACCCCCGCGCCCTGAAAGGGGCGCGGGGAACTGCGCGAGAAGCCCCACCCACCCGCACCCGCGCAACTACGCCCGTCACCCGAGCTCTTAGGCTGAAGACGCCCCCGCCGGAAGAGAGCAGGTGAAGCCGCGATGACCCCCACCCCGGTCAAGCCCCCCGCAGCAGGCCGGAGGCCGATGCGCGCGGACGCCCGCCGCAACCACGCCCGCCTGCTCACCGCCGCCCGCCTCGCCTTCGCGGCCCACGGCACGACCGCCTCGCTCGAAGACATCGCCCGCCGAGCGGACGTGGGCATCGGCACCCTCTACCGCCACTTCCCCAACCGCCAGGCCCTGCTGAGCGCGGTCTTCGAGGAAGCCGTCGGCGACCTTCTGGCGCGGGCGCGGGAGCAACTCGACGCGGACCGGCCCTGCACGGCCCTCGTCACCTGGTTGCGCGACATCATCACCCGCGCGGGTGAATACCGAGGTCTTGCGCAGGCCTTGATGACGGTCTCGTACGCGGACTCGCGCGCCGAAGCGGCGAACGCCTCGGACCTGGCCCGGTGCTGCGCCCCCATCCGGGAGGCGGGCGCCGCTCTCCTCGAGCGGGCGCAGCAGGCCCACGCCGTACGCGACGATGTATCCATCGGCGACCTGCTGCAGCTCACCCACGCGATCGCGCTGGCGGCCGAGGAAACCCCGGACGACCCGGAACTGGCCGACCGCCTGCTGAATCTGACACTGCGTGGCCTGAAGCCGTAACCGCCGGCACCAGGCACCCGACAGCGCGGCGCAGCGCGCCCGCCCCTGCCGCCGACGCGGCTCTCCCCACAGGGGGCGTCAGCCGTCCTACCGGCGGCGCAGATCCGCGACCCGAGCCGCCCGCTCGCGCTCCCGTTCACCGGTCGGCGGCTGCTCTCCCATGGCCGTGGCGCTGCGCAGCTGTGGCGCGGTGCCGTGGACCTGGTTGCGGCGGGGCCCCGGAAGGGGCACGTCCCGGCGCGACGGGCGCGCCGGGACGGGATCGCCTCCCGTACCACCGCCGCCCGATGCCCCGGCCACGGAGATCTGCACGCCCTGGTCCGCCAGGGCCTGCAACTCGGGGACCGCGCGGTCGTCATGGCCCGGCGGGTCGTCGGTGACCAGTCGGGTGATCACATCGGTCGGCACCGTCTGGAACATGGTGTCGGTGCCGAGCTTGGTGTGATCGGCGAGGACGACGACCTCGGCGGCGGCCTGGACCAGCGCGCGGTCGACGGACGCCGACAGCATGTTGGACGTGGACAGGCCGCGCTCGGCGGTCAGTCCGCTCCCGGAGAGGAAGGCCTTGGAGACGCGCAGCCCCTGGAGGGACTGCTCGGCGCCGGAACCGACCAGGGCGTAGTTGGAACCGCGCAGGGTACCGCCGGTCATCACGACCTCCACACGGTTGGCGTGGGCCAACGCCTGGGCCACCAACAGGGAGTTGGTGACGACGGTCAGCCCGGGGACCCGCGCGAGCCGGCGTGCCAGCTCCTGCGTGGTGGTCCCCGCCCCGACCACGATGGCCTCGCCTTCTTCGACGAGGCTCGCGGCAAGGTCGGCGATGGCCGTTTTCTCGGCGGTCGCGAGATGAGACTTCTGCGGAAAGCCGGACTCCCGCGTGAACCCGCCCGGCAATACCGCACCGCCGTGCCGGCGGTCGAGGAGTCCTTCTGCCTCCAGAGCGCGCACGTCCCGCCGTACGGTCACTTCGGAGGTCTGGACGACGCGGGCGAGCTCACGGAGCGACACGGCTCCGTTGGCCCGCACCATTTCGAGGATCAATTGACGACGTTCTGCAGCGAACACGAAACTGACAGTAACGCCAACGACCATCTGCTTTCAGCAGTTTGCGCCGAATAACAGAAGTTGTTCGCACCGTGGGGCGAGAAGTGATATAGAGGCCAACCTGGACAGAAACGCGACCGTCAGGCCCCGTCGCCGGACTTGCGCGTGTGGAGCTGGCGCGCGACCTCGGCGATCGAGCCCGACAGGGACGGGTACACGGTGAAGGCCTTCGCGATCTGTTCGACTGTCAGGTTGTTGTCGACCGCGATCGAGATGGGGTGGATCAGTTCCGAGGCGCGCGGGGAGACCACGACGCCGCCGACCACGATGCCGGTGCCCGGCCGGCAGAAGATCTTGACGAAGCCGTCCCGGATGCCCTGCATCTTGGCGCGCGGGTTGCGCAGCAGCGGCAGCTTCACCCCGACGGCGTCGATGACACCGGCGTCCAGGTCGGCCTGGGTGTAGCCGACGGTGGCGATCTCGGGGTCGGTGAAGACGTTGGACGACACGGTCTTCAGGTTCAGCGGGGCCACGGCGTCGCCGAGGAAGTGGTACATGGCGATACGGCCCTGCATGGCGGCCACGGAGGCGAGCGCGAAGACGCCGGTGACGTCGCCGGCGGCGTACACGCCGGGGGCGGTGGTCCGCGAGACCTTGTCGGTCCAGATGTGACCGGACTCCTTGACCTTGACCCCGGCCTCCTCCAGGCCCATCCCCGCGCTGTTGGGGATGGCGCCGACGGCCATCAGACAGTGCGAGCCGGTGATGACCCGACCGTCGGCGAGCGTCACCTCGACCCGGTCCCCCACCCGCTTGGCGGACTGGGCCCGGGAGCGCGCCATGACGTTCATGCCACGCCGCCGGAACACGTCCTCCAGGACGGCCGCGGCGTCCGGGTCCTCGCCCGGCAGGACGCGATCACGGCTGGACACGAGCGTGACCCGCGACCCGAGCGCCTGGTAGGCGCCGGCGAACTCGGCACCGGTCACACCGGACCCGACCACGATCAGCTCTTCGGGCAGCTCGTCCAGGTCGTAGACCTGCGTCCAGTTGAGGATCCGCTCCCCGTCGGGCTGCGCGTCGGGGAGCTCACGCGGATGGCCGCCGGTGGCGATGAGCACAGCGTCGGCGGTCAGCGTCTCCTCGGACCCGTCCGCCGCCCTGACGACGACCTTGCGCGACCCGTCGAGGTCCTGCTGCCCCTCCAGCCGCCCGCGCCCGCGCATGACCCGCGCGCCGGCGCGCGTCACCGACGCCGTGATGTCGTGCGACTGCGCCAGCGCGAGCCGCTTCACACGCCGGTTGACCTTGCCGAGGTCCACGCCCACGACACGCGCGGGCGTGTCGATGTGCGGGGTGTCGTCGGCGACGATGATCCCCAGCTCCTCGTACGAGGAGTCGAAGGTCGTCATCACCTCGGCCGTCGCGATGAGGGTCTTCGACGGCACGCAGTCGGTCAGCACCGACGCCCCGCCCAGACCGTCGCAGTCCACGACGGTCACCTCCGCGCCGAGCTGCGCGGCCACCAGCGCCGCTTCATATCCGCCGGGTCCGCCACCGATGATCACGATCCGAGTCACGTACTCCATTGTCCCGTACGGACACGGGTGCCACCGAGTCGGGGGTACGGGGCGCCCCGCAAGGGTCGCGGGGAACCGCGCGACCAGCCCCGACGAACCCGCGGCCGCCGCACGACAGCCCCCCGCCCCCTCAGGCGCCCGGCCTGCCGAGCGGAGCGCTCCCGTACTCTCTCCCCCATGTCGCTCTACGCCGCCTACGCCGGCAACATGGACGCGCGGTTGATGTCCCGCCGCGCCCCCCACTCCCCGCTGCGCGCAACCGGCTGACTGAACGACTGGCGGCTGACCTTCGGCGGTGAGCACATGGGCTGGGAGGGCGCGCTGGCCACGGTCGTCGAGGCGCCGCGCTCCCAGGTCTTCGTGGCGCTGTACGACATCGCCCCCATGGACGAGGACGCGATGGACCGCTGGGTCGGCGTCGGCCTCGACATATACCGCCGGATGCGGGTCCGTGTGCACACCCTGGAGGGCGAGGAACCGGCCTGGGTCTACGTCCTCAACGGCTACGAGGGCGGCCTGCCCTCGGCCCGCTACCTGGGCGAGGTCGCCGACGCCGCCGAGTCGGCGGGCGCACCACACGATTACGTGATGGAGCTGCGCAAGCGGCCTTGCTGAGGGTGGCCGGCCCTAGACTTGGGCGACCGACGCATCAACGGGAGAAGCGCATGGCCCCCACTCCTACGTACGACGTCTATTACACGGTTCAGGCCGCCGAGGCGCGCGACCGACTGGACGACGAGCAGCGCGTCGCGTTCGACAAGGGCATCGCTCTGCTGGCCCGCGATCCGTTCCTGTCCCTGTCCCGACCCATAGGGTCCACCGGTGACGACCGCACGATCCGGCTCACGCAGAACATCCTGGTCGAGTACACGGTCAGCAGGGGCCGCCTGTTGATCTTCATCGTCGAGGTCTTCAACGACAAGGACATCCTCATCACCGAGGCCTGACGTCCCGGCCTGGACGGGGCCCCGTCCGATGACAAGTCCGTGGGACTTGGCAGGAAACGACAAGACAACGATCCCCATACCGTGAAGCCACCATCTACGCGCGTAGGCCGGAACCGGATACCCTCGTCGCGTGAACGCATCTCTTCTTCCGGACGACATCCAGGGCGACCCGTACGCCGCCGCCGAGGCCGCCGCCGCGCGCCTGCGCGAGCTGACGGGCGCCGAGACCCACGACGTCGCCCTCGTGATGGGCTCCGGCTGGGCTCCGGCCGTGGACGCCCTCGGCGCTCCCGAGGCCGAGCTCCAGGTCACAGAGCTGCCCGGTTTCCCGCCGCCTGCGGTCGAGGGCCATGGTGGCAAGATCCGCTCGTACAAGATCGGTGACAAGCGCGCGCTGGTCTTCCTGGGCCGCACCCACTACTACGAGGGCCGCGGTGTCGCCGCCGTCGCGCACGGCGTCCGTACGGCCGTCGCCGCCGGCGTCAAGACGATCGTCCTGACCAACGGCTGCGGCGGTCTGCGCGAGGGCATGCGCCCCGGCCAGCCGGTCCTGATCAGCGACCACCTGAACCTGACGGCCACGTCGCCGATCGTCGGCGCGAACTTCGTCGACCTCACGGACCTGTACTCTCCGCGCCTGCGCGCCCTCTGCAAGGAGATCGACCCCTCTCTCGAAGAGGGCGTCTACGCGCAGTTCACCGGCCCCCACTACGAGACCCCGGCGGAGATCCGCATGGCCCGCGTCATCGGCGCGGACCTGGTCGGCATGTCCACGGTCCTCGAAGCCATCGCCGCGCGTGAGGCGGGCGCCGAGATCCTGGGCATCTCCCTGGTCACCAACCTGGCGGCCGGCATGACCGGCGAACCCCTCAACCACGAAGAGGTCCTCCAGGCCGGCCGCGACTCCGCCACCCGCATGGGCGCGCTGCTGACGCAGGTCCTGGACCGGCTGTAACGCCCGGCCCCGCGGCCCGGGGGATCGAACGGGGCCGGCCCGGCGGATGAAGGGGGGGGGGGACGTGGGGGCCAGCCCCCCCCCCCCCCCCCCCGCCCCGCC
>NZ_JBSFVC010000045.1:0-56116 GCF_053592095.1 Streptomyces sp. NPDC002787 | reverse complement strand
GCAGCGGCAACGGGTCGCTGGAGGAGACCAGTTCCCGCAAGGGGTGGCGGGTCAGGACCTCGTCCACCTCCGGCGCCAACGCCGCCGCCAGCCGGGAGGACACGGGCCGGGCGGTGTCCCGCAGCGCGTCCACGGCGGCGAGGAGGATGCCTCGCCCGGACTTGCCCTCGGGGACCTCGGCGGCGGCGCGCTCGTGGAGACGGGCGCCCTCCTCCAGGACCAGCTCGGTGTCGATGCCGGCCGGGATCTTGATGTGGGCGCGGTGGCGCCAGGTCGTGATCGGGTCGCCCCAGCCCTCGACGGCGTAGGACCAGATGCCCTCGCTCGGTACGGAGACGGTGGCGCCCCAGCGGTCGGTGCCCGGGGCGAGTTCGCGCATCGGGATCCAGTCGGCCGGGCGGCCCTCCGGGTCCCTGAGGACGACGTTGGCGGCGACCGCGTCGTGGCCCTCCCGGATGACGACGGCCGAGATCTCGAAGGCCTCGCCCACGACGGCCTTCGCCGGGCGGCGGCTGTGGTGGACGGTGGGCCTCACGTCGAGGACCGGTATGCGCCCGATGGTCGGAGCGCCCGGGGCGCTCGGAGTCTTCGGGGGCGGCGCGGTCGGCGCGGGGGGCGTGGGCGGGCCGGTGTGCGCCCGGCGTGCGGGGCGTTCGGCGGTGCTGTCGGGTGGGGCGGGGTTGGTGCTGGTCGTCGGAGGTGCTGACGAGTGGTGCGTGGCGGGCATGACCGCTCCTGTCCGCGTCAACGTGGGTGGGCGGATGAGGGTGTGGGGAGGTGGGGCCAGCGGGACGTACCGGTGGAGCCTTCCCACACAGTGCGGGTGGGCATTCCGGCACTTTGTTAACTACTCACGCGTATGTCTACACACAAGACCGGCCTCGTCCGAAGGGGTCGAGGCCGGTCACTGTAGTCGCTCTGGGTAAAGAGCCGTTCACCTGTGGTGTTACGGGTTCCTACGGGTTGTCGACGTGGAGAAGCTTGTTCGGGGAGCCCGGATATGTGTCCTTCACCTTGCCCGAAATCGCACGCTCCACCAGCGCCTTGCTCACCTCGGCCGGTGTGGCCCGCGGATGGTCGGCCAGATACAGGGCGGCCGCGCCCGCGACGTGCGGTGACGCCATCGACGTACCGGAGTGGGTCACTTTCCCGGTGTTGTTCCTGTGTGAGGCGGAGGTGATGGACACGCCGGGCGCGAACAGGTCCAGGCTCGGGCCCCAGTTCGAGAAGTCGGCGCGGACGTCCTTCTTTCCGGTGGCGCCGACCGTGATCGCCTGCTTGACGCGGGCGGGCGAGTAGAGGCCCGCGGCGAGCCCGTCGTTGCCCGCGGCGACCGTGTAGGTGACGCCGGAGGCTATGGAGTTGCGTACGGCCGCGTCGAGCTGGGCGTTGCCGAAGCCGCCGAGGCTCATGTTGGCCACGGCCGGCTTCCTCGCGTGCCGGGTCACCCAGTCGATGCCGGCGATGACCTGGGCCGTCGTCCCCGCCCCCGCGTCGTCGAGGACGCGCACCGCGACCACCTCGGCCTTTTTGGCGACGCCGTACGCGGTGCCGGCGACGGTGCCCGCGACATGGGTGCCGTGGCCGTTGCCGTCCTGCGCGGTCCTGTCGTTCTGGACGAAGTCCCAGCCGTGTCTGGCCCGGCCGCCGAAGTCCTTGTGCGTGACGCGTATGCCGGTGTCGATCACGTACACCGTGGCGCCCCTGCCCGCCGACTCCGGCCAGGTGTAGCTCCTGTCGAGCGGCAGGTCCGGCTGGTCGACGCGGTCCAGGCCCCACGAGGGCGGGTCGGTCTGCCGGTGGCCGTAGGTGACCTCGGTGTCCTGGACGACCGAGGCGACGCGGGAGTCCGCCGCGAGACGCCTGGCCTGTTTCTCGCCGGCCTTCACGGAATATCCGTTCAGGGCGGTGCTGTACATGTGGCCTATTTTCGCCCCGTACTTGGCCGCCACGTCCTTTCCGGCCTTCGACGGGGCCTTCGTCCCCGCCTTGAGGGTCACTATGTAACTGCCGCTGACGGAACCGGGATCACCGGCTCCGAGGACGAGCCCCTCCGGAGCGGCGTGCGCGGGCAGGGTGATGGCCGAAAGCACCGCGGCCGTCATCACCGCCGTAAGCCCTCCCGCCCAGCGCATACGCCTGTTTCTCGCCTCTGCCAGGTGGTGCATGTGTGTGAACCCCCTCCTCGACCTGGCGCACCAACACCGGAGTTCGCCGGAAGCCGGACAAGGGTGGGCTGCCCGGGTCCGCCGGATTCGGCCGAGGTCGGCCGGTACGCCACTCGGCAGCCTCTCGTGCGGTGTGAAGTGCCACAAGGGCGCGCAGAGGGGTGGAATCGGCCATATCGCCCGTGGGGTACATGTGAAGTCATGTGAAGCTTGAAGCCGGGTTGCGGCGAATTCAGGACGGAGCGGGCGGGGGTGGACTGTCCTGCCGGGAGGCCGGGGTACGGATGCGCCGTAATCGCATACCGGGGGACGCGCCATGGTTGCCGGGCGCCCGCGCCGCTACCGTCGGGGTGACGAACGGCGCACAGCGGAGTGCGTCCCCCGGCCCGTACGTCCTGGCGTGAAGGTGGAACCCTCTGTGAAGGCCATCCGCAGATTCACCGTCCGACCCGTCCTGCCCCAAGCCCTGTACCCGCTCAGCGAGCTGGCGCGCAATCTGCGCTGGTCCTGGCACGCGGAGACCCGTGACCTGTTCCAGTCGGTCGACCCCGAGCGCTGGGTCTCGTCCGGCGGCGACCCCGTGCGTCTCCTCGGTTCCGTCTCCACCCGGCGCCTGGCCGAACTCGCCGAGGACCGGCGCTTTCTGCGCCGGCTGACCGCGGTCGCCGACGATCTGCGCGACTACGTCGCCGGGGACCGCTGGTACCAGGGGCAGGCGCAGATTTCCGAACTCCCGGCCGCCGTCGCCTACTTCTCGCCCGAGTTCGGCATCACGGCCGCCCTGCCGCAGTACTCCGGCGGCCTCGGCATCCTCGCCGGCGACCATCTGAAGGCGGCCAGCGACCTCGGTGTCCCGCTGATCGGCGTCGGCCTGCTCTACCGGCACGGCTACTTCCGGCAGTCCCTGTCCCGGGACGGCTGGCAGCAGGAGCACTACCCGGTGCTCGACCCGAACGAGCTGCCCCTGGTGCCGCTCCACGAGAGCGACGGCACCCAGGCCCAGGTCGACCTGGCACTGCCCGGCGGCCGCCGGCTGCACGCCCGGATCTGGCAGGCCCAGGTGGGCCGGGTACCGCTGCTGCTGCTCGACTCGGACGTCGAGGAGAACGACCTCGGCGAACGCGGCGTCACCGACCGGCTGTACGGCGGCGGCAGCGAACACCGTCTCCTGCAGGAGATGCTGCTCGGCATAGGAGGAGTGCGGGCCGTACGCACGTACTGCCGGCTCACCGGCCACCCCGGGCCCGAGGTCTTCCACACCAACGAGGGCCACGCCGGCTTCCTCGGCCTGGAGCGCATCGCCGAACTCTGCGACGAGGGGCTCGACTTCGACGCAGGCCTGGAGGCGGTCCGCTCCGGCACGGTCTTCACCACCCACACCCCCGTCCCCGCCGGCATCGACCGCTTCGACCGCGAGCTGGTCGCCCGCCACTTCGGCCCCGACGCCGAACTCCCGCGCATCGACGTCGGACGCATCCTGGGGCTGGGCATGGAGACGTACGCGGGCGGCGACCCGAACGTCTTCAACATGGCGGTGATGGGGCTACGGCTGGCGCAACGGGCGAACGGTGTGTCGCTGCTGCACGGCCAGGTCAGCCGGGAGATGTTCTCGGGCCTGTGGCCGGGCTTCGACGCGGACGAGGTCCCGATCACCTCCGTGACGAACGGGGTGCACGCCCCGACCTGGGTGGCCCCCGAGGTCTTCCGGCTCGGCGCCCGCCAGATCGGCGCCGAGCGGACCGAGGACGCCATGACGGTCGGCGGCTCGGACCGCTGGGACGCCGTCGGTGACATCCCCGACCAGGACATCTGGGACCTGCGCCGGGACCTGCGGGAGCAGCTGGTCATGGAGGTACGGGAACGCCTGTACGCCTCCTGGCGGCAGCGCGGCGCGGGCACGGCCGAACTGGGCTGGATCGAGGGCGTGCTGGACCCGGACGTCCTGACGATCGGCTTCGCGCGCCGAGTCCCGTCCTACAAGCGGTTGACCCTGATGCTGCGCGACCCCGACCGTCTGATGGAGCTGCTGCTCCACCCGGAGCGGCCGGTGCAGATCGTGATCGCGGGCAAGGCGCACCCCGCGGACGACGGCGGGAAACGCCTGATCCAGGAGCTGGTGCGGTTCGCGGACGACCCGCGCGTACGCCACCGGATCGTCTTCCTCCCCGACTACGGCATGGCGATGGCGCAGAAGCTGTACCCGGGGTGCGACGTGTGGCTGAACAACCCGCTGCGCCCGTTGGAGGCGTGCGGGACGTCCGGCATGAAGGCGGCTCTGAACGGCTGTCTCAATCTCTCCGTCCTGGACGGCTGGTGGGACGAGTGGTTCCGGCCGGACTTCGGCTGGGCCATCCCGACGGCTGACGGTACGGCGACGGACGAGGACCAGGACCGCCGGGACGACGTGGAGGCGGCGGCCCTGTACGACCTCCTGGAACAGCGGGTGGCCCCGCGCTTCTACGAACGCGGCCAGGCCGGTCTGCCCGACCGCTGGATCGAGATGGTCCGCCAGACACTCACCCATCTCGGACCGAAGGTGCTGGCGGGCCGCATGGTCAGGGAGTACGTGGACCGCCTCTACACCCCCGCCGCCCGGGCGCACCGGTCGCTGACCCCGGATGTGGCCCGCGAGCTGTCGGAGTGGAAGGCGCGGGTGCGGGGCGCGTGGCACCGCGTCGGGGTCGACCATGTGGAGACCTCGGCCGCCCCTTCGAGCACGGCGGGCGAACTGGGCGCGACACTCGTGCTCCGGGTCCGCGTCGGGCTCGGCGACCTGGCCCCGGACGACGTCGAGGTCCAGGCGGTCTCCGGCCGCGTCGACGCGGAGGACCGCATCACGGACGCGACGTACGTCCCCCTGAAGCCGACGACCGGCCCCGACGAGGAGGGCCGCTGGGTCTACGAAGGCCCGCTCTCCCTGGACCGCACGGGCTCCTTCGGCTACACGGTCCGCATCCTCCCGGCCCACCGCCTGCTGGCCTCGACGGCCGAGCTGGGGCTGGTGGCGGTGCCCTCGGAGGAGATGGGGGAGGGGGCGGGGGTGTTGATGCGGTGACGGTGGTGCGGGCGGGGTGATGACGCTTTCACTCCGCCCGTAAGGCTCCTTCCGGCCGAACGCGGCCGACAAGGATGTGAAGGCGTACCGCTGGCGCTTCCTCGCCACGGGTGCGAGTGCGGCCAAGCGGGTTGATGCCGCGACGACAAACGCGCCGGTGACACGGAAGGACATCACGCCTGGTCTGTCCGGCACGCAGACCCTGTCGGTGGAAGCCAGTGATCTCAAGCTGGACAAGGACGGGCGAGTGCGCTGGGGACCACCCGCGGAGTTCGACCTCAAGGTCGGCCTGCCGGAGGGGCCGACCGGCCGCTGGCGCTTCGACGACGGCACACCCAATTCCACCGAGAAGGTCGCCAAGGACACGGGTGAGGCCGGCACACGCCACAACGCCGTACTGCGCGACACGGCGGGCACCGGGTGGTCGACGATGGCCCGCCGCGGCGCGGGCGACTACTCGCTCTGGCTGAACGACAGCACGGACCCGGCCAAGCAGAACGGCTACGCGTCGACCGACGGAGCCGCCGTCAACACCCAGGACTCCTTCACCGTATCGGCGTGGGTGTACCTCACGGACGCCTCCGCGAACAGGACGGTGCTGTCCGCGCCCGGCGACCGAGGGTCGGCGTTCACGCTCTACTACTCGTCCACGTACAAGAAGTGGGTCTTCAACCGGACCGACCAGGACAAGGACAACCCCGTCTACATCCGATCGGTGGCCGACGCGGCCAGTCCTCCGCTGCGGGTCTGGACCCACTTGGCCGCGGTCTTCGACGCCAAGAAGGACGCCGACAAGAGCAACGACACCATCCAGCTCTACGTGAACGGGAGGCCTCAGGGCGATCCGGTGGTGCTGTCCCAGGCCGCCTCGACGTACTCGCCCTGGGCGAGCAACCGGAACCTGACGATAGGCGCCTCGAAGGTCGGCGGAACACAGGGCGAATACTTCCGGGGACGTGTGGACGAGATCGCGGTGTGGCAGGAGGCGCAGCAGCCCGAGCAGATCCGCGAGGAGCATCGGCTGAAGACGGACGACGTGCCGACCAATGAGCTGGTAGCCCACTGGGATGCCACGATCTCGTCCGGTACGCGGGTCGCGGAGAGCCCGGAGGATTCCGACAACCCGGCCAGCACGTCGTTCCCGTATCAGCGCGGCGGCCTGACCCTGGCCGGCGGGGCGTCGTTGAGCGGTGAGGACTCCACCGCCCTCGTCCTCAACGGCACCTCCGGCTACGCGTCGAGCACGGGCCCGGTGGCCGATGAGACCGGATCCTTCACCGTGTCCGCGCGCGTACGACTCAACAGGACTCTGCTGGACGCGAAGCAGGACGGCTATCGAGGACTGGTCGCGGCACAGGCGACACCGACGGGCAAGGAGTCCTCCTGGGCCCTGTGGGTCGAGAAGGTCGCGGACGGTGTCTATCAGTGGAAGTTCGGGCGTACGGCTGTCGACTCCACCGGGAAGGTGGTTGACACTGCCCTCGCTGTCGCCCAGGAGCCCATCAGTGACCGCGAGTTCGGCACGTGGGTCGACGTGACCGGAGTCTTCGACGCCACTCAGCCTTTCAGCGCTGCCGACGGGACGCAGGGCTTCGGGGTGTCTCAGCTGTACGTCGGTCAATTCCCTCAGCAGAGCGAGGAGGACGGCGGACTCGAGGGCGCTCAGCAAGGCTCGGGTTCGCTTTCGGTCGGCCGAGGTTCGGCCGACGGCGCCACCGGCCACTACCTACCGGGCGACTTGGCGAAGTTCCGTGTGTGGTCCGGCGCCATGCCCAAAGAACTGGTACAGAGCCAAATCGCTGCGCCGTCGATGTAGGTCACGCACGTCCAGCTCAGCGCACCTATCTGCCCTCCTCTTCCTGAGACCTTCATCGGCGCGCGGCGGCCCCTCGGGGCCGTCTCCGCAAGGAGACTTGTCATGACCCAGTTTTCTTCTCCCGGCTCGCTCAGAGCGGAGCGAACCGCACCAGGCAGACGGTTCTGGACCCGGCGCCTCGCCTCGCTGGTCGGCTTCGCCATGCTGCCGAGTCTCCTGACACCGGTCGTGTTCGCGGCGGAGGTCGACCCGCTCGGCAAGCCGGACCTGGATGCGCCCAAGGCGGCCGAGGTCTCCCCGTGGACGGTGAAGACGAACAAGAAGGTCGCGGCGCTCGCGGAGAAGGTCGATACGGCCAATCGGGCTGCGGCGAAGCGTGCCGGTCAGGACCGCGCACGAAAGGTCACCTGGCCCGATGGTGGCTCGGCAACGCTCTCGTTAAATGGATCGGGCAAGGCCAAGGGCACCCCTGGTTCGCTTCCCGTCACGTTTACCGAACCGAAGGCGACCAAGGCCAAGAAGCAGCCGCGCACCGCCGACTCGGTCAAGGTCGAGGTCCTTGACCAGAAGGCCGCCAAGCAGCTCGGCATCAAGGGCGTGGTACTCAAGGTCACCGGACCGAAGACAGGCGGTCGTGCCCAACTCGGTGTCGACTACTCGGCGTTCGCCTCCGCCTACGGCGGTGATTGGGCCGGCCGCCTGAACCTGCTGAAGTTCCCCGACTGTCGGCTCGGTGACGGCGGCGCGGGCACGTGCCGTGCTCCCAAGCCACTGGTTTCCATCAACGCCCGTGCTGAGCAGAGCGTTTCGACGACTCTGGACTTCAAGTCCTCTGCCGCGAACGGCCAGGCGATGGTTCTCGCGCTGGCGGCCGGCACCCAGTCCGGCGGCGGCGACTACAAGGCGACGCCTCTGTCGTCCTCCTCGACCTGGGAGGCGGGTAGTTCGTCGGGTACGTTCACCTGGTCCTACCCTCTGCGCACACCCCCGGCTGCGGCCGGGCCCGCCCCCGGCCTGTCGATCTCGTATGACTCCGGCGCCGTGGACGGCCGTACCGCGAATACCAACAACCAGAGCAGCCAGGTCGGCGAGGGCTTCGACCTCACCTCCTCCTACGTCGAGCGCAAGTACGGCTCCTGCGACGACGGACAGGACGACAAGTTCGACCTGTGCTGGAAGTACGAGAACGCCTCCCTGGTCCTGAACGGCAAAGCCACCGAACTCGTCAAGGACGACACCACCAAGCAGTGGCGTCTGAAGAACGACGACGCCTCCACGGTCACGCACTCCGTCGGCGCCGACAACGGCGACGACGGTGACGCCAAGACCGACACCTCGGCGGGGGACAAGGGTGAGTACTGGACGGTCGTCACAGGCGACGGAACCAAGTACGTCTTCGGCCTGAACAAGCTGGAGGGTGCGGGCGCGAGCGATCGTACGGAGTCGGTCTGGACCGTCCCCGTCTTCGGTGACGACTCGGGTGAACCCGGCTACAGCAGCGGCAGCGGCTTGTCCGGCCGCGAGAAGAAGCAAGCGTGGAGGTGGAACCTCGACTACGTCGAGGACACCCACGGCAACGCGATGAGCTACTGGTACGAGGCCGAGCGCAACCACTACGACATGCTCGGTGACGACACCACCGGGACCGAGTATGTCCGCGGTGGTTACCTCAAGGAGATCCGTTACGGCCAGCGCAAGGACTCCGTGTTCTCCGCCACCCCCGCGGCCTCGAACAAGGTCGTCCTCGACTACGCCGAGCGTTGTGTCGCGTCCGGCACCGGCTGTGACTCGCTGACCGAGGACTCCCGGGACAACTGGCCCGATGTGCCCTTCGACGCCGTGTGCAAGAGCGGCGACAAGTGCACCGGCAACACCGGGCCCTCGTTCTTCACCCGCAAGCGGCTGACCGGCATCACCACGTACGCGTGGAACGCGGCCGCGTCGACGCCCGCGTACGCGGCCGTCGACGCCTGGGCGCTTCAGCACAGCTACCCCGACCCCGGTGACACCGGCGACTCCGCCGACCAGTCCCTCTGGCTGAAGGAGATCAAGCACACCGGCAAGCGCGGCACCGACTTGGCGCTGCCGCCGGTGAGGTTCGAGCACACACTGCTCCCCAACCGTGTCGACGGCGAGAGCGACAACATTCTCTCCTTCGACAAACCGCGCCTGAAGAAGATCACGTCCGAGGCGGGCGCGGTGACGCTCGTGTCGTACATGGAGGCCGACTGCGTCTACGGGCAGACCATGCCCAAGGTCGACGAGAACACCAAGCGCTGCTACCCGGTGTACTGGTCACCCAACGGGGAGAAGACCCCGATCCTCGACTGGTTCCAGAAGTACCCGGTCACCTCCGTGCTCACCTCGGCCCCGGACGGCGGCACCGATGCCGTCCAGCACACCTACCAGTACTCGACTCCCGCCTGGCACTACAACGAGGACCCCTTCGTCCCGGCGAAGGAGCGCACCTGGTCGCTCTGGCGGGGCTTCCAGCGTGTCACGCACCTGACAGGTACCAGCGACACCGCCCAACTGAAGACGGTCACCATCTACATGCAGGGCATGAACGGTGACCGGGTCCTCGGCACGGACGGCAAGACGCCGCACCCGGACGACCGCAAGTCGGCATCGGTGACGGGCATCCTCGCCGGCGCGGCCACGGACCGTGACCAGTACGCCGGCTTCGTCCGGGAGAGCGTCACCTACAACGGTTCCGCCGAGGTCTCCGGAACCATCAACACCATCTGGTCGAAGAAGACCGCCACCCAGCAGAAGTCCTACGCCGACACCGAGGCCTACATGGTGCGGGTCGCCGGCAAGACGGACCGCACCCGGGTGACGACCACCGGCACCGCCCTCAACCGAGCGCATCGGATCTCGTACACCTACGACGACTTCGGCATGGTCAGCACGACCGAGGACGAGGGCGACGCAGCCGTCACGGGCGATGAGAAGTGCACCCGCACCTGGTACGCCCGCAACGCCGACAACGGCATCAACTCCCTGGTCTCCCGCAACCGTACGGTCGCCAAGACGTGCGCCACGGCGGACTCGGCCCTCGACCTCCCGGCGGACTCCAGCCGCCCCGGCGACGTCATCTCCGACACGGCCACGGTCTACGACGACACCACCACCACGGCCTGGTCGGCGGCGCAGAAGCCGACGAAGGGTGAGCCGGTCTGGGCGGGCCGCGCCAAGTCCTACGGTAGCGACGACGCTCCGGCCTGGCAGAAGGTCGCGACGACGACGTACGACACTCTCGGCCGTCCTCGTGTCGTCAAGGACACCAACGACAAGCTGGTCACCGACACGGCCTACGCCCCGACGGAGGCCGGACCGCTGACCTCCAGCACCGTCACCAACATCAAGGCGCACACGACCATCACCGACGTGTCGTTCGCGACCGGCGCGCCGCTCAAGGTGACCGATGCGAACAAGAAGATCACCGAAACCGAGTACGACAGCCTCGGCCGCGTCACCAGCGTCTGGCTGCCCAACCGCCTCAAGGCCCTCAGCCAGAAGGCGAACTATGTCTATGCCTACAACATCACCAACGCGGGCCTGTCCTGGGTGTCGACCGGCGCGCTGAAGGGTGATGCGTCCGGCTACAACACCACGTACGAGTTCTACGACAACCTGCTGCGCACCCGCCAGGTCCAGACCCCGACCCCGGTCGGCGGACGGCTGGTCTCGCTGACCCGCTACGACACCCGCGGGTTGGCGATCAGCGCGCAGGGCGACATCTGGGACAACACCTCCGCCCCGTCGAGCACTCCGGTGCAGACGGAGGGCAGCCAGGCCCCGATCCAGACCGACACGACGTACGACGGCGCCGGTCGTGCCACGAAGACGGTCACGAAGACGCACGGTGTCACCCGCTGGACCACGGAGTCCACGTACACCGGTGACACGGTCACCACGTCCGCCCCGACCGGTGGCCAGGCCACCGCAGTGATCACCAACGTCCTCGGCCAGACGACCGAGCGCCGCGAGTACGCGGGCCCGAACCCGACGGGCACGGACTACACGACGACCACCTACACGTACACGGACGCGGGCCAGCAGGAAGCCATCACCGGCCCGGACAAGACGGTGTGGTCCTACACCTACGACCTGTTCGGCCGCCAGGTCACCGCGACCGACCCCGACAAGGGCACAGCGAAGTCGGTCTTTGACAGCCTCGACCGGGTCGAGTCGACCTTCAACGTCGAGGAGGAAAGCAAGAAGCTCCTCTACGGCTACGACGAACTGAACCGCAAGACGGGCCTGTGGCAGGGCACGAAGACGGACGCGAACAAGCTCGCCGCCTGGACGTTCGACTCGCTGGCGAGGGGGCAGCTGGACGAGGCGACCCGCTACGACGGCGGCTCGGCGTCGACCGGCAAGGCGTACACGAAGAAGATCACGTCCTACGATCCCCTGTACAAGGTCAAGGAGAGCCAGCTCCTGCTGCCCGAGAGCGACGAGCTGGTGGCGGGGGGCTTCGTGCCGAAGACCTTGTCGTTCACGACGGGGTACCGCCTTGACGGGACGGTCAGTGTGACGTCCCAGCCGGCGGCTGGTGGTCTTCCCGCAGAGTCGGTCGGGTACGAGTACAACGCGACCGGCCAGCAGATCGAGTCGACCGGCACGACCGGCTATCTGCAAGGGGCGGTGTTCTCCCCGCAGGGGGACCTGCGCCAGCTCACGGTCGGCAAGGACGGCACCTCCTCGGCGGAGAAGGCCTATCTGAACTGGGACTACGAGTCGGGCACGCGCCGCCTGACCCGCTCCTTCGTCACCGACGACGTGCATGGCTACATGCCGCAGGAACTGAAGTTCACTCAGGATGACGCGGGCAACGTCACGTCGATCTTCGACGCGTCGACAATGGGCGGCACGGCGAAGGCGGACTACCAGTGCTTCGCTTATGACGGCCACCGTCGCATGACGGAGTCCTGGACCCCGAAGACTGCTGACTGTGCGGCTTCCGGCCGTACCAAGTCGAACATCGACAGTGCGGCCCCGTACTGGACCTCGTACACGTACACGGACGCGGGCCAGCGCAAGACGGAGACGCAGCACACGGCGTCGGCCGACAACACGACGACATACACGTACGACGACACCAGCGCGGCCGGCGACAAGAAGCCCCACACCCTGGACAACACGACGGGCGCCAGGGCGGCTGTCTACGACTACGACGCAAACGGCAGCACGACATCCCGTCCTGGGCCTGCCGCTCAGCAGACCCTGCTCTGGAACGGCGAGGGCAAGCTGGCCAAGACGACCGAGGGCACGGCCGAGACGAACTACCTCTACGACGCCGACGGGGAGTTGTTGATCCGCCGCGCCAAGGGCAACGGCGACACGGTCCTGTACCTGGGCGGCACGGAGGTCCGCCTGACAGTCAAGGGCACGACCAAGACCCTGTCCGGCACGCGCTATTACACGGCCAACGGCCAGACGATCGCGGTCCGTACGGCGGTCGCGGGCACCACGGGTACGAAGCTGAGCTTCCTCGCCTCAGACCACCACGGCACGTCCAGCCTCGCACTCGACGCGACGACGTACGCGGTCACGAAGCGGTACACGTCACCGTTCGGAGCCTCACGTGACCCGAAACCGGTCACCGTCTGGCCGGATGACAAGGCCTTCCTGGGCAAGCCGGCGGACGCGGGCACGGGGCTGACGCACGTAGGAGCGCGCGAGTACGACCGAAGACGGGCCAGTTCATCAGCGTCGACCCGTTGCTGGAACTCGACAAGCACCAGACCCTCAACGGCTACACGTACAGCATCAACAACCCCATCACCTTCTCCGACCCGTCGGGCCTCGGCCTCAACTGCGGCAACTCGCCGAACCAGGATGCCTGCCCGACGCGCCCTGACGGAACGCAAGGAAACGGACGTCCCGGTGAGGCGGTGGATTACACCAGGTCGAGTGGAACGGCAGCCACTGACAGTACGGGCACCACCGGAACCGTCCTTGATGACCAACCGTGCGCCTTCGTCTCCAAGTACTGCGTCCAGTCCGGCCCCTACGACCTGGACTCATACTTCAGCGGCTCAGGAAACACTCCGCCCGAGGAACTGTCCCCGGCAGGGGAGATAGCGCTCGCAGGTTGTAGCTGGATCCCCGTCCTGGGCTGGGGCTGCGACTTTGTTGACCTCAAGCGCGCCTGGAACGAAGGCGACTCGATCGGCGTTGCAGCAGGGGCCGCTGGATTCATCCCCTGGGGAGACATCCTCAAGGCACCCCGACAAGTCGAAAACATTGCCGATGCGATCAATGACGCCAAAAAGGGGGAGGCCCCGCGCACACCGGATGGAAAATACTCAAAGCGTAACGGTGAGCCTGGTCGCGATGGCGCTGCGGATGAGACGAACGCCTGGGATCAATTGGAAGTGGATGGCGCAGTCGTGATGCGTAGAGAGACCCCGGTATCTGCGCCTGGACTCCGTCCCAGAAAGTATGATGGCACAGTTCAGATCGATGGCCGGTGGTACGGGATCGAGGTGAAGGGCGGTGAGGCGAAGAAGAATCCGCAACAGCGTAAATTTGACAATTGGCTGAACGAGCCTGGAAATACAGTGACCACCTCGGACGGGCGCACGCTGGTCGGAGTATTTGACGTGCAGATACATAGAAAATAGTAGCTGTTGGTCCGGTTGGAGGCGGGGTCATAGTCGTTCTGTCTCTTCCCGGGGTATGGTATGCCCGGAAGAAGCCTGGCCTGTTGGGCAGGATGGCATTTTCGAGGGGAGTGAGCGTGAGCTTTGATCTGGCCTTCTGGCGCCAGGAGACGATTCCAACCTCAGAGGAGGCCGCTCATGTTTACGATCAGCTGGCGGACGGCCTTACAGGTGTGGTTGAAGAAAGTTCAGCTATTGATGCCTTTTATGAATCCGTGATTTCCGCGATACCGGATCTCACGGAGGAAAATATGAACGATTCTCCCTGGGCTTCTCCGCTTTACGTCACCAGTGAGTGTGTGATGGCCTCTATCTCTTGGTCGAGGGCCAAGGAAGTTTCCTCGCTCCTGCTTGATCTAGCGTCCAGTCATAGGCTGTTCGCCTATGATCCGCAGAAGCAAGTTGTTTATGGAGTCAGTGAGGGTGGCGGTCGAGTGCCGTAGGCCCTGGAAGTGGATGCGGCGGAGGTTGGCGAACTCGGGCAGTTTGACCGGCCCTCCCGCAGGTGCGGGTCGTATAACGGGGTGGCGGGTAATGATGCACAAGGCCGTCAACTCAGTAGCTAGCCTGTCAGGACGTCGGCTGGGTGACTGGGGGAGAGGGTGAGGTGAGGCCCGTGGGACTCGTGGAGCCGCGGATGTGGATGGTTTGAGGGCGGATGGACATCCCTACGCACTAACTGCCTTCGCCGTCGCTGTGCGACGGCTTGCGCCAGGTGTAGGCGCCTTCGAGACACTAGCCGCCCCCGCCGCTGCTATGGCTGCTCTTGAACCGAGAGATTGCTTCGGTTTTCGTAGCCGTCCACGTAGCTTCTCGATCAGGAGCAGGGATTCGCTGGGCCTGAGGGCCTGCCGCGTCGGCGGTGGCCTGCCTGAGAAGCCGGAGCGCTCGGTCAGGATGCGTACTTCTTCCGCGTCGGTGATGGGTCGTGAATGGCTGTGGACCTCCATGTATGGCAGCTGCTTCCTGACGGTCAGCAGGTTGAACGGGCCGTCCATGCTCAACTGTTCCTTGCGGTCCATCGGCATGACCTGAACCCCTACGGTCCTGAGATTCCTACCGATGCGCAGCAGGTTCCGCAACTGGCCTGCGTGTACTTGTTGTCCTTCGACGGGGACAACAACACACCCTCGTCGAGCACGAAACTGAGCCTCGGCGACGGCCACTGCTCGAAGATCGCCTGGCGGGCCATCCTCTCGGCCCGCATGGCGTGCGACCCCAGAGCCGCGTAACCTTGATTTGCACTCTGGATGCCTCGTCCGTGCCTTTTTCATACCCCCCTTGATCTCGGAGTTCATCGCGTTCAACAAGCCTCCGGCATCGCGGAGATCTTCCGCCTTCTCCAGGACCTTGGGCGGGCCAGGCGTACGCCGTGCTCCATGCCGAGATGGCGTCGGGGCCGTAGCCGACCGCCTCGCCGAGTTCCTTCTGAGCGAGTCCTGCCCGCGCCCGTAGGAGCTTGAGCATCCAGCCGATCGCCGTGAACAGTCGCGTCGTTCCGTCGGCCGCCGTCGGCGCTTCAGGCTTCCGGTCCCGCTCGTCTGTCATGCGCTCCCGGTCACTTTGTGCCGAGCGACCTGAACCTGAAGGAGAAACGTCAGTGATTGGGGTGCGTCACTACTCGGCCTCACAGGCCGTACAGCGTCTCCAAATCCACCAACAGGACGTCGGGGCGCCGCTTCGCGAGTTCCGTCACGTCGGCATGGAAGCCGTACAGCGAGAAGAGCGCCAGAGTGACCCCGCTTGTGTCGTGACCCTGCTCGGACAGCAAGTCCCGGATACGTTCGAGGCGTTGGAGATCAGCCACTCCGCGTCGCGCCGCCGTCGCCTCGCCCAGTAGCGCGATGCGGGAGCGTGGTGACTGGGGGCGTTCGCCCAGGGACAGGGCGATGACGTCGACCTCGTGTTTGGTGCGGGCTGCCGGGTCAGGGACCTCGGTGGTGCCGACCGGGCCTGGGATGCCTCCCGGGAGGATGGTGTGGGCGTAGCGGCGGGTCCAGGTGCGGGCCAGTTCTTCGAAATGAGGGCCCAGGATCTTGGAGTTGAACGTGGGGAGGGAGGTCTGCCAGACCTCCTTGGCACCGCCTTCCTCCACGGCCGCCGCTTGGGGGAGCGTGATGAGTTGGTTGAAGCGGATCAGCGGGTCCGCGAGGGTGATGACGGGGTGACGGGGGCGGAGCAGGTCCTGCTCGCGGTGGATGTAGCCCGTTGACTCGAGGACATCCAGCGGGTGCGTGACCGCGTTGCGTTGGCGGCCGAGGGCGGCTCCGATCTTGCTGGGTGTGCTCGCTCCCTGTGCGATGGCGGAGAGGATGTCGTAGTACAGGGTGTGCTGGGTGATGCGGGGGTCCTCGCGCAGGAGGTACTCGGTCTCCGTGGGGGAGTAGACCGCCCGGCCCGGATCGAGCAGGGTCCGCGTGACCCATTCGTCGAAGCCGGCGTTGGGATTCGGGCGGCCGGCGAGGGCGCGGTATCCGGCGGCGCCGCCCAGGACCGCGTGGACGCGGAGGGCGGTGAGAGGGTCGTCGATCTGCCAGAACTGTTTACTCATACGGAAGTCGAAGGCGCCGAGGCGGAGATCGATGACCGCGCGGCCGCGCAGGGGCTTCGTACCGGACAGCAGCTCGTGCATGACACTCATGGCGGATCCGCACAGGATGATCCGCGCGCCGACACCTGCGTGCCACTGGTGCTCGTCGTAGATCAACTGGATCAGGCCCGGGAGCTCGGGGGAGTGCTGGAGCAGATACGGGAGCTCGTCGATGATCACGAGGGGGGTCGCAGAGCCGCGGGCCGCGACGTCCAGGGCGTTGGTCAGAACCTCTCGCCAGTCGGGCAGGTTCAGGGTGCCAGGGCGCAGGCCTGCGTGCGCGGCGATCGCCTCGCTGAAACGCCGGAGTGCCGGCAGGCGGCCTTCCTCTCTGACCGCGGTGACGTACAGGCCGCCATACTCCTCGCACAGGGCTCGCAGGAGGAACGACTTCCCGTGGCGTCGCCGGCCGGACACGATGCCGAGCCGCATCTCGGGCGACGGATCGCTGAGGAAATCGGTGAGTAGCGCCCATTCCCGATCCCGGTCGACAAGCCGGCCGGGCTTGGCCGGAACGGCTGGGCGCTGAGCGTCGCGTTCTCCCACGAGGAGGCTCCTGCCTGTCGGCCGTGACGATTCTGTCCAAGTCTAGTTAGACAAAATGTGTCGCAGCCTAATGCGCCGAGAGTTCACTCTTTCGTGTCCCCCGCCAACCGCCGCAACACCACCCCACACCGCCGCGCATACGCATGCTGCAACCCCCGCGTAGCCGCCCCGCCCGCCCGTGCGTACCACTTCGCGCCCCGGCTGAAGGCGGTCACCGTCAGCCAGACCGTGCCGTCGCCCGTGCGGTCGACCACGAAGGCCTCCTCGCCGCATTCCGGGTGGCCCGGGAGCGTGCCGTAGGCCCAGCCCTTGCGGCGGGGTTCGTCGACCGTCCACACCACGCGGCAGGGGGCCTTGATGACGCCGCCCAACGTCACCGTCACGTCGACGCCGGGGGACGCCTCGGGGGCGGAGGCGCGTATGCCCACGCCCATCGCGCGGTGCATCTCCCAGGTGAGGACCGCGTCGGCGGCGCGGTGGAAGACGTCCACGCCCTCGCCTATGCGGGTGCGGACGTGGAGGGGGTTGAAGCCGGGTGGGCAGTGGCCCTTCCGGGTCGCGCCCACCTCGTCGTAGGTGAAGGGGCCCTCGGGGAGGGGGCCGTCGGTTCGGGGCATGGGGCACAGCGTAGGGCGGTACCCGGAGTCGCCTTCTCTCCGGGTACCGCCCTGACTCGGATGTGCGTCACGCCGTGACGTTGACCGCCGCCCACGCCGCGTTCACCCGCGCGTACTCCGTGCTGCTGGAGCCGTAGAGGGAGGACGCCGCGTTCAGGGTCGCCGTGCGGGCGCCCTTGTAGTTCGTGGTCGACGTCATGTACGTCGTCAGCGCCTTGTACCAGATCTGGACGGCCTTGTCGCGGCCGATGCCCGTGATCGTGGCGCCGTTGGAGGTGGGGGAGTTGTAGCTGACACCGTTGATCGTCTTGGCGCCGCTGCCCTCGGACAGGAGGTAGAAGAAGTGGTTCGCCGGGCCCGAGGAGTAGTGGACGTCCAGGCTGCCCAGGCTCGACGACCAGTAGTTGGCAGAGTTGCCGTCCTTGCTCGGCTGGTCCATGTGGCGCAGGGGGGTGCCGTTGCCGCGGATGTCGACCTTCTCGCCGATGAGGTAGTCGCCCGGGTCCTTGGAGTTGGCGGCGTAGAACTCGACCGCCGTGCCGAGGATGTCCGAGGTGGCCTCGTTCAGGCCGCCGGACTCGCCCGAGTAGTTGAGGCCCGCGGTGTTCGACGTCAGGCCGTGGGTCATCTCGTGGCCCGCCACGTCCAGGGAGGTCAGCGGCTTGGTGTTGCCCGCGCCGTCGCCGTACGTCATGCAGAAGCAGCTGTCGGACCAGAAGGCGTTGACGTACGCGTTGCCGTAGTGGACGCGGGAGTACGCGGCGACGCCGTTGTTCTTGATGCCGTTGCGGCCGAGGACGTTCTTGTAGAAGTCCCAGGTGACCTGGGCGCCGTAGTGGGCGTCCACGGCGGCGTTCTGGTCGGTGGAGGAGCTGGTGGCGGTGCCGGTGCCCCAGACGTCGTCCGCGTCGGTGAAGAGCGTGCCCGCCGACGAGGACGTGGCGCGGGCCTTGTTGTACGTCTTGTGGGCGCCGCGCGAGGCGTCGTTCAGCTGGTACGTCGAGCCCGACAGGGACGTGCCGATGGTGACCTGGCCGTTGTACTGGCTGTTGCCGGAACCGGTCTGGATGGCCTCCCACTCGTACAGCTTCTCGCCGGTCTCCGCGTCGGTGACGACGTGGAGCTCCTGCGGGGTGCCGTCGTGCTGGAAGCCGCCGACGACCGTCTCGTAGGCGAGCGCGGGCTTGCCGTCCGCGGCCCAGACGACCTTGCGCGGGGCCTTGTCGGCCGCGGTCCTGGTGGAGCCCTCGGCCTGGGCGGCCTTCAGCGCCTGCTTCTCGGCGGTGGCCTTGGTGACGTCCGCGGTGAGGTCGGAGACCTTGACGGAGGCGCTGGTGGCCTTGGTGACGCTCTTGATGTCGCCGGCCTTCGACTCGTGGACGACCAGGTCGCCGCCGAGGACCGGGAGGCCGCCGTAGGTGCGCTCGTAGCGCGTGTGGACCGTGCCGTCGGCGTCCTTGAGGACGTCACGGACGACCAGCTCCTCCTTGGCGCCGAGGCCTATCTCGTCGGCGGTCTCGGTCGTGGCCGCGTCCGCCTCCTTGATCAGGGCGGTGCGCGCGGCGGGGGTCAGCAGGACCGGGGCTCCGGCCGGCTGGGCCTTGTCCGCGACGGGCGCGGGCTGGGCGGTGGCGCCGGACGTCAGCCCGGTGGTCAGCAGCGCGCCGGCGGCGACAGCGGTCGCGATGGCGAGCGAGGTGCGCTTGTGACGCGCGTAGAGGGGAGTCACACAAGCTCCTTATGTGGGGGAGTGCTTTGGTGCTGGTGCGGCGGGTGGAGGAAGAGTGGCACCTGGGTCGTGTGCATGTCAGGAGGGGAAGGTGATGTTGGCCGAAAGTCAACGGTCCGGTGAATGTTTCGGGGATGTGAACGGGTGTCGCCCCGGCGGGATGTGACCCACCGGGGCGACGCCTGTGGAGCGTTGTGTGCGCCGGGTGTCCTACGGGAACGTCAGCTTCCAGCTGTTGATCCGGCCCGTGTCCCGCGCCGCGTTGTCCTGGACCCTCAACTGCCAGACACCGTTGGCGACTTCGGAGGAGGCGTTCACGGTGTACGTGGTGTTGATGTTGTCCGTGCTGCCGCCGCTGCCGTACGCCTTCAGCGTGTACGCGGTGCCGTCGGGCGCGACCAGCTGCACCTGGAGGTCACCGATGTAGGTGTGGACGATGTCCACGGCGACCGCGAGGTTGGAGGGCGCGTTGCCGGTGCGGCCGGAAACGGTGATTGGCGAGGTGACCGCCGCCCCGTTGTCCGGAATCGATACGTCGGCCGTGTTCTCGAACGACGTGCCGCCGCCCCCGCCACCGCCGGGGCGCGTGCCCACGTTCACGCCCGCCCAGGCGTTCTGCACCGCCGTGTACTCGGCGGACGTCGTGCCGTACAGCTCACCGGCGACCGCGAGGGTGCCGGTGCGGGCGCCCGCGTAGTTGGTCGTGGACGTGAACTTCGTGGTGAGTGCCTTGAACCAGATCTGCTCCGCCTTGGCGCGGCCGATGCCGGTCACCGGCAGGCCGTCCGAGGTGGGCGAGTTGTAGCTGACGCCGTTGATGGTCTTGGCGCCGCTGCCCTCGGAGAGCAGGTAGAAGAAGTGGTTCGCCGGGCCCGACGAGTAGTGCACGTCGATCGAGCCGATGCCCGAGTACCAGGCGTCCTTGGACGAGCCGTCCTTGCTCGGCTGGTCCATGTAACGCAGCGGCGTGCCGTCGCCGTTGATGTTGATCTCCTCGCCGATGAGGTAGTCACCGACGTCGGAGGAGTTCGCCGCGTAGAACTCGACCGTCGAGCCGAAGATGTCCGAGGTGGCCTCGTTCAGGCCCCCGGACTCACCGGAGTAGTTGAGACCGGCCGTGTTGGACGTGAGGCCGTGCGTCATCTCGTGCGCGGCCACGTCGATCGACGTCAGCGGGTTGGCGTTGCCCGAGCCGTCACCGTACGTCATACAGAAGCAGGAGTCCTGCCAGAACGCGTTGACGTAGTTGTTGCCGTAGTGCACACGCGAGTAGGCGCCGACGCCGTCACCGCGGATGCCGTTGCGGCCGTGCACGTTCTTGTAGTAGTCCCAGGTCAGCGCCGCGCCGTAGTGGGCGTCGGCGGCGGCCGACTCCAGGTTCGACGGGCTGCCGTTGCCCCATACGTCGTCGGGGCCGGAGAACAGCGTGCCGGTGCCGGAGGTGCCGCGGTTCAGGTTGTAGGTCTTGTGGCCGCCGCGGGCGCCGTCGGTGAGGTTGTACGTCGAACCGGACTGCGTGGTGCCGAGGGTCACCTGACCGCTGTACACCGTGTTGCCGGTGCCGGTCTCGACCGCCTCCCACTCGTACAGCTTCTCGCCGGTGGTGGCGTCGGTGATGACGTGCAGCTCCTGCGGGGTGCCGTCGTGCTGGAAGCCGCCGACGACCGTCTCGTAGGCGAGGACGGGCTTGCCGCTCGCGGCCCAGACGACCTTGCGCGGGGCGCGGTTGACCTCGGGGTTCTTGGCCTCCTCCGCCTTCGCGGCACCGAGTGCCTGCTTCTCGGCCTTGGCGGCGGTGACGGTGGGCTTCAGTGAGGCGACCTTGATCGTGGCCTTGGTGGCCTTGACGATGCCCTCGGTCTCGCCCGCCTTCGAGGTCTCGACGACCAGGTCGCCGCCGAGGACCGGGAGGCCGTCGTACGTCCGCTCGTACCGCGTGTGCACCGTGCCGTCGCGGTCCTTGACCACGTCACGGACGACGAGCTTCTCCTTCGCGCCGAGGTTCAGCTCTTCGGCGGTCTCCGCCTTCGTGGCGTTGGCCTCGCGTATCAGCTCGGCCCGCTGGGCGGGGGTGAGCTTCACCGAGACGGCGCCCGGGTTGGCCTTGTCCGCAGCCGACGGTGCCTTCTCCGGGGCGGCGGTGGCGGCGCCCGACTGGACGGCCGCGGCCAACAGGGCGGTCACGGCGACGAGCGCGCCGGCGGCCGCGCGCCGCCGGGTGCCGTGGCCGAAGGTGTTACCGGTGTGGGAGGTGCGTCTGTGGGACTGGCGTCTCAACACTGACTCCTTCTGCATGGCCGCGGTTCACACGGCCAGGGGAGACCGGGCGGCTGGTGACCGTCCGGGCAGAACAAGGTGTGAACTGGTGAACGCGAAACCACATGCGTGGAGGGTGCTTCGCGGCACGGCCGGCGTACTTGTGAGCCCGCTGTGCCGCGGTTGTGGGCAGAGTGGCAGGAGACCGTGCATCCTGTCAGGAGCGCGTCAAGAAGTTGGCTGGAAACGGTCCGTTGTCCGGTTGGTCGTGTTCGCTATACGGACTGTTCGCCGGGCGTGCCCCTCAGGCCGCGCCTTCCCCGTGCCACCTCCGCCACAGCGCCGCGTACGCGCCCTTCGCCGTCACCAGTTCCTCGTGGGTGCCCAGTTCCGTGATGAGCCCGTTCTCCATGACGGCGACGCGGTCCGCGTCGTGGGCGGTGTGGAGGCGGTGGGCGATGGCGATGACGGTGCGGCCGTGGAGGACGGCGGCCAGGGCGCGTTCGGTGTGGCGGGCGGTGGTGGGGTCCAGCAGGGCAGTGGCCTCGTCGAGGATGAGGGTGTGGGGGTCGGCCAGGACCACGCGGGCCAGGGCGAGTTGCTGGGCCTGGGGGCCGTCCGTGCGACGACCCCCTTCGCCGAGGCGGGTGTCGAGGCCGTCGGGGAGGGCGCGGACCCAGTGGTCCGCGCCCACGGCCGTCAGCGCCGCCCACAACTCCTCGTCCGTGGCGGCCGGTTCGGCGATCAGGAGGTTGTCGCGGACCGTGCCCAGGAAGACGTGGTGCTCCTGGGTGACGAGGACGACCTGACGGCGCAGCCGTTCGGGGCCGAGGCCGACGACGGGGACGCCGCCGACCGTCACCGTGCCCTCGGTCGGCGCGTCGATGCCGGCCAGGAGGCGGCTCAGGGTCGTCTTGCCCGCGCCGGACGGGCCGACCACGGCCAGCCGCTCGCCGGGCCGGACCGTCAGGTCGACACCGCGCAGCACCTCGCTGCCCCGGTCGTAGGCGTACCGCACACCGGACACGTCGATACGGTCGTCCGCCGGTTCCGGGGAGTCGGCGGAGTCCGCGCGCGGGGCCCCGGCCAGACCCTCCACCCGGGCGAACGAGGCGCCGCTGCTCTGCAGCAGTTCGATCCGCATCAGGATCTCGTCGAGCGGGCCGCTGAGCTGCTGCAGATACAGGGCCGCCGACACCACCGCGCCCAGGCTGACCGAACCGCGCGCGAGCAGCACCCCGCCGACGAGGAGGACCAGCACCTGCGGCACGAAGTACGAGACCTCCACACCCGGGAAGAACACCGTGCGCAGGAACAGGGTGTGGAACCGCCGTCGCCGGGACGACTCCAGCGCGTCCCGGCTCGCGGCGATCCGCCGCTCCTCCAGCCGCAGCGCCTCGACCGTACGCGCGCCGGACGCCGTCGCCGCGACGATCTCCGCGACCTCGGAGTTGGCCGCGCCCTCCGCGAGATAGCCGGTGCGCGCCCGGCGCAGATACCAGCGCAACACGAACCGGATACCGGTCAGACCGGACAGCGCGCACACGCCGAGCAACGGGTCCAGCGCGAACACCGCGCCGATCAGGAACAGCGCCTGCACCGAGCTGATGAGGATTTCCGGGCCGACGTCGCGCAGCGTCTTGCCGACGGCGTCCACGTCGGCCGTGCCACGCGCCGTCAGATCACCGGTCCCGGCCCGCTCCACCACCGACGCGGGCAGCGCCAGCGTCCGCTCCACGAACTCCTCACGCACCCGCGCCAGCGTCCGCTCCCCGAACCGGTGCCCCACATACCGGGCCCAGCGCGCCAGCAGCAACTGCGCCACCGCGCACAGCAGTAGCGTCGCCGCGAGCCGGTCCACCGCCCCGACGCCGCCCCCGCCGCGCACCTCGTCGATGATCCGCCCCACCAGCCACGGTCCGGCCAGCCCCATCGCGGCCGCCGCCCCGTTCAGCCCCAGCACGGCGAGGAACACCCGTCCGTCGGCCCGCACCAGCCGCACGGTGGCCCGCCGCACGGCGACCGCGTCGGCGATGGGCAGCCGACCCGAGGCGGGGGAAGTGGTGGGTTCCGTGGTCACCGTACGACCTCCTCGACCGCGGTCTCGTTCGGGCCCTCTCCCTTGCCTGGGCCCTCTTCCTCCCCTGGGCCCTCTTTCTTGCCTGGGCCCTGGCCCGTGCCCTCTTCCTCGCCCGCGTCCCGGGCCACCAGCGCCCGGTACCCCGGCTCGGCGGCCAGCAGTTCGCGATGGCTGCCGGTGGCGGCGACCTTGCCGTCGACCAGGTGGAGGACCGTGTCCGCGTGGTCGAGGACGAGGGGCGAGGTGGTGGTGACGAGGGTCGTACGGCCCTCGCGGGCGGCCCGCAGCCGCTGGGCCACCCGGGCCTCGGTGTGGGCGTCGAGCGCCGAGGTGGGCTCTACGGCGAGCAGGACCTCGGGGTCGGCCACCAGAGCCCGGGCCAGCCGTACGCGCTGCCGCTGACCGCCGGAGAGGTTGCGGCCCTGCGCGTCGATCGCCGAGTCGAGGCCGTCCGGCAGACCCTGCACGATGTCCTCGGCCACGGCCGCCCGCAACGCCCGCGCCGCCACCACGTCGTCGACCTCGCCGTGTCCGCCGAGCAGGTCGCGCAGCCGGCCCGCGAAAAGATCGGCCTCGTGGTCGGCGACCATGATCCGGGCGCGGACCTGTGCGAGGGGGATCTCGTCGAGCGGGGTGCCGCCCCAGGTCACCGCCGTCGGCGCGTACCGGCCGAGCCGGTCCACGATCGCTGTCGCCTCGGCCGGCCGTTCGGCGGCCAGCGCGACCAGCCGCCCGGGCGGGATCCGCACGCCGGACTCCGGGTCGTGCAGCGCGGACGGCTCGGCGGGGGCGTCCGTGGTGCCGTGGTCCGGCAGCGGCTCCAGGGTCAGGAACCGGATGACGCGCCGCGCGGCCACCACCCCGCGGCTGAGCTCGTACCCCCAGTCGACGAGGTACGACACCGGCCGCACCAGCACGGTGACATACCCGAACACCGACACCAACTCGCCCACGCTGATGGACCCCTGGGCGGCGAGCCGGGCCGCCAGCCAGGTGACGACCGCGAGGAACAGCGTCGGCAGCCCCACCCCGAGCGCCTGCATCCAGCTCGTCACCGCCCCGACCCGGTACCCCTGCCGCCGCAGCCGCTGGGAGTCCCGGTGGAACGCGTCGGCGACCAGCCCCTTGCCGCCCAGCCCGTTGAGGACGCGCAGCCCGCCCGCCAGGTCCGCGATCCGAGCGGTCAGCACGCCCTGCCGTTCGCGGTACTCGGTCTCCGTGCTCTGCAGCCGCCGCAGCAGCGGCCCCACGACGACGGCCATCAGCGGCATCCCCAGCAGCACGACCGCCGCGATGGGCAACGAGACCGACACGAGCAGTCCGGCGACCACCAGATACGCGGCGACCGCGCCGACCCCGGGTCCGAGGACCGTCAGGGACGAGGAGATCGTGTTGACGTCGCCCACACCGATCGTGACGACCTCTCCCGCGCCGACGCGGCGCCGCAGTGCCGCCCCCAGCCGGACCGCGTGCGCCATCACGACCTTCACCGTGCGGAAGTTGGCGTCCATCCGCACCCGGGTCATCGTGCGGTGCCGCATGATGCTCAGCCAGGCGTTGAACGCGCCGACGCCGAAGAGCGCGGCGGTCCAGCCGGCCAGGGCACTGTAGTCACCGGGTTCCAGCCCCTCGTCGATCGCCCGGGAGAGCAGGTACGGGGTGGCCGCGAGCAGCACCATCCAGACGCACGAGATCAAAGAACCCATCGCGGACCGACCGGCCTGCTGCTTGACCAGCCACCAGAGGTAGCGCCCGCCCCCGCGGCAGTCGGGTGTGCCGGGGTCCTCGTACGCGTTGATCATCGGCCCCCGATTCAGGTGTGGGACGGGTCGAGTTTCGGCTGTGGGTGGGTGGGGGCTGGTCGCGCAGTTCCCCGGGCCCCTGGAGAACGGCCCTTCGGGCCGGTTCTCCAGGGCGCCGCTACGCCAGGCTGTCCCGCCACGCCCGGTGCAGGTCCGAGAAGCGGCCCTTGCCCTCGATCAGTTCGGCCGGGCTGCCGTCCTCCACGATCCGGCCGTGTTCCATCACCAGGACCCGGTCGGCGATCTCGACCGTCGACAGGCGGTGGGCGATCACCACGGCCGTCCGCCCGCGCAGGACCGTCGACATGGCACGCTGGACCGCCCGTTCCCCGGGGATGTCGAGGGAGCTGGTCGCCTCGTCCAGGATGAGGACCGCCGGGTCGGCGAGCAACGCCCGCGCGAACGCCACGAGTTGACGCTGGCCGGCGGAGATACGGCCACCGCGCTTGCGTACGTCGGTGTCGTAGCCGTCGGGCAGGGCGCTGATGAAGTCGTGGGCGCCGATGGCCTTGGCGGCCCGCTCGATGTCCTCGCGGGTGGCGTCGGGGCGGCCGATGGCGATGTTCTCGGCGACCGTGCCGGAGAACAGGAACGACTCCTGCGTCACCATGATCACCCCGCGCCGCAGCTCGGGCACCGAGAGGTCGCGCAGATCGACGCCGTCGAGGAGGACCCGCCCGGACGAGGGGTCGTAGAAACGGGCCACCAGCTTGGCGAGGGTCGACTTGCCGGCGCCGGTGGAGCCGACCACCGCCACCGTGCTGCCCGCCGCGAGGGTGAGATCGAAGCGGGGCAGGACCTCCCCGCCGGTGCGGTACGCGAACCGTACGTCCTCGAACACGACCTCACGGCCCGGGAATTCGGAGGTCGCGGCAGGCAGTTCCTTCGGCTCGGTGGGCTCGGGGACGGAGGGAGCCTGGGCCAGCAGGCCCGCGATCTTCTCCAGCGAGGCCGCCGCCGACTGGTACGAGTTGAGGAACATGCCGAGCCGGTCGATCGGGTCGTACAGCCGCCGCAGGTACAGCACCGCCGCCGCCAGCACACCCAGCGCCAGCGACTCCGACGCCACCCGGTAGGCGCCCCACAGCACGATCGCCGCCACCGTGATGTTCGCGACGACACGGGAGCAGACCACATAGCGGGCCATCTCCAGGATCGCGTCGCCGTTGGTGCGCTCGTGGTGCCGGTTCAGGGCGCCGAACTCCGTGTCGTTCGCGGCCTCCCGACGGAACGCCCGCACCGGACGGATGCCGTTCATCGTCTCCGCGAACTTCACGATCACCGCGGCGATCGCGGTGGACCGGGCCGTGTAGACGCTCGCCGCGCGCCGCCGGTACATCCGCACGAACCCGTACAGCGGCACGAACGACGCCAGCGCCGCCGCGCCGAGGCCCAGGTCCAGCCAGAGCAGCATCGCCGAGATGTACACGAAGGCGAGGATCACGCCGATGAGTTCCTGCAGGCCCTCGTCGAGCAGCTCCCGCAGCGACTCGACGTCCGTGGTGGAACGGGAGATGAGCCGGCCCGAGGTGTACCGCTCGTGGAAGTCGATGCTCAGCGCCTGCGCGTGCCGGAAGATCCGGCCGCGCAGATCCAGCAGCACGTCCTGGTTCACGCGCGCGGACGCCCCGATGAACGCGCACTGCAGCCCGCCGGCCAGCAGCGCGCACAGCAGATAGCCGACCGCCACCGCGACCAGCGGCCCGTGCCGGCCGTCCCGCAGCGCCGGTACGGCCCTGTCGATGGCGTACGCCACCAGCAGCGGGCCCGCCTGCACAGCCGCCTGCTGGAGCAGGAGCAGCACACTCGCCACGATCACCCGGGCCCTCATCGGCGCGAGCAGCGAGCGCAGCAGCGCGAGGGTGGCGCCCGGGGGAGTGGGGAGATCGTCGTGGTCGAACGGGTCGTCGGCGGACGCCTTGTGCGCGGGGGCGGGCCGGTCGCCGCCGGGTGCCTTCTCCAACGAGACGGCCTTGCCGGACTCCTTGCCCGGCCGGTCGTTCGGCTGCTCGTTCGGCTCCTTGTCCGGTCCCTGGTCCGGTCCCTGGTCCGGTTCCTGGTCCGGTTCCTTGTCCGGTTCCTTGTTCGGCGCGGCGGTCATGGGCGCCGTCATCGCTCGTCCTCCTCGGTCCCGGACATCAGATGGGCGTACTCCGCGTGCGTGCGCAGCAGTTCGTGGTGGGTGCCGACCGCGGCGATCCGGCCGCCGGAGAGCAGGGCCACACGGTCGGCGAGCAGCACCGTCGACGGGCGGTGCGCCACGATCAGCGCGGTCGTCTCCGCGAGCACGCGGCGCAGCGCGGCCTCCACCGCGGCCTCCGTGTGCACGTCCAGGGCCGACAGCGGGTCGTCCAGCACGAGGAAGCGGGGGCGGCCGACCACCGCCCGCGCGAGCGCCAGGCGCTGGCGCTGGCCGCCGGAGAGGCTGAGGCCCTGCTCGCCGACCTCGGTGGCAGTGCCCTGGGGGAGCGCGTGCGTGAACTCCGCCTGCGCGATGGCGAGGGCGCGGTTCAGCTCGGCCTCGCCCGCGTCGGGGTGCGCGCCCATGAGGACGTTCTCACCCACGGTCGCCGAGAAGAGGGTGGGTTCCTCGAAGGCGACGGCGACCAGGGCGCGCAGCGATTCCCGGGACATCTCGGTGATGTCGTGACCGTCCAGCGTGATGCGGCCGGAGGTGACCTCGTGGAGGCGGGGGACGAGGGCGGTGAGCGTCGTCTTGCCGGAACCGGTGGCGCCGACCAGGGCCATCGACTCGCCGGGGCGGATGTGCAGGTCGATGTGGTCGAGGGTCGGTGTGGTGCCGGGGGCCGCGTCGGGGTAGCGGAAGGTGACGTCGTGGAACCGGAGGCCGCCGCCCGCGTCACTCGGCTCAGCTGCGGCCGGTCGTGCCGCCGGGGCGATGGGGGTGCCGCCGTTCGAGCGAGGCTCGGTCCTGTGGGACTCCGGCTTCTCGTCCATCACCTCGAAATACCGCTCCGTCGCCGTCGCCGCCTCCTGACTCATCGCCAGCAGGAAGCCGATCGAGTCGACGGGCCAGCGGAGCGCGAGGGCGATGGAGAGAAAGGCGACCAGAGTGCCGGCGGACAGCGCGCCGTCCGCCACCTGCACCACGCCGAGGATCAGGGCCGCGCCGATCGCCAGCTCCGGGAGGGTCACGATGACGCCCCAGATCACGGACAGCAGACGGGCCTTGCGCAGCTCGGTGCCGCGCAGGGTCCGGGACAGCTCGCGGAAGGCCCGCGCCTGGCTGCGGTGGCGGCCGAACCCCTTGATGATGCGGATCCCGAGGACGCTCTCCTCGACGACCGTGGTCAGATCGCCGACCTGGTCCTGGGCGAGGCGCGCGACCTTCGCGTACTTCTTCTCGAAGACCACACAGGTGACCATCACGGGGACGGCCGGCCCCAGAATGACCAGCCCGAGCGTCCAGTCCTGCACCAGCATGATGATGACGCCGACGACGATGGTCACCGCGTTGACCAGCAAGAACGTCAGCGGGAAGGCCAGGAACATCCGCAGCAGCATCAGGTCGGTCGTGCCGCGCGAGAGCAGCTGGCCGGAGGCCCAGCGGTCGTGGAAGGAGACCGGCAGGCGTTGCAGATGCCGGTAGAGATCCGCGCGCATCGACGCCTCGACCCCGGCGAGGGGCCGGGCCACCAGCCACCGCCGTAACCCGAACAGCAGCGCCTCGGCGAGGCCGAGCAGCAGCAGGTAGAGCGCCCCGAGCCATACGCCCGCCGGGTCACGGTCGGCGACCGGCCCGTCCACCATCCACTTCAGGACGAGCGGGATGAACAGCCCCACGCACGAGGCGATGATCGCGACGAACGCGGCGACGGACAGCCGCGCCCGCACGGGCCGCACGTACGGCCACAGCCGCAGCAGCATACGTACGGCGGACCGCCCCTCGGCCTTCCCGGCCGTCCCCGGCTCGGCGGTCCGCGGCTCGGGTTCCTGGGTCTTTTCGGGTTCCTCGGCGGTTGCACGTGTCGTGGCCATCAGCAGCGAGCCTACGGATCGCCACTGACAACGCCCACCGAGTTTTGGCCGGACCGCGCTCGGCCGTCGGTCCTACGACCTGCGCGGGGGTGGGGGCTTCTACCTGGTCGGTCGTGGGGTCGTAGCGAGACATCAACCGATCGGCTGATGTCCGTTCGAGCGCGATGGCCGATGCGGGCACACGCGCTCCGCCCAGATGCTCGACACATGCGTGACCGCGAAGTGCTGGCTTTCGTCGCCAAGGGCACCTCCAACCGCGAGATCGCCCGCGAACTCTTCATCAGCGAGGCGACCGTGAAGACCCACCTCACCCATCTCTACGCCAAGTTGGGCGTGAAGGACCGCGCGGCGGCGGTGGCGACGGCGTACGAGCGCGGAATTCTCGGCTAGCCCGCGCCCCTCCAAGGGGCGCGGGGAACCGCGCGAACGGGGTCCGGGGCGGAGCCCCGAACTCTCAGCCGATCACCCGGAGCAGCAGTACGGTGCGCGCCGGCACCGTCACCGCCGCCCCCGCCGGGTGCACCACCCCCGGCCCCTCCACCTGCTCCTCCACCGACGTGTCGACGACCACCTCGTACCGCTCCGCCCACGGCGTGCCCGGCAGGACGAAGCTCACCGGCCGGTCCCCCGCGTGCAACACCGCGAGGAAGCTGTCGTCGAGGATGGGGGCGCCCCGGGAGTCGCGCCCCGGGATGTCCCGCCCCGACAGATACATGCCCAGCGTCGCGGCCGGCGCGTACCAGTCCCGCTCGGTCATCTCGGTCCCGCGTGCCGTGAACCAGGCCAGGTCCCGCAGCCCGTCCGCGGAGTGGGGCCGGCCGGAGAAGAAGGCCCGGCGGCGCAGCACGGGATGCGAGTGCCGCAGGGCGATCAGCCGGGCCGTCAGGTCGAAGAGCGCCTTCCAGCCGGGGTCCTCCAGCAGCCCCCAGTCCACCCAGCTGATCTCGTTGTCCTGGCAGTACGCGTTGTTGTTGCCCCCCTGCGTACGGCCCAGTTCGTCCCCGGCGACCAGCATCGGCACGCCCGTGGACAGCAACAGCGTCGTCAGCAGGTTCCGCAACTGGCGCCGCCTGAGCGCCCGTACGCCCTCGTCGTCCGTCTCGCCCTCGGCGCCGCAGTTCCAGGCCCGGTTGTCGTCGGAGCCGTCCCGGTTCCCCTCCCCGTTGGCCTCGTTGTGCTTGCGCTCGTACGACACGAGGTCCCGCAGGGTGAAACCGTCGTGCGCGGTGATGAAGTTGACCGAGGCGTAGGGCCTGCGCCCGCCCCACGCGTACAGGTCGCTCGACCCCGACAGCCGGTAGCCGAGGTCCCGTACGTCCGGCAGCGCGCCCCGCCAGAAGTCCCGGACGGCTCCCCGGTAGCGGTCGTTCCACTCCGTCCACAGCGGCGGGAAGGCGCCCACCTGGTAGCCGCCCGAGCCGACGTCCCACGGCTCGGCGATGAGCTTGACCCGGCGCAGGACGGGGTCCTGGGCGATGACGGCGAGGAACGGGGACAGCATGTCGACGTCGTGCATCGAGCGGGCCAGGGCCGCGGCCAGGTCGAAGCGGAAGCCGTCGACGCCCATCTCCGTCACCCAGTAGCGCAGGGAGTCCGTGATCAGACGCAGGACGTGCGGCTGGACCACGTGCAGGGTGTTGCCGCAGCCCGTGTAGTCCGCGTAGCGACGCGCGTCGCTCTGCAGGCGGTAGTAGCCCCGGTTGTCGATACCGCGCAGCGACAGGCTCGGGCCGCGCTCGTCGGCCTCTGCGGTGTGGTTGTAGACCACGTCGAGGACGACCTCGATCCCGGCGGCGTGCAGCGCCCGCACCATCCGCTTGAACTCACCCACCTGCTGCCCGGCCGTGCCCGACGACGCGTACGCCGCGTGCGGGGCGAAGTAGCCGATCGAGTTGTAGCCCCAGTAGTTCCGCATGCCCCGGCGCAGCAGATGGTCCTCGTGGGCGAACTGGTGCACGGGCAGCAGCTCCACCGCCGTCACGCCCAGCTTCACCAGGTGCTCGATCGCCGCCGGGTGGGCCAGCCCGGCGTATGTGCCGCGCAGTTCCTCCGGGATGCCGGGGTGGGTCTTGGTGAAGCCGCGGACGTGGAGTTCATAGATGACCGAGTCCGCCCACGGGGTCTTCGGGCGGCGGTCGTCGGCCCAGTCGTCGTCATCGTGGACGACGACGCCCTTCGGAACGTGCGGCGCCGAGTCCCGTTCGTCGCGCACGGTGTCCGCGACATGCTGCTCGGGCCAGTCCCGGACGTGCGCGTACACCTCGGCCGGCAGGCTGAACTCGCCGTCCACGGCCCGCGTGTACGGGTCGAGGAGGAGCTTCGCCGGGTTCCAGCGGGCGCCGGTCCACGGGTCCCAGCGGCCGTGCACGCGGTAGCCGTACCGCTGGCCGGGCAGCACACCGGGCACGAAGCCGTGCCAGATCTCATGGGTCAGCTCGGTCAGCCGGAGCCTGGTCTCCTCGCCCGCCTCGGAGAAGAGGCACAGCTCCACCGCCTCCGCCCCGCCCGCCCACAGCGCGAAGTTGGTGCCCGCGACCCCCTCGGGGCCCACCCGGAACCGCGCGCCGAGCGGCGTCGACGCCCCCGGCCACACGGGCCTCGGCTCCGGCACCACCTCCTCGCGCCCACCGCCGCTCAGCACGGTGGCCGGACGCGCGGCCGGCACCCCGCGCGTCCCCTGGACTTCCTCCTGCTCGGCTGCGCTCGACACTTCAGGCCTCCCGCGGCTCGGTGGGGCGACGGAAAGGGGAGCGAGGTGTCCCTCCGCTGCTCCCCACCGAGTCGTCCTCCCAAGGGTTCTGCCCAGAGCACGCCTCGCACTCACGTTTCCCGGGGGCGTGCGCCGTCGTTGGGCCGCACGTGAACCACGCACAGACGCACGCGCGCCGCGCCGTGGCCGCCCTGGCCGCCGCACTCACCTGGGCCGCTCTGCTGGCCGGGGCCGCCGGATGCACCGCCGGACCCCCGTTGACCAGCGGGAAGGCGCCCGACGACACGATCCGGGTCACACCGGAGGACGGCAGCAAGGGCGTGCGCCCGGAGCAGCGCTTCGAAGTACGGGTGCCCAGCGGGCGCCTGGAGTCCGTCAAGGTCGTGAAATCGCAGGACGCGCAGGAGTCCCCCGTACCGGGGCGGATGTCCGCCGACGGGCTGACCTGGCGCCCCGCCGGCTCACAGAAGCTCGCGCTGGCCGCCAGGTACACCGTCGACGCGGTCGCCCTCGACGGCCACGGCCGCCGCTCGGCACGGCACGTCAGCTTCACGACGTACGTCCCCGACGAGCGCTTCGTCGCGTACGTCACCCCCGAGAACCGGGCCACCGTGGGCACCGGGATGATCGTCTCCCTGGCCTTCAGCCGGGAGATCGAGGACCGCGCGGCCGTCGAACGCGCCGTCGACGTCAGCGCCGAACCGGCCGTGGAGATCCGCCCCCACTGGTTCGGCGGGGGACGCCTCGACTTCCGGCCCGAGCGGTACTGGAAGCCCGGCACGAAGGTCACCGTCGGCCTGCGGCTGCGCGACGTCGAGGGCGCGCCCGGTGTCTACGGCCAGCAGTACAAGACGTTCTCGTTCACCGTCGGCCGCCACCAGGTCAGCGTCGTCGACGCGGCCAGGCACACCATGCGCGTGGAGCGCGGCGACGGTGTGCTCGCCGTCCTCCCCGTCACGGCCGGGGCGCCCAGCACCACCACGTACAACGGGAAGATGGTCGTCACCGAGATGCTGGAGGTGACCCGGATGAACGGGGCCACCGTCGGCTTCAAGAAGGCGAACGGCAAGGGCGAGTACGACATCCCGGACGTCCCGCACGCCATGCGCCTGACCACCTCCGGCACCTTCCTGCACGGCAACTACTGGGCCCCGGACGTCTTCGGCAGGGCCAACGTCAGCCACGGCTGTGTGGGCCTGCGCGATGTGAGGGGCGGCAGTTCGAGCACCCCCGCGGGCTGGTTCTTCGACCGCAGCCTCGTCGGGGACGTCGTCGAGGTCGTCAACAGCAACGACAAAAGGGTCGCTCCCGACAATGGCCTCGGAGGATGGAACATGGGGTGGAAGGAATGGAAAGCGGGTGCCGCGGTGAAGTAGACCGACAAAGGGGGGCGCTCACGCGGCGGGCGATTGTCCAACTTGGGACTGAACGGTGACATGCGCCGAGGTCAATCCATGCCGATCATCTGGTTAATGTACGTGCGTACGCGCGTGTTGTGCGTAGGGGTGCGGGCCTGATCAGGCCGTGCGAGGGGAGAACAGAGAGTTGAACGGGCGACCGATATCGGGGGCGTCGGTTGGCGCGCGGACTCGGCGGCGCAAGGGGGTTCTGGCGATGCTGCCGGTCCTCATGCTGCTCGCCGTCACCGCGTGCGGCGGGGGCGGGGGTTCGGATTCCGGCTCCGACGGCGACAAGGGGAAGGGCTCCGACAAGAGCGCTTCCGACAAGGCGGCCACCAAGGCCTCGGAAGCGGTGGTCTCCATCGCCCCGAAGAACGGCGCCGAGGACGTGGCCACGAGCGGCGCCCTGAAGGTGACCGCCGCCAAGGGCAAGCTGTCCGAGGTCACGGTCGAGAACGACAAGGGCGAGAAGATAGCCGGGGAGATATCCGGCGACGGCGCCAGCTGGACGCCGTCGATCCACCTCAACTCGGCCACCGAGTACAAGGTGCACGCCGTCGCGAAGGACTCCGAGGGGCGTGAGGCGGCCGAGGACTCGTCCTTCACCACGCTGACCCCGAAGAACACCTTCGTCGGCATCTTCACGCCCGAGGACGGCTCGAAGGTCGGCGTCGGCATGCCGTTCTCGATCCGCTTCACCCGGGGCATCACCGCCCCGGAGGACGTCGAGAAGGCCATCACCATCAAGACCGAGCCGGCCGTCGAGGTCGAGGGCCACTGGTTCGGCAACGACCGCATCGACTTCCGCCCGGAGAAGTACTGGAAGGCCGGTACGAAGGTCACCGTCGACCTCAACCTCGACGGCGTCGAGGGCCGCGACGGCGTCTACGGCGAGCAGGACAAGAAGGTCTCCTTCACCATCGGCCGCAGCCAGGTCTCCACGGTCGACGTCAAGAAGCTCACGATGAAGGTCGAGCGGGACGGCAAGGTCATCAAGACCATCCCGGTCACCACCGGCAAGCCCGGCATGGAGACCTGGAACGGCCAGATGGTCATCAGCGAGCGCCTCAGCGTGACCCGGATGAACGGCGAAACGGTCGGCTACGGCGGCGAGTACGACATCAAGGACGTGCCGGACGCCATGCGTCTGACCAACTCCGGCACCTTCATCCACGGCAACTACTGGGGCGGCGACGCCTTCGGCAACTACAACGCCAGCCACGGCTGCATCGGCCTGCGCGACACCCGCGGCGGCTGGGACCGGAAGGCGCCGGGCGCCTGGTTCTTCGACAACTCGATGATCGGTGACGTCGTGGTCGTCAAGAACTCCAACGACCGCGTCGTCGACCCGGACAACGGCTACAACGGCTGGAACATGGCGTGGGACAAGTGGAAGGCGTGAGCGCCGCCGCCTGAGAACCTGACGCACGGCCTCGGTGTGATGTACGGCACCGAGGCCGTTGCCGTTAGTCACCGTTAACCTGCCCTCATGACCGTCCATCTTGAAGTCGCCGAAGGCGTGGGCACCATCCGCCTCGACCGCCCCCCGATGAACGCCCTGGACATCGCCGTCCAGGACCGCCTCAAGGAACTCGCCGAGGAGGCGACGACCCGGGACGACGTCCGCGCCGTGATCCTCTACGGCGGGGAGAAGGTGTTCGCGGCCGGTGCGGACATCAAGGAGATGCGGGCCATGGACCACGCGGCGATGGTCGCGCGGTCCCGTGCCCTGCAGGACTCCTTCAGTGCCGTGGCCCGTATCCCCAAGCCGGTCGTCGCGGCCGTCACGGGCTATGCGCTGGGCGGCGGTTGCGAGCTCGCGCTGTGCGCGGACTACCGGATCGCCGGGGAGAACGCGAAGCTCGGCCAGCCGGAGATCCTGCTCGGGGTGATCCCGGGCGCGGGCGGCACCCAGCGGCTGGCCCGTCTCATCGGTCCCTCCAAGGCCAAGGACCTCATCTTCACAGGCCGCATGGTCAAGGCGGACGAGGCCCTGGCGCTCGGCCTGGTGGACCGGGTCGTCCCGGCCGACGAGGTGTACACCGCCGCGCACGAGTGGGCCGCCAGGCTGGCGCAGGGGCCGGCGATCGCGTTGCGCGCGGCCAAGGAGTCCATCGACGCGGGCCTGGAGACCGACCTGGAGACGGGGCTCGCCATCGAGCGGAACTGGTTCGCGGGGCTGTTCGCCACGGAGGACCGCGAGCGCGGGATGCGGAGCTTCGTCGAAGAGGGGCCGGGCAAGGCGAAGTTCGTCTGACAAGTGCCCCTGGACGGCTTGCAGTTGACGCGGTGTATTACCCGCGTCCCCCGAAGGAGCGGTTTATCCGAGCCTTAAGGCAGCCTTAAGCAATCCTTGCCCAAGGCTCTGGCCGCTGACCGGAGTTCAGATGGTCCGCGCAGGTCAGACGGGCTGTCACGGGCGAGTTGTTGCCGCTGGCATATGTCATTCGAAACCCCCGGAATGGTTGGTTCCGGGGGTTGTATTCCTGCGGAACCGCCCCGAACGGGGCCCTGGACGGCCATGATGGGGGCATGGCGGGGCTGGAGGGTATCGAACAGCCGCGGCGGCACGGGAGTGCGACCGCGGCGCGCTGGTCACCTGCGATCGAGGACGAACGGGCGCAGAAGGCGCTGGAGTTGTTCGGCGACCCGACCGAGGCGGAGGTCCCGCTGCCGTCCCGCCCCGAGTCCGCGGCCACGGCCCGGCGGCTCGCCCAGGTCGTCGCCCTCCGCCAGTGGCGGCTCTCACCGAAGATGACCGAGGACGCGGTGTTACTCGTCTCCGAACTCGTCGGCAACGCCGTACGGCACACCGGCGCCCGTGTCTTCGGACTCCGCATGCGCCGCCGGCCGGGCTGGATCCGGATCGAGGTCCGCGACCCCTCGCGAGGGCTGCCGTGTCTGATGCCGGTACAGGAGATGGACCTCAGCGGGCGGGGGCTGTTCCTGGTGGACAAGCTCTCGGACCGGTGGGGGGTCGACCTGCTGCCGCGCGGGAAGACGACATGGTTCGAGATGAGAGTGGCGGACCGTTAGGACGCGCGAGTGCGCAACGCGCACCTCCGCCGATCGGTCCAATCGCCGGAATTCGTGCCCGACCTCCCTATAAAGGTCGCGTGACCACGCCCCGCACCCCCCTCATGCAGCGCACCCTCGTGCAGCGCGGCCTTCTCGCGGCCGCCGTACTCGCCGCCGTGGCCGCGTGCGGCTCCGAGACCAGGACCGACGAGCAGGAGCAGCGGACCCGGGCCGACCGGGCCGCCGCCGAAGCCGAGGCCGCCGAGCGGAAGAAGAAACAGCGGACGGCGGTGCGGGGACTCCACGGGATGCCGCCCGTGCTGGACCCCAAGGACGTCTACGCCGCCGACCGCCCGGGCCTGCTCTCCCCGGTGGTCAAGGACTTCCCCTCCCGGGTGTACGTCCCCAACAGCGAGTCCGACACCGTCTCCGTCATCGACCCGGAGACGTACGAGATCGTCGAGACGATCCCGGTCGGCCGCCAGCCCCAGCACGTCGTGCCCTCCTGGGACCTGAAGACCCTGTGGGTCAACAACAACCGGGGCCACACCCTCACCCCCATCGACCCGAAGACGGGCAAGGCGGGCAAGCCGGTCGAGGTGCACGACCCGTACAACCTGTACTTCACCCCGAACGGCAAGTACGCCGTCGTCATGGCCTCCCTCGACCGCGAACTCGTCTTCCGCGACCCGCACACCATGAAGCGCGTCAAGACCGAGCCGGTCACCTGCTACGGCGTCAACCACGCCGACTTCTCCATGGACGGCAAGTACTTCATCGTCTCCTGCGAGTTCAGCGGCGAGCTGCTGAAGGTCGACACGGAGAACATGAAGGTGATCGGGCAGCAGAAGCTGCCGTTCGAAGGGGCCATGCCCCAGGACGTGAAGATCTCACCCGACGGCAAGCGGTTCTACATCGCCGACATGATGGCCGACGGCATGTGGGTCCTCGACGGCGACAGGTTCGACGAGCCGACGTTGCTGCCCACCGGCAAGGGCTGCCACGGGCTGTACGTCGGCCGCGACTCCCGCGAGATGTACGTCTCCAACCGGGGCGAGGGCTCCGTGTCGGTCTTCGACTTCACCGAGAACAGGCTCACCAAGAAGTGGCACCTCCCCGACGGCGGCAGCCCCGACATGGGCGGTGTCTCCGCCGACGGCAAGGTCCTGTGGCTCTCCGGCCGCTACGACTCCGAGGTGTACGCCATCGACACCCGCACCGGGGAACAGCTCGCCCGCATCCCCGTCGGCAGCGGCCCGCACGGCCTCGCCGTGTACCCGCAGCCGGGCCGCTACTCCCTCGGCCACACGGGCGTCTTCCGGTGACACATGACAACCGGGCGGGCTGACACGCCGCCGTAAGGGTGATGATCCACGGCCCGGCGCCGCGCGGCCGTGATCGTGCTCCGCATGATCACAACTCGTCCGTTGCGCCGGGCCGCCGCTGTCGGCCTGTCCCTCGCCGCCGTCCTCGCGACCTCCGCCGCGACCGCTCCGGCACAGACCCAGACCTCCACGTCGGGCAAGGCCGCCGCTGCCACAGCCTTCGCGGGAGCCGCCGCTCCCGCCTGCCCCCAGTTCGAGGACCCGGTGCACGCCGCCGCCGACCGCCGCGTGGACACCGACCGCATCACCCCCGATCCGGTCTGGCGCAAGACCTGCGGCACGCTCTACCGCAGCGACAGCCGGGGCCCGGCGATCGTCTTCGAGCAGGGCTTCCACCCCAGGGACGTCATCGACGGGCAGTACGACATCGAGCAGTACGTCCTGGTCAACCAGCCCTCGCCGTACGTCTCCACGACGTACGACCACGACCTGTACAAGACCTGGTACAAGTCCGGCTACAACTACTACATCGACGCTCCCGGCGGCGTCGACGTCAACAGGACCATCGGCGACCAGCACAGGTGGGCCGACCAGGTCGAGGTGGCCTTCCCCGGCGGCATCAGGACGGAGTTCATCATCGGCGTCTGCCCGGTCGACAAGAAGACCAGGACGGAGAAGATGAGCGAGTGCGAGAGCAACCCGCACTACGAGCCCTGGCGCTGACGCGCACCGCGTTCACCGGGCCCGTCCCGCCGGTCGGGCGCTGAGCAGGATCTCCGAGCCCACCGGACGATAGCCCGCCGACTGGAACGCCCGCACGCTGCGGGCGTTCCCCGGTGCGATCTGCGCCCACAGCGGCTCGCCGACGAGATGCCGTGCGGCGGTCACCAGCGACCTGCCCAGCCCTCGGTGCCGTGCGCCCTCGTCCACCTCGACCGAGACCTCCAGCCGCCCGGCGATTCCGCGGCCCGTCGTCAGGACGCCGCCGTCCGCCGCCCACACCCGTACGTCGTCACGGCGCCGCCGCGCGTACGCGACGCGGGGATGGCCGGCGTCCTCGATCTCCTCCAGCGCCAGCGGCGGTTCGCCCGGCAGGGGTGAGGCGACCAGCATCGCGTCGACGGTCTCGGACGTACGGCCCGTCCGTGCCATGAAGGCCGCCAGGAACCGTGGGTTCATGCTCGCGGACAGCGCGTCGCACTCCGTCGCCGCGAGACTCTCGTACACCCACCGTGGATCCTCGTCCGTGAACACGACGGAGTGTGCCGTGAAGCACAGGACACCCGCGTCCCGGGGAGAGTGCTGGGCGACGACGGTCGTGGTGCCGTCCGCCGGCGGGAAGACCCCCTTGGCCGCCGCGTCCAGAATGTCCCGCAAGCTCTCCATCGCCGCCGTGCTCCTTGAGTCTCCACCCACTGGAAGGCCCACACTCGCAGACATGATCGAGAACAGCACCGGCCTTCTCACCATAGGGCAGCTCGCCCGCGGCTCCGGGCTGTCCGTCCGCACGATCCGCTACTGGTCGGACGAGGGAGTACTGCACCCGGTCGCCCGGAGCGCGGGAGGCTACCGGCTGTACGACGCCCGGTCCGTGGCCCGGCTCGAACTCATCCGCACCCTGCGGGAGTTGGGCCTCAGTCTGGACCACGTACGGCGGGTGCTCGCGGGCGAGACGACCGTCGCGGAGGCCGCGGCCACGCACGTGGCGGCGCTGGACGCGCAGATCCGTGCCCTGAAGGTGACCCGGGCGGTGCTGTCGACCGTGGCGCGACGCGGCTCGACCGCAGAGGAGATGACGCTGATGAACAGACTGGCCCGGCTGTCCGCCGCCGAACGAGGGCGGATCATCGACGACTTCATGGAGGAGACCTTCGGGGGACTCGACACCGCGGACCCCGACATCCGTACGCGGCTGAGGTTCAGCCTCGCCGATCTGCCGGAGGATCCGACGCCCGAGCAGGTGGACGCCTGGGTGGAGCTGGCCGAGATGATCCAGGACCCCGGGTTCCGGACGCGGATGCGCCAGACCGTCGAGTTCAACGCGGCGGACCGGGGGCCCGATGTGCCGGCGGGGACCTCCCTGTGGTTCATGAGCCGCCTGGTGCAGTTGGCTGGCGAGGCGCTGCGGCAGGGCGTCGATCCGGCCTCGCCGGCGGCCGAGGAGGTGCTGACCGGGCTGCCCGGCGACGCCGACCGAGCCGTCCTGCTGGAGCGCGTCACCTCGGCGGCCCATGCCGAGCTGGCCCGGTTCCGGGAGCTGGCGGCGCGGGTACGGGGCGTGGAGCCGCTGTCGTCGCACACCGAGGAGTTCGCGTGGGTGGTCGCCGCACTCCGCGCTCGCGTGGCCGGTTAATCTGACCTGCGTCAGTAGGACTGTCGGCAGGACTGCCTGGAAGAGGCAGGGCAAGAAGGGGCGGATCGGTGGCGGACATCGAGGCAGCGCGCAAGGAGTTCCAGCGGATCGACGCGGACGGTGACGGTTTCATCACCGCCGCCGAGTTCAAGACCGCCCTGGCCCAGGAGGGCGACTGGAACGTCACCGAGTCCGTGGCGGAGGTCATCATCCGCACCCGCGACCTCAACGGCGACAAGCTCCTGTCGTTCGACGAGTTCTGGGCCCACCTGAGCAAGTGAGCCACAGGCGCAAGGGGCGCCCCACCGCACAGTGCGGTGGGGCGCCCCTTGGGCATGGTCCGGGGGGAGTCAGTCGGGGGTGGGGGTAGAAGGGGGTCGGGGACTCGTCACGACGAGGGCGGGCCGGATGTGACAGGCCGGTTCCGGCTGCTGGTGTGGCTGTTGTTGTTCTAGCTGTTGTCTAGCTGTTGTTCTAGCTGTTGTTGTTCGAGCGGCCGAAGAATTCGATCTCGGCTATGGCCACCTGCTTCTTGCCGTCGGCGCCGTAGGAGGAGCGGATGGTGAAACGGACGGTTTCGGCGTCGCCGACGCGGAACTTGCGGGGTTGGCTGCCGGCGCCCTGGTCGAGGGTGAGGAACTTGGTGGAGGTGGAGCCGTCGGAGGCGGTGATCGTCGCCTCGATGCGGTGCGGGCGGGCCGACTGCGGGAGCGTGTCCACCTTCTTCGAGACACCGGGCGTGATGATCACGTCGAGCAGACGTGTCGGCTGCTCGAAGTGGGCCTCCAGCCACTCGCCCTCACCGGACTGGGTGACACCCGGGCCCCACCACGTGTTGCTGTGGTTGTCGAACGCCAGTTGTGGCTTGTGACCGGGGTACGAGCGGGACGCCTTGAAGGTGTCCGGGACGACCTGGGCGCGCTTGGCGAAGTGGTCGCGGGCCGCCTGGTAGCCGTCGTCGGCCTGGAAGGCGAGGGTGACGATCAGGGCGATGACGAGGGCGCCGACCACCCAGTTCAGAATCCGGCCGAAGCCGCGGCGCAGGCGGGGGCGGTCGCCCGCCCACGGGGTCTCCGTGTCGCGGCCGTTCAGCATCCGGCGCCACCACGGCAGCCGACCCGGGGCCTCCGGGCGGCCGGCCATCGGCATCGCGCAACGCGCGCAGAAGTGCCGGTCCGGGCGGGTGGGAGTCCCGCACCACGGGCAGGGCACGCCACCCTCCGTGCCGAACTCCGGGCCGGGGGTGCGGACTTGGGGGCGCTGCGCGTCCGGGCGGCCCGGCAGCACGGGCGCGACGCTCGGCTCCGCCGGGGCGCGGGGTTCGGGGTCGGCGACGGGGACCAGGAGGGACCTGGCTCGGTCTGCGGCGGAGGGGGAGGGGACGGAGGCCGAGGGGAGGGGGGTGGTGGGGGCGCTCGTCGGGGTCGGTTCGGGGGTGGCGGGCGTGGTGGGCGTCGCGGGGGCCGAGGCGGACGAGGGGGCCGAGGGGGTGGGGGCGGGGCGGGGACCGGTGGTCTGGGTGTCCGTGCGGACCGCCGTGCCGGGCTCCGGGGCGTGGACGTCGGTGGCGGCGGCCGTGGCCGTACCGGCCTGCGCCGCGTCGTGTGCGGTGCGGGCCGTGCCCGTTCCGGCGCCCGGGAGGGAGAAGGCGTCCCAGCCGTGGTCGTCGCCGGCCGTCGTGCGGCCCGCGGGCGCCGGGTGCGGCGCCTCCGCCCTCGGGTGTCCCGAGCCCGCGCGGTCGGGGGCCGGGGTGGGCTCGCTCGTACGTCCGGTGTCGGCACGGTCGGCGGTCGCGGCGGCCGGCGTACGGTCGGTGGCCGCGTGGCCGGGGGCGGTGGCTGCCGGGCCACCGCCGCCCGCCGGGGCCGGGGCTTCGGTCCGTGCGGGTGCGGGTGCGGGTGCGGGTGCGGGTGCGGGTGCCGGTGCGGTGTCCGGCCGGTCGGCGGCTTCGCTCCGGCTGCGGCCCGTGGTCGACCGGTCCGGGGTTCCGGACCAGCCGAGTACCGCGCCGCAGGCGTCGCAGAACGACTGGCCGGGCTCCCCGCGGGTTCCGCATTCGGCGCAGCTCTGGGCCTGGCCGGTGCCGGGGGTCTGGCTGGTCATCTCTCGGGGATCCTTTCGGCGGCGGTCACCTGGACCGTGTAGGGCATGTGGGCGGGGCGGGCGGCGGCGACGAGGCTGTCCAGCCGGTGTTCGTCCGCCGGGGTGGGGTGGGGCAGGCGCAGCGTGACGTGGAGACGGGGCCGGCTCTCGCCGGGGACCGGGCCGAGGGGGCGGGCGTCCCAAGTCGCGGCGCCGCTCTCGGTGATCTCCGGGGGCACGCCGAACACCAGGCGTACGGCCTCGGACAGGCCGCGCCGGGTGCCTCGTACACGGTGCAGGTACGCGGCGGCGGCGACCGCGGCGCGCAGGCGGTCCTCCGGTTCCGTGCCGTCCGTCTCGGCGCCGACCCAGCCGGCCAGCCACTGGGTGAAGTCCACGGGGGCCAGGGACGGTGTGAAGTAGGAGTCCAGGCAGTCGAGGACGGAGAGGATCGGGGCGAGGACGTCGTCCAGGCCGCCGACGAAGCGTTGGGCGAGGTCGTCGTCGGCGAACACGGCCGGGAGCATCGTGCCGATGGGGGTGGAGGAGCCGAGGCCGTCTATGGAGCCCCTCATTTTTGGCCTCCGAGTGCGCCCGGGAGCTCGGGGGGTGCGGTGCGTCGGCGGCTGCGGGTCCGTCGTGGCTGGTCGCGCAGTTCCCCGCGCCCCTTTTGGGGCTGCGCCCCGTCAAGGGCCGTCCTCACTGCTTGTCCCCGATCACTCGGACCCGGTGGTCGAAGCTGAAGACCAGGGACGGGGGCGAGAGGTCGATGCGGTCGGTGGGGTCGCCTCGTTTGCCCGTCAGGGGGTCCGCCGGGTGGAGTTGGACGTCGTCGACGAGTTCGACACCGGGGACGCGTTGGAGGACGGCGAAGACCTCGCCGGACTGGACGGGGCGACCGAAGGGCCAGCCGCGGCCGTCGGCGCCGCCGGTCAACGGGTCGAGGTGGCGGTAGAGCGCGTCGTGGGCCTGGCGGCGCACCCGGTCGGTGTCGGTGCCCCGGAAGGCGTGCAGCGTGGCGACGACGGTGATGCCCTGGTAGAAGGGCGGGCCGACGGCCAACCGGGTGCCGATCAGGCGGCGTTCGTCGAGATGGCGGGTGATGCGGCGCAACAGCGCGTCACCGGGCACCAGTTGCTCGAAGCGCAGACGGCCACCGGGGTCCGGGACCGCCTGGGGAACCACCAACACCCGTACCGCGTATGCCCCGTGCTCGCCCTCCTCGCCCTCCAGGCAGGTGATGCGGGCGGTCTCGGGGGCGGCGCGGCGGGCGAGTTCCTCGTAGTCGCGCAGGGTCACCGCGCGTTCCTGTGCGCGCAGGGTGATCGGCGCCCGGACCTTCGCCTCCTCCACGGTCTCCGCGTCGACACCGCCGCGCGCCGCCTCGCGGTTGACGACCTCGGAGACGTACGGGACGGAGGTGCGCAGCACACGGATGGCGCCGCGCGCGACATTGCCGGCCCGGCCGCCGCCGGTGCGGTAGCGCACGGCGCGGACGACGGCGCCCTTGGGCGCGACCGCCCCGTACTGGCGCAGGGTGCCGTCGGCCTCCCGTACCGCCGGGCCGAAGGCGATCTCGCCGGTGGCGGCGTCGAGGGTGATGTGGCGGTCGTACGGGGCGGATCCGGCGAAGGAGGGGACGACCTCCCAGTCGTTCCAGCCGTCGTGCTCGGCGGTCTGGAGCAGCACGGGCGGGGTGTCGCCCACCACGGGGAAGTGCGCGAGGCGCAGCCGCTGCCCGGGCAGACCGGTGGACTCGCCGAGCGCCTCGTCGTACACGGTCTCGGCGTGGACGACGGTGGTGGTGCCGCCGATGGTGAAGGCCTCGGCGGCGCGGACGGTCGGCGAGGTGGTGTAGAAGGGCTGGCCGGGGAGGGGTTCGGTGACCCGGCAGCGCAGCCAGCCGGCCTCCTGCCCGCCGGTGCGGGACAGGGTGTGCCCGCCGGGGACGTGCAGGACCACCTCACCCGGGCGGTTCAGGCCGCCGGTGCCGTCGCGGTCGACCTCGCACTGCGTCCAGCCGTCCTCGGTCCACGCCTCCCACACCAGCGGCGGCTGCCGCGGGTCCACGCCGACACCGTCGACCCGGCTGTCCAGCTCCAGCACGACCGCGCAGGTCGGAACGGCGGCGGTCAGCCCGAACAGCATGCAGTCGCCGGGCCGCGGGGACTCGGCGAAGCACATCAGGTCCTTGCCCTCGACGAGATCGGTCGTCCGGTCGGCCACCGGCTCACCGCTCAGCTGCACCACGATGTTCCGCAACTCGCAGGGCACGACGGTCAGTTCGCGCTCGGTGGCGAAGACGACCGCCTCCTCGCTCTCGGTGCGCACGGTGGCGACCTCGGTGCCCACGGGCAGCAGGACCGGCTCCTCCTGCGGCGCCGACAGCCAGAAGGTCACCTCCGTGCGGGCGGCCGAGGGCGGGAACAGGGTGATGCCCACCAGGTCCAGGAACGCCAGATGGTTCTTCTCCGGCACCCGGTTGAGCCGGTAGACGATCTGGTCGGCCATGTGGGCGACCGTCTCCACCAGGGTGACGCCGGGGTCGGAGACGTTGTGGTCGGTCCACTCCGGGGCCCGCTGCTGGATGTAGCGCTTGGCGTCGTCGACGAACTGCTGGAAGCGGCGGTCGTCGAGGTTGGGGGAGGGCAGGGCCATCAGCGGTCGCTTTCAGGACGGTCGGGGCGTTCGGGACGGTCGGAGCCTTCGGAGGCCAGGTCCGGCTCGTCGTGGGAGGGGATGACGTAGAACGGGAAGACGAGACTGCGCGGGTTGTTGGTGCCACGGATCGCGTAGCGGACGTCGATGAAGAGGACGCCCTGGTCGGCGCCCGCCGTCACCTCCACGTCCGTCACCTCGATACGCGGCTCCCAGCGGTCGAGGCTCGCGTACACCTCGTGCTGGATACGGCCGGCGGTGGCCTCGTTGACCGGCGCGAACACCAGGTCGTGGATGGCGCAGCCGAACTCGGGCCGCATCGGCCGCTCACCCGGCGCGGTGGCCAGCACGAGCCGGATGGCCTCCTCGACCTCGCGCTCCCCGCTGACCAGGGCGATGCCCCCGGTGGGCCCGATGCGTAGCGGGAACGCCCAGCCGGATCCGACGAACTGCTCGGCCATCAGCGGGTCACCCTCCTTTCTGGAACGTAGGACTCTTCGGCGGACTTCCGTGCTCCGGGCGTCACGGGATCGGATACGGCTTCTTGTTGACCGTCACCAGGCCCATGATGTCCACGTTCGCCGCCCGGAGCGCCGCCTGGCCGACGGCGCTGATCTGCACGGTCCCGGCCGCGTTGATCGTCGCGGCACCGGCCGCGTTCATGCTGATGGCGCCCACCGCGTTGACGTTGACCGCGCCGCCGAGCGACCTGAGCCCGACCATGCCCTGGCCCTGGAGGTTGAGCGGCCCGCCGCTCCGGATGGTCACCGACCGCAGCGCGCTCAGCGTCAGATCGGTCCCGGCCTTCACGGACACCGACGTACCGCCCGTGATGCTGACCGCGCCCTTGCTGTCCACCGTGATCTCGGTCTTCGTCCGGTCGAGATTGATGATCAGCCGGTCGTTGCCGCTGGCGATGCGTACGCCCTGCTTGCGCAGGCCGGTCTGCTGGCTGAGCAGGTCGACCCGGTTGCCCTCCCGGTCGGACAGGGTGTGCCGGATCGCCTTCTTCTTGACCGGGTCGTGCAGCCACACGTCCTTCACCGGGGTCGGCTTGTCCACGCCGTTGTAGAGACCGCCGATCACGAACGGGTGGTCGAGCGCGCCCCGGTCGAAGGCGACCAGCACCTCGTCGCCGACGTCCAGCGGGAAGATCCCGCCGCCGCCCTTGCCGCCCATCTGCACCGTCCGCGTCCAGTCGCTGACGTACGTGTCGTCCAGCCACGGGAACTGCAGCTTCACCCGGCCCTGCTTCAGCGGGTCCTGTACGTCGGTGACCAGCGCGTTCGCCACACTCGGCAGCCGGGGCGCCGCCGTACCGCCTCCGGACGTCAGGCCGAACAGCGAGCGCCACTGCCGCCCGCTGACGGTCACCCAGGTCTCGTAGTGGCTGCCGTCGCCGAAGGAGTGCCGTACGGACGTGCAGGTGTACTTGCCCTCGAACGGGGCCCCCACCTCGGTGAGCGTCACAGGCACCCCGGGCCGCAGCTGCGGGTTGCCGCGCACCGTGACCTCCAGCTCGGCGAAGGAGGAGGTGATGTCGTCGGCGAGGGACCCGGCCGCGTGCGTGACCTCGGTCTGGAGGTCGTACGGGGTGTCCGTCTCGACCAGCTTGGCCGCCTTGAACGCACCCGCCGCCTTCTGCGGGCTGGTGCCGATCGCGATACCCGGGTTGGCGGTCGCCGGCGTGATCGCGGTGAGCTTCTTCTTCGTCGTGACGTTCCAGCCGCGCGCCTCGACCTTGCCGACCTGGTCGGCGGCGGTCACGGCGGCCCGGCAGCGCAGGATGTCCACACCGGCCTGGAGCACGAAAGGGCTCTTCTCGCCGGGGGTGCTCGTCGGGGGCGCGCCGGACGCCGGCTTCGGCTTGACGAACTGGAACCTCCCCTTGGCGTCCAGCGACATCACCATCTCGTTCTCGTCGGCGAGCCGCGCCAGGAAGTCCCAGTCCGTCACATTGGACTGCGAGATGAAGTCGTAGACCGTCTTCGTGCTCTGCACCTGACCGACCGGGATGCCGTTCATCGCGGCCAGCTTGCGCGCGATGTCGGCGGCCGTCTGGTTGCGGTACGCCGCCACCCTGCGCACCCGCATCAGCCGGTGCCCCGGGTCGTAGCCGCGCACGACGGTGAAGGTGCCGGTGCCGTCGTAGTCGGTCTCCATCCCGGTGACCTCACCCGTGAGCAGCGGAGACGCCGCGCCCTTCCCGTCGGCGACCGGCGCGATGACCACCTTGGTGCCGAACCGGACGTTCAGCTTGCCCAGCAGCAGCCCGTGCGGGTCGCGGAAGGTGAGCCGGAACGCGCCGGGCACCCCGGCCCCGAGATCGACCCAGCCGCCGACCAGCAGATCGGCGTACTCGGTCGGCAGCTTCGCCCCGTCGAGGGTCACATGGATGACGTTGGAGAAGGATGGCTTCACCATCAGAAACCCACCTCCTCGGCGGCCGGCAGGACCAGTTCGATGCCGGTGGGCAGACGGGTGGGGTCGTCGATGCCGTTGGCCTCCGCGATCGCCCGCCACGCGGACGCGTTCCCGTACTCCCGCCATGCCAGCGACTGCAGCGAGTCGCCCGCGACGACCCGGTGCACGCTCTGCGCGGTGAGCGCGCCCGACGTCGGGTTCTGCCCCTTGGTCGTACTGGGGATCTCGTGCAGCGACATCCGGCAGGTGGCCCGGATCGGCACACCGGTCGTCCCGAACAGGGAGTACGTGACGTCCACGGAGCTGACGTACGCCGTGAAACGGGCCGTCGAGAACGACCCCCACTGGAACACCACCCAGGGCGGCGACGGCTGCTTCGCGGCGAGGCTCTTGGCCGTCACCTCGCAGCACGACAGCAGGGACTCCACCTTCTTCAGCACCGTGGTGCCGCTCGGCTTGTCGGAGGAGTCGAGGAAGATCTCGACGTTCATCTCCCGGGGCTCGGGCCCCATGAACTCCGGCAGCGCGCCGTCGCGTACGGCCGCGCTGGTCGTGGTCTTCCACTGGGCGCGCCGGCTCAGCGTCAACTCGGCCGGATTGAACTCGAAGTTGAACGTCTTCATCAACCCGCCCGGCGTCGTGCTCGTCCCGACCGGCGGCTCGTGAATGGCCAGTGTGGCCCGCACGAGACTCTTGCCCGCGCCGCCCCTGCTTCCCTTCGCCATGTCCTGTCCCCGCCCCTCAGTCCGTGAACCCGTGGTGCGTGATCTCCAGGACCTCCGTCGCCACGCCCGGGTTCGCCGGGTCCAGGGACGGCCCCTGCCAGCTCACCGGCAGGACGTCGATCAGACCCCAGTGCGCCACCTCCGAGCCGTCCGCGCGCAGCGCCGCGATCTGGGCCGTCGGGCGCTTCACGCCCGTCGCCACGGACGAGATCCACGCCGCGACCTTCGCCGTGTCCGGTGTCAGCGGTCGCGTCAGCCGGATGTTCGAGAACGTCACGCGGGACGGCAACTGCCAGACGAACCCGTTGTTTCCGCCCTCCTGGCGGTGCTCGATCTCCACCGTCGACGACAGGCCTTCACACCCGTTGAAGTAACCGAGGCTTTCGCCGTCGATCGTCAGCGTGAAGAAGATGGTGGAGCCCGGGTCGAGATCGCGGGGCATCGGGGAGGGCCTTTCTGCGGACGGGGGGTCGGGGTGTGGCGGGGGGTGGGTGAGGTGGTGGGCTGGTGGGTGGGTTGTGGGTCAGTGGCGGGGGTCGCGGAGCTTGCCTATGCGTTCGCGGTCGAGACGGAGTTCGGTGCGGACGAGGCGGGTGATCCGGCCGACGAGCTTGTGTGTGAGTTCGTCGAGCTGGAAGTCGGTGAGGGAACGGGGGTCGAACTGGGCCCTGGGGGAGTCGTTGTCCGCTGCGGAGGTGGGGGGTGGGGCGGCGGGCGCGGTGCGCTGCGTTGTGGTGGGGGCCGTGGGGCGCAGGGAGGTTTCTGGGGCTCGCTGTATCAGGGCGGGGGCCGGGGGCGGGGCCTGGGTGACAGCGGGGGGCGGGGTGGTGAGTGGGGGCGTGGGCGTGTGGGGGGCGCCGGGCGTCTTCGGGGTGGCGATGGTGTGGGTGGTGTCGGTGGCTTGGCGCTGGGCGACTGTCCTGGTGGGGAGAGGGCTTGGCCGCTGCGGTGCCTGCGGTGCCTGCGGTGCGTGCGGGCGCGTCGCGGGGGCGACGGTGAGGGGGGCGGCTGTACGGGACGTGGGCTTGTCGGCCGTGAGGCGTTGTACGGCGGGGCCGGTGCCCGGGGATGCGGACCGGCCCGTCGCGGGCGTGGGGCGGCGCAGGGGTACGGCGGGCTGGGGTGCCTGACGCGCGCCGGCGGGGGGTGTGGTGGTGGAGGGGAGGGACGAGGTGAGGGCGCGGGTGGGGGCCAGGGGGCGCACGGGGGTGGAGACGGGCGCGAACGTGGGTGGTGTGGGGGTGGTGGGCATGGCGGTGGGCGTGAGGGGGGTTGAGGTGGTGCGCTGTACCGCTGGCTTGTGGCTCTCGGCTGTGGTGCCCGTCGTCGAGGGGTACGCCGTGGCGCGCTGTACGGCGGGGGCGTTGGGGGCCGGGCGGGTCAGGGGTACGGCCGGGGGGCGGTGGGACGGTAGGGCCGCCGCCGGTGTGGGCGCGGGAGCTTCGGGGGCCTGAGGGAGCGGGCCCGGGGTGTGCTGCGACGTTCCCTGGTGTGGTGTTGTGGCCCGCTGTACGGGAGGGGGCCCGGCGGGAAGTGAACCGCCGGGGGCGGTGCGCGCGGAGAGAGGCTTCGCTTCCTGGGGCGGGGTGGAGAGGGGGGCGCCGAGCAGGGGGCGTTGGCGGGGGGCGGGGGTGGTGGCGCGCTGGACCGGGGGAGCCGGGGGAGCAGGGGGGCCCGAGGGGGCGGCCGTGGTGGGTGAGGGGGCCGGGGTCGGGAGTGCGGGCGTGGCGGTGGGGGCCGGCAGGTTGCCGGGGGTCGGCGCGCCGAGGCCTATGCGCCGTCCACCGGAGGTGCGTGGCTGTACGGGGTGCGTGGTTGTGCTGGGGGGCGTGCTGGGAAGGGCCGGCGTGGTCGAGGGGACAACCGGGGCCGTGGAGTTGCTGCGGCCGGTCGCTGTCGCCGCCGTAGCGCCGCCGGGGGTGGCTGACGCCCTTTGGATGGTGGCCGGCGCGCCGAGCGGGCTGCTGCCTGATGGACCGGCCGAGAGCGTGCCGCTGGTGCTGGTCTTTGTGAGTGCGGAACGAGCTGTTCCTTCGGCCGCGTTGGCCACGAAGCCAGTCGGGCGGGCCGCAGGGGTTCCGTGATCCAGCACCGGGCGGACGGGCGCGGGGGCCGGCGCGGGCCCGGCGGAAGAGGCCGTCGTGCTCTCGGGGCCGGCCGTTGTCCGTTGGACGATGGTGGCTGCGCGGCTGGTGGCGGGCGTGCCACTGGAGCCGGTCGCCGTGCCGGTGGAGGTGGAGGTGGTTGGCGCGGGGCTGCGGTCGGGGGTTGCTCTCTGGACGCCGATCACAGGATCATCCGTGGTCGGCGTGGCGCTGGAGCCCGCAGCCGCTCTGCCGAGGCCAGTTGGCGTCGCACCGGTGCCGGTCGCCACCGCGTCGCGACCGCGTGCTGCCGCACCGGTGCCGGTCGCCGTTCCGGACGGGCTGGTTGGTGTTCCGACGGACGCGGCTGCCGTACGGCTGGGATTCGTTGCCGCCCGCTGGACGTGGACCGCTCCGCCGGAAGGCCCGGTTGCCGTACGGCTGGCACCAGCCGCCGTCCTGCCGGAGCCGGAGCCGGAGCCGGTGGGGCCCGTGGCTGCGCCGGCGGTGGTGCCTGTGGGGCGGTTCGGCGTGCTGCTGGGGTCGCTTTCCGCACGCCGGATGCCGGCCGCCGGGGTGTCGGGGCCGGTCGCCCTCGTGCCGGGGCTGCTTGGCGGCGTGCCGGGACCTGTCGTCGTACCGGCTGTCTCGCCCGCCGAGCTGCCGTGTCCGGTCGCCGACCGTTGCGTGGTGACCGCCGTGTTGCGCGGGCCGACCGGCGTGCCGTCGGGGCCGCCCACGGTCCCGCGAGGGCCGACCGATGCCCCGGCGGGGCCGGTGGTCGTTGCGCTGGGGTTGGTTGTCGTACGACTGGGGTCGGCCGCCGCCCGCTGGACGCTGACAGCTGCTCGCGGGGCTACAGGCCTGCCGCCAGAACCGGTGACCGTGGCGGCCGCGCCAGTTGCCGTCCCTGCGGGGCCGACTGCCTTCCCTGTGGGGCCGGCTGCCGTCCCTGCGGGGCCAGCGGCCGTCCCTGCGGAACCGACTGCCTTCCCGGCGGGGCCGACTGCCGTCCTGTCGGGGCTGGTTGCCGGCACGGCGGAGCCACCTGCCGCCCCGGCGGGGTTGCCTGCCTCCCCGGCCGGATCGGCTGCCGTACGGCCTGAGTCGGTCGTCGCCCTCTGGATGTCGAGCCCCGTGGGAGTGGCGGCTCCCGCGTCACGGGGACCGGTGACCGTGACGGTGAAGCCGCTTCCCGAGGCGTCGGAGCCGACGCTCGCCCCGGTAGGCGCCGTCGCCCCAAGCGGGCCGCCGGAGGCGCCGACCTGACTCGGTCCCGCATCGGCCGAGCCCGACGCACCGGGGCCGGAGGCCGTAGGCGCAGGCGCGCTGCCGCCGCCCGTCGCCGCACGGCCTGACGAGGAACCGCTTGAGGCCACCCGCTCCGCAGCCGCCCGCTCCGCAGCCGCGTGTTCCGACGCCGCACCGCCCGAAGTCGTACGTCCGGACGCGGTACCGCCCGACGCCGTACGTCCCGACGTCCCGACGACCCCAGAGACCTGTGGCCGCGCCGTCGGCAGCGTCCGGCGCTGCGCGGCAGGCGCGGCAGGCGCCCTGGTCAACGGGGCCGGGTGGGCCACCCGAGGCGGTACCGGAGTCACCCGGGGCCCAGTCGGACGCGACGGCGTGACCCGGTAGGGCGCGCGCTGCACCGGCAGCGCGTCGCCGCGCACGTCGGCCTGGGCCGGGAGCTCGTCGGTGTTCGCCACCGGCAGCGTGCGCGTGGGCAGTTCGAGGCCGGAGACGGGTGCCGCCGACGTGGTGAGGACATCCCTGACCAGCCCGCCCGGCGCTCCGGACAGGACGGCGTGGGACAAGGTTCCGGTGAAGGACGGGTTCTGCCACGTGCTCAACCGCCCGCTGAATCCGGCGTCAGCGACCACGGCCCGCCCGCCGGTGGCCCGCTGGATCGGAGCAAGCCCCTCCCAGCCACCGATCGAAGCGCCCCCGCCGACCGGAGCGACCCCGCCGACCGGAGCATCACCACTCACCGAAGCAGCCCCACTCACGGAAGCAGCCCCACCTACGAACGCGGCGCCACTCACCGAAGACGCCTCAGCCCCCGAAGACGCCTCAGCCCCCGAAGCCGAACCGACCCCGTCGCCCGAGCCAACCCCAGTACCCGAGCCGGCCCCGTCACCCGAGCCACTCCCGTCAACCCCGCCCTGGCGCCCCGCCGACGCACGGGCACCCCGTAGGCGATCCAAGAACCCCACGTCAGCCCTCCGCCCCGCCCCGTGTCACGAGGGACGCGATCTGTTCGGTGTAGCGGCGGCGGTCGTGGTGTTCGAGGTCGAGAATCTCCTCGAAGCTCCAGTGGAAGTGGAAGGCGACGTACGCGATCTCCTCGTGCAGCCGGTCGGTCGCGTACGTCACGATTCCCCCAGGCGGCTCCCGCCGAGTTCGACCTCGAAGGGCTCGGAGCAGTGGGGGCACTCCACGGCGGCACGGGTGTGACCCTCGGCGTTGACCTGCCGGTAGAAGTCCTGCAGGAACGCGAGGTCGGACGCGAACATGTTCTCCACGATCCCGTCGTGGACCATCGGCAGATTGCCGAGACGGGTGATGACCCGGCCGAGCAGTACGACCGACAGATACGCCGGGTTCTCCTGGACGCGGACGTCGCGGAGCGGGATCAACTCGTCCCGGGCGGTGGCGAGACGCATCACGCCCTCCCGGTGGACGTTCCCCGCCTCGTCGACATAACCGCGCGGCAGCTCGAACGGGAACTCCGTCCGCAGCCGCTGCGCCACCGGCGCGGCGGTCGGAGAAGGAGCGGGGGCGGGGGCGGCCGGAGCCACTCCCTCTCCCACGCCCATACCCACGCCCGCGCCCGCAGCCGGAGCCGCACCCGCCACCGCTCCCGGCCCGGCCGCCACGCCCGGACCCGGTACGTCCACGATCGAGCCCGCGCCCGCCCTGGCAGCCGTACGCCGCATTACTCGATGACCAGTTCTTCGAAGACGATGGTCACGGTCTCGGTGAGCGCGGACGCCTCGCCCGCCTTGAGGGTGCTCGCGTCGATCTTGCTGCACCAGGCGTTGCGCATGTTGTACCGCTTCACCGGGTTGTTCTGATAATCCATCATGATGATCGACGCGTTCTTGCGGGCCGAGCTCATCTGACCGTTGATGGAGTCGTTGATCCACGTGTTGAACGCGGCCGACTGGGTCATACCGCGGACCACCGTGCACTGCCCGTTCTTCTGCACACCGGGCAGAAGGTTGACCTCGGGCCGGCCCTGGGCGGAGTTCTGCTGGTACGTGATGACGTCCTGTTCGAGGCTGAGGCCGCTGACCTCGGCGAGGTACTCGACCATCACGCCGTCAATCTGGAGGCCGAAATTATGTGAGGTAAGGGCGTCACCCGGTGCGAGACTCATCTGTTCTCTGTCCTTCTAGGGGGTCTTGAGGAATGGCGTACGAGGGCCGGCGGGCCGGGGTGCTTACTCCTCCAGCTCCCCGTTGCCGCTGGAGAACTGCGCCAGCCGGAAGATCACGAACTCGGCGGGCTTGACCGGGGCGATGCCGATCTCGCAGATGACCCGGCCGAGGTCGACCGACTCCGGCGGGTTGGTCTCCTCGTCGCACTTGACGTAGTACGCCTCCTCGGGCCGCTGGCCGAAGAGGGCGCCCTGGCGCCACTCGTTGACCAGGAACGCGGAGACGTTGCGCCGGATCCGGGCCCACAGCGCGTGGTCGTTCGGCTCGAACACCACCCACTGGGTGCCGATCAGGATCGACTCCTCCAGGTAGTTGAAGTACCGGCGGATGTTGAGGTAGCGCCAGGCCGGGTCCGAGGACATGGTGCGGGCGCCCCAGACGCGGATGCCACGGCCGGGGAAGGCACGGATGCAGTTGACGCCGATGGGGTTGAGCAGGTCCTGCTCGCCGCGGGTGATCTGCAGCTCCAGGTCCACCGCGCCGCGTACGACCTCGTTGGCGGGAGCCTTGTGCACACCGCGCTCGAAGTCGTTGCGGGCCCAGACACCGGCGACGTGGCCGCTCGGCGGGACCACCCTCGACTGGCCGGTGGCCGGGTCGAAGACCTTGATCCAGGGGTAGTAGAGGGCCGCGTACTTGGAGTCGTACCCGGCGGTCTCCTGGCGCCAGACCCGGATCTGGCGGGCGTTGAGGCCGGGCGGCGGGTCGATGACGGCGACGCGGTCGCCCATCAGCTCGCAGTGCGCGATGAGACCGAGCTGGACGGCCTTGACGGCCTCCAGGTCGATCGCGCCGCGCTGGTAGGCGGCCATCAGGTCGGGCACGGCGACCATCGAGATCTCGTCCACGGCCTCCAGGCCGCCGAAGCCGGTGCGGTCGGCGGAGTCGCCGAGGTACTCGGCCGGGCCGGGGTGGGCGTCGTCCGTCGTGGCGGGGGCGACCGGGGCGGGAGCGGCGGGGGCCGCCAGGGCCACGGTCTGGTTGTCGGGGCGCGCGAGCTGCGCGGCCGGCGCCGTCTCCGTGACGGTGATGAGCTTGGAGCGCTCCTTGACCTGGGTGACGACGTAGTTGCGGCCGCCCTTCTTGGCGGTCACGTCGAAGGTCTCGACCGGCTTGTCGCCGTGCTTGACGATCAGCTTGAAGCGCTCGGCGGGGCCCTCGCCCTCGGGGTCGGCGACCTCGACGCTGAGCGAACCGCCCGCGATGGCGGTCACGCTGAACGTGCCCAGCTGCTTCGGCTCGCCCGGCGGCAGCGCGGCCGGCGCGGCGGAGCCCGTCACGGCGGCCGGGCCCTGGGCGGACGCGCCGTCCGCGGCCGTGCCGCCGACCCGGACGACGTACGCGGCGCTGCCGCCGTTGTTGAAGAACCCGTACACCGAGTGCGCGAGGTAGTAGCCGTCGGTGAACTCGCCGAAGGCCGCGACGTACTGGGACCAGTTGGTCACCAGGGTCGGCTCGTTCAGCGGACCGGTCGGGGCCAGGCCGACGAAGGCGGCCACCGAGGTGCCCACACCCTCGATGGGACGCGAGCCGCTGGCCACCTCCTCGACGTAGACGCCCGGCGACAGGTAGGACGGCATGCTCTGCTCTCCTTGGGGTACGAGACAGGTCGCCTCTCACCCTCACGCGCGAAGCGCGTGCCTCGAAACGTCCTCGGGGGCCTGGTAGGGGGCAGTCCTGTTGCCCACAGGGGCAACACACCGGCCCGTTTCCGGCGCCGCGCTCCCGCTCCGCCCACGGGCCGACCGACGGCCCGTGGGCGGCCGACCGGGGTGCGGCAGGCCCGCGGTGCGCCTACGGCGGTCCGGGCACGCCCGGCCGACGTTCCGCGTGCGCCGCTTCGGGTGCCTCGGGGCCGCTGGTGTGTGTACGGCTGGTCGGTGCGCGGCGGGCTGGCGGTCGGTGTGTGCCGCTTCGGGTGCCTCGGGCCCGAAGGCCTGCGTACAGCTGGTCAGGGTGTGGCAGGTCCGCGATGCGCGTATGGCCGTCCGGGCGCGGCCGGTCGGCGATCCGTGTGCGCCGCTTCGGGCGCCTGGGGGCCGCTGGTCTGTGTACGGCCGGTCGGGGCGCCGCGGGCTGGCGGTCGGTGTACGGCCGGTCGGCGGGCCGTGTAGGCCACTTCGAGCGCCTCGGGCCCGACGAATCCGCGTACGGCCGGTCGGGGCGCGGTAGGCCCGCCATTCGCGCATAGCCGGCCGGGCCCGGCCGGCCGGCGATCCGCGTACGGCCGGTGCGCGTGTGGCAAACCGGCGATCCGCTCACGGGCCGTCACGGGGTGGTGGACCGGTGATCCGCTCACGGTCGCTCCCGGGGTGGCGGACCGGGGATCCGCTCATGGTCACTCCGGGGCCCGTCCGGCGCTGGTCCGGGCCCCGGGCCGGAGGGCCTTGTGGACATCCGGGGTGCCCCTGCGACTCCTGACGCCCGTCGACCGCCCGCCTAGCGTGGCTGTGTGAGCCTTTGGACTTCCCTCGAACCCGCCTCCGCGACTGTGGACCCGGGAAGCAGTACGACCGTGCGACTACGGCTGCGCAACACCGGTGACGTGGTCGACGAGTACCG
>NZ_JBSFVC010000044.1:45440-56786 GCF_053592095.1 Streptomyces sp. NPDC002787 | reverse complement strand
TTTTTCTACATCCACACCCCCGCTTTGCGGCCCCCGCCCGGCCCCCGCGCTATGCGCCGCTCCAATCCATCCGGGCGGGGCCCGTCCGGCTGGGGGTGACTACGGGCGCCAGGTGGCCAGGATGCCCTCGTAGACCTCGGCGTCCGTCAGCTCGTGCGGGGTCTCGCCGGCGAGGAAGTGGGACGTGTTGTCCGTCTTCAGCTTGCGGAGGTAGTCGAAGGCCTTGTTCTCCGGGTCGCCGAACGCGACGAACGCGAAGTGGACGGCGGGGTGGTTCTTGGCGGCGTCCGCGAGCGCCTGGTTCGCGGGGGTCTTGGCGTCCGGGGCGCCGTCGGTCTGGAAGACGACGAGGGCGGGGGTGCCGGGGGCCGTCTTCTGGTGCCGGGTGAGGACCTCCTCGACGGCCACGTGGTAGCTGGTACGGCCCATGCGGCCGAGGCCGGCGTGCAGGTCGTCGACCTTGTTCTCGTACGAGTCGAGGGTGAGGTCGCCCGTGCCGTCCAGCTCCGTGGAGAAGAAGACGACGGGGACGGTGGTGGGCTGCTCGGGGTCGAGGTGGGCGGCGAGGGCGAGGGTCTGCTCGCCGAGGGCCTGGGCGGAGCCGTCCTTGTAGTAGGCGCGCATCGAGGCGGACCTGTCGAGGACGAGGTACACCTTGGCGCGGGCGGTGGTGAGGTCCCGCTTCGCGAGTACGGCCTGGGCGGCGTCGTACGCGGTGCGCAGGCTCGCGGGCACCGCGACCTCGGCTCCGCCTGCGGTCGCGTCCGTTTTCCCACCCGCACCACCGGTGCGGCTTTCGTCGTCGGCCGCGGGTGTTTCCTGCGGGGCGCCTTCGCCGTCGGCGACCGCGGGTACGGGGGTGGCCGCCGGGGCGGCGGCGACGGGTTCGGGTACCTCCACCGGCTCGGGCGTGGCTTCGGACGCGGGCTCCGGCTCGGGGGTGGCTTCGGGTTCCGGCGTGGCCTCGGGCTCCGGCTTCGGCTCGACGACAGCCGTCGGCTCCGGCACGGACGCCGGCTCCGGGGTGGCCTCGGGCTCGGCGGCGGCGACCGGCTCGGGCTTCGGCTCCGGGGTGGCCTCGGGCTGGGGGGTGGCTTCCGGTTCCTTGACGGCTTCCGGCTCGGGCTCCGGCTCGACCTCAGCCGTCGGCTCCGGGGTGGCCTCGGGTTCGGGCTGGGAGGCGGCTGCCGGCTCCGGCGCGGCCTCGGGCTCGCTCGTGGCCTCCGGCTCCTTCGTGGCCTCCGCCGCAGACTCGACCGGCGCCTCGGTCTCGGACGCGGGCTGCGTCTCGGTCACGGTGGCGGGCTCCGACGTCTCCGCACTCGCGGGCTCGGTCTCGACGGCCGGCTCCGGGTCGGAGGGCTTCGCAGCGGCCGGCTCGGGCTCGGTCTCCGCCACGACGTCAGGCTCCGGCTCCGCCTCGGTTGCCCCTACCGGCTCCGCCTCGGCCACCGGTGCCACGGTCTCGGCGTCCGCGTCGGACTTCGCCTCGGCCACTGGCTCGACGGACTCAGCCGCAACCTCCGGCTCCGTAGCAACGTCGCTCTTCGACGCCGCAGGCGCAGGCTCGACGGCAGACTCCACGTCGGCCTCGGTGGACACCGCAGGCTCAGGCTCGACGACGGGCGTCTCCGCCTTCGTCTCCTTCTCCGGCGCGGACTCCGCCTCGGCCGTCGGCGCGGTCTCGGCCTCAACCTCGGCCTTGGGCGCGGTCTCCGCCGTCGGCTCCGCCTCAGCCTCAGCTGTCGGCTCGGCCTTCGCCTCCGCCTTCGACTCCACCTCAGCCTCAGCCGTCGGTGCGGCCTCAGCCTCGGCCTTCGACACGGCCTGCGCCGTCGGTGTGGCCTCCGCCTCCGCCGGCTTCTCGCCTCGCGGCTTCGGGACCGTCACGTTGTCGAAGGCCGCCGAGACGAGTTCGTCGGCGACGGAGGAGGACGGGGGCTCGACCTTGGTCGTCGGCTCGGGCTCGGCCGACGGGGCCGGAACCTGCGGCTCGGCCTCCCGCGAGGAACCCGTCGAGGCGGACGCCTCCCGTGGGGAACCGGTCGAGGCGGACGCCTCCGGTGAGGAAACCCGCTCCGCCTCCTGCGAAGGAACCGCGTCGCGCTCCTTGCGTGAGCGGCCGAACGCGTTCCGCAGGAGAGAGAGAATGCCCATGTGCGCAACCCTTCGCGTGAGTTGTAGCCCGTCAATCCCTGGCCAGGACGGACACGTAAGGTTAGCGGCCAGGATTGCTGATCTTGGGGTGGGGCAGGCGCCTTTCACTATCTCCGCCACCCGGCGCTGTCAATACCGCCTCAACGGCCGCAGGTTCACTCCCTGTTCACCTTCCGTCCCTGTTCTCGAACACACGCCCCCCTAACGTCGCGCTCACACCAAAGGCACATAAGAGGAGCGCAACGTGCGCAAGCTGCTGCCCATGATCGCCTCGCACCCCGGCGGGCGTTCCGCCATGACCTGTCGGTTCCGCTGTGGGGACGCCTGCTTCCACGAGGTGCCGAACACCAGCACCAACGCATACGTGGGTGACATCATCGCGAGCGCGCTGAGCCGCCGCTCGGTGATGAGAGCCGCCGCCGTCGTGACCGTGGCCGGCACCGCCGGTGCGGCCACCCTCGGGACCGCCCTGCCGGCCGCCGCGGCCCCCGCCGAAGCCGCCACGAGCAAGGCCAAGGGCAGGAGCAAGGCCGCCCGCGGTCTCCGCTTCACCGCCGTCGAGCCCAACACGGCCGACGCCGTGACCGTCCCCGAGGGCTACAAGCAGAACGTCGTCATCCGCTGGGGCGAGCCCATCCTGCGCGGCGCCCCCGCGTTCGACCCGGAGAACCAGACGGCCAAGGCCCAGGCCGCCCAGTTCGGGTACAACTGCGACTTCCTCGCCCTGCTCCCGCTCCCCGGTGAGAGCGGCCGGCAGCTCCTCGTCGCGAACCACGAGTACACCGACGAGATCCTGATGTTCCGCGGCTACGACGCCGCCAACCCGACCCGCGACCAGGTCGAGGTCGCGTGGGCGGCGCACGGCCTGTCCGCCGTCGTGGTCGAGGAGGACCGGCGCACCGGCAAGCTCACCGCCGTGCCCCGCCACCACCTCAACCGCCGGGTCACGGCGACCACCGAGTTCCGCCTGACCGGCCCGGCCGCCGGCTCCCACCTCCTCAAGACCTCGGCCGACCCGACCGGCACCAAAGTCCTCGGCACCCTCAACAACTGCGCCGGCGGCACCACGCCCTGGGGCACGACCCTCCACGGCGAGGAGAACTTCAACCAGTACTTCGCCAACAGCAGCCGTACGACCGACAAGCGCTACGGCATCGGCACCGGCGCCTCCGAGCGCAAGTGGGAGCGTTTCGACAAGCGGTTCGACGTCGCCCAGGAGCCGAACGAGGTGCACCGCTTCGGGTACATCGTCGAGCTCGACCCGTACGACCCGACCTCGACGCCCCGCAAGCACACCGCCATCGGCCGCTTCAAGCACGAGGGCGCGACCGTACGGCTCACGGCCGACGGCCGTCCCGTCGTCTACTCCGGTGACGACGAGCGCTTCGACTACTTCTACAAGTTCGTCAGCAGCAAGCGGATGAAGAAGGGGTCGGGCCGCGCCGTCCGCGAGCACAACCTCTCGCTGCTGGACGAGGGCACGCTGTACGTCGCCAAGCTCACCGGTGACTCCCCGGCGATCGAGATCGACGGCACGGGCAAGCTGCCGGCCGACGGCGAGTTCGACGGCAGTGGTGAGTGGATCCCGCTGGCCACCGCGACCGCCAAGGGGGCTGTGTCGCACGTCGAGGGCATGACGGCCGACGAGGTCTTCGTCTTCACGCGCCTGGCCGGTGACAAGGTCGGCGCCACGAAGATGGACCGCCCCGAGGACATCGAGCCCAACCCGGTCACCGGCAAGGTCTACGTCGCCCTCACCAACAACAGCAACCGCGGTGTGGGCTCCAACCCGAAGGCGGACGAGGCCAACCCGCGCAACGCCAACAAGCACGGCCAGGTCCTGGAGCTCACCGAGCGGTGGAACCGGCCCGAGAGCACCAAGTTCGCCTGGCTGCTCTTCCTCGTCGCGGGCGACCCCGAGGACCCGGCGACCTACTTCGCGGGCTTCCCGAAGGAGCACGTCAGCCCGATCTCCTGCCCGGACAACGTCGCCTTCGACCCGTACGGCAACCTGTGGATCTCCACCGACGGTGCCCAGCTCGGCTCGCACGACGGACTCTTCGGTGTCGCGACGCGCGGTGAGCGGCGCGGTGAGCTGAAGCAGTTCCTGACGGTTCCGAGCGGTGCCGAGACCTGTGGCCCGATCATCCAGGACCGCCGTGTCCTGGTCGCCGTCCAGCACCCGGGCGAGCTCGACGGCGCCACCGTCGAGAACCCGAAGAGCACCTGGCCCGACGGCCCGGGCACGTACGTCCGCCCGGCGGTCGTCGCGGTGTGGCGCGCGGACGGCTGCGACATCGGCGCCTGATCCCGGACGCACACATGCGAATGCGGGCCGCCCTCCTGTCCGGGAGGGCGGCCCGCATGTCTTTCCGCGAGGTCGGGCTCAGGGGGCCAGGCAGCCGGCGCCCGGGGCGGCGGTCGGGTCCAGCAGACCGGCCGGGTCGAGGAGCGCGGCGGGGTCGGCGAGCTCCGTCACGGCGGCCGGGGTCTCGGTGAGGCAGGTGACGGTGGCTACCGGGTCCGGAACGGCGTTGGCGGCCGGGGCCATGGCGCCGGCGAGAGCGAGGGTTCCGAGCAGGACGGTGGCGGTGCGCCGCATGGCGAACATCCCCTTGTCAGACAGGAAGTGAATCGTCCGGTTGGACAAGAAGGATCATTACGGCTTCCCTCCCGCGAACTCTCCCCCCGTCACTCGTGCGGGGATGACGTAACGATTCAGCGCTCTGCGCCGGGTTGACCCGGAGTCGCAGGAGCTCAGCGGGGCGAGGTGATCGCGCGGGCCGCCGCCACTTCCTGGCGCAGCGGCTCCAGCACGCTCCCGGGCGGCCCGCTCAGGTCGGATCGGACCTCGTAGAGCGTCTCCGTCTTCCGCAGCCCCTCCGCCAACTCCCGCAACTGAAGGGCGACTTGGTCGACCTCGGCGGTGGACGGCGGCTCCGCGCCCTGTTTGATCCCCACCCGCGCGGCCGTCGTCGCGTCGACGATCCGCTCGACCGCCACGACCAGCGGCCACCAGGCGGCCGCCCGCCGGCCGACGGGCGGCGGTTCGGTGAGGGCCCGCTGGAACTCCGTACGGACGGCGGACAGGTCCCGGTAGAGGCTGCGGCGGGTCCGGGCCCGCCCGGCGGGGTCCGCCGGGCCCTCCCCGAAGGCGTGTTCCACATACGCGGCCGTGTCGGCGACGGCGTCCGCGAGCCGGGCGCCGACCCGGGCGTGCCAGCTCTCCGGCCAGAGCAGATAGCCCGCGACGAGGGCGATCGCGCAGCCCATGAGCGAGTCGACCAGACGGGGCACCAGCAGGCCGGTGCCCTGGTGGTTCAGGATGTCGGAGAGGAGCAGGATCACCGGGGTGATGGCCGCCGTCTGATAGCCGTAGCCCCGGGGCGTGAACACCGGGATGAGCGGCGCCAGGACCAGCATCACCGGCACGTCCCACCAGCCACGCGGCACCTCCGAGAGGATCGCGGCCGCCACCACCAGCCCCACCACCGTGCCGAGCGCCCGCAGCAGCGCCCGCGAGAACACCGACCCGAAGTCCGGCTTCAGGACGAACGTGATGGTCAGCGCCACCCAGTACGAGCGCGGCACGTCCACCAGCGACACCAGGGCCTGGGCGAGGCCGATGCACAGCGCGAGGCGCAGGCCGTAGCGCCAGGAGGAGCCGGAGAGGGCGACGTTCCGCGCGGTACGGGCGGCGCGTACGCCCAGCGGGGCGGGCCGGCCGGCACGGTCGCCGGCCTTCTTCAGGGCGTCCGGGGACTTCTCGGTGACGACGTCGGCGGCGTGCCGCAGCGCCTGGTCGACTGCCTTGCCGATCTCGTTGCCGGGCTCGGGCAGCCGCAGCCCCAGCGGCCCCGAGTACCCCGTCTCGACGGCCTCCGCGAGATGGCGTACGGCCGTGGAGATCTCGGCGGGCAGTGGCCGGCCGGCCTGCCGGACCGCCGGGGCGGCCTCCACCAGCGGGGTGACGGCGTTCAACTGGGCCAGCAGCCGCACCAGTTCGGGGCTGCGGCCGTGGTGGCGGGCGCGGCGGGCGAGGACGAGGTCGTAGGACTGGTTGAGGGACTGGGTGACGGCGCGCCGGGCGTCGTCGTACGCGTCCGTGGGGCCGGGGGAGTCGCCGGGGCCGCCGGGACCGCCGGGGCTGTCGGGGTCGTGCGTCGTCGTGGTGGCGAGGAGGTCCGCGACCTTGCGGTAGGTGTCGGCGACGGCGGCCCGTTCCGGTACGCCCGCCCTGAGGGGCCAGGCGAGCAGGGCCAGGGTGAGGACGATCAGGCCGCCGCCGGTCATCAGCACCGGGGCCAGCCACCACGGGCCGGGCATCGGCAGCCCCGCGCCCACCACCGAGTTGAGGAGCAGCAGCAGCCCCGAGACGGAGGCCACGGCACCGATCGACGAGATCATCCCGGAGACGAGCGCGACCCCGGTGAGCGCGGCGACGGTGGCCCAGCCCTGGCCGTACACCAGCGAGCCCAGGGTGATGCCGACCGCGCTGAACAGCTGCGGGACGGCGATGTTCAGCAGCCGCATCCGGTACGCGTCCGCCGTGTCGCTGATGACGCCCGAGAGGGCGCCCATGGCGGCGAGCGCGCCGTACTCGGGGCGGCCGGCGGCGAGACCGAGCACGAGCGGCAGGGTCAGCGCGATCGCCGCGCGGCCGACGGCGGGCCGGTTGACCGGCGCCGGCTGCGGCCGGAGGTTCCGCACCAGCCAGTCGGGCGGGGCGAGGCCGATGGGGAACGAGCGGGGCATGGCCCCATTATGACTGGGGGGTTTTGAGGTTTATGAGGGGTGTCTGGGGGTCTGTGGGGGGCGTCTGTGGGGGCGTCTGTGACCCTTTGGTTCACTCGCGCTGGTGGAGGGCGAGGTCGGCGGTGACGGCGTTGTGGTCGGTGCCGGAGAGTTCCTGGAAGCGGACCTCGCGTGCGGAGAAGTCCTTCTCCGAGACGAGGACGTGGTCGATCTGGGCGCCGAACCTCGGGGTCGTCCGGGACGGCCAGGTGGCGGTCCGGTCCGCGCCGGTCTGGCGGGCGGCGTCGCTCAGGCCCGTGTCGAGGATGGCGCGGAAGGCCGCGTGGTCCTGGGAGGCGTTGAAGTCCCCGGCCAGGATGGTCGGCGTCCCGGTGTCCTTCGCCGCGTACGCCCGCAGCGCGCCGAGCTCCCGCCGCCAGGTGTCCAGCTGTCCGGGCAGCGGGGGCATCGGGTGCGCCAGCTGCAGCCGTACGGGACGGCCCTCGATGTCGGCCACGGCGCCGGGCATGCCCATGGTGCCGGGGATCGGGTCGGCGGACTTGAGGGGGTAGCGGCTGAGGATGACGGAGCCGGTGGAGCCGTAGCCCTCGATGGACTGGCGGTGGGGGTAGGGCGGGGTCCTGCCGCTCAGGTCGCCGAGGGTGTCGCGGAGCTTGGCCGAGCAGGTGAGCTCGCACTCCTCGACGAAGACGATGTCGGGGCGGTCGCGGCGTACGGCCTTGACGAGGGCGTCGGTGCCCCGGCCGAACTGCACGTTGGACGTCATGACGCGCACCTCGGCGAGCACCGGCCCGGTCGGCTCGCTCGTCTTGCCGTACGGCTCGATGTACCAGGCGAGCGCGCCGAGCACGACCACGCCCCAGGTCAGGCCGGTCCACCAGCGGGCGAGCAGGGAGAGGAGGAGCGCGAGTCCGGTGGGGGCGAGGAGCCAGGGCAGGAACGCGAGGAGCTGGGGCACCGGGGTGAAGGCGTCGATGTCGGCGGCGCGGGAGGCGACGACCACGGTCACGCCAAGCAGGAGCAGGGCGGCGAGGAAGGCCTTGCCGCGGTGTCGGCGGCGCCGGGCCGGTGGTTCCGCTGAGGGTTCCGGCGCCGGCTCCGGCCGCTCGATGGTCGCGCTCTCCACGGCCGGTGCCTTTCGCTTGCCGCCACGTTCACTGTAAGGACGGGTGGGGTGGGGCGAAGGTTGCTTTGACGGGTGCGGGTGGGCGCGGGGGCCGTGTCCGGCGGTCTCACATGGGGGCGTGGGGGTCCGGGGCCGTTGCCAGGGACCACATCACGAAGATCGCTATGGCGATGCAGATGAGGGACCAGACGGGGGCGTAGGGGAGGAACATGAAGTACTCGATGGCGAAGAGGGACGCCAGGGCGATGCCCATCGCGCGGGCCCAGTCGCGGCCCTGGACGACACCCCAGCCGGTGGCCAGGACGGCGAGACCGATCACCAGGTGGATCCAGCCCCACGCCGTCGGGCTGAAGCCGAAGACGTAGCTGCCGATGTTCGTGTACACGTCGTCCGTGGCGATCCCCGCGATGCCGTTGAGGATGCCCATGACGCCGATGACCATCATCAGGACACCGGCGAAGACCATCCCGCCGAGGGCCCACTCCGAGCGGGTCTCCCCGTGGCGGGGCGGTGTCTCCTGCGACGTGGGGTTCGAGCGAGGTGCGGTGCTGTGCTGGGCCATGGTGGCCTCCTCCGAACGTGGACAGGACAGCTCATCCGCATGCTCACGCCGCAAGGGGGGCGCCGCACTCGGTGTAGGCCAAACGGGTGATGGTGGGTGGTGACTGCGGTGGCGGTGGCGGCCCCTCAGCCGAGCCGGGCCAGGAAGTCCTCCAGGGCCCTGTTGAACTCCTCCGGGCGTTCCAGGTTCGGGAGGTGGGCCGCGTCGGCGATGACCTGGAGGGTGGAGTCGGGGAGGGCGGCGTGCATGGCCTCGGCGTCGGTGACGGGGGTGTACTCGTCGTCGGCGCCGACGACGACCAGGGCCGGGACGGTGACGCGGGTCAGCAGGTCGCGGTAGTCGGGCCGCTCCGCGCGGCCGCGCAGCGCCGCCGCGGCGCCCTCGGGGTCGGTGGCCGTCATCATGCGGCGCACATGGGCCGCGACCTCGGCGTCCGCGTACGGCGCGACCATCTTGAACAGCACCTCGTCGGCGTATCCCGTCATACCCTCGCGGAGAAGGCGGTCGGCCATGGCGTTCCGGGTTTTCTTCCCCTCCTCCGTCTCGGCGGCCGGGAACGTGTCGGCGAGGACGAGTCCGCGGACGCGGTGCGGGAACCGCCGGTAGCACTCCATCGCGATCTGGCCGCCCATGGAGAGGCCCGCGAGGACGAAGTCGCCGACCCCGAGGTCGTCCAGGAGCGTGGCGATGTCCTCGGCGAAGGCCGGGAGCGGGGTGATGCCCGGGACCACCGGTGACTGGCCGTAGCCGCGCAGGTCGGGGGCGATGACCCGGCGGGAGGTGGCGAACTCGGTGATCTGGGGGTGCCACATCGTGCGGTCGAAGGGGTGGCCGTGGACGAGGACGAGGGGGAGCGCGGGGCTCGCCTCCCCTTTGTCCTCGTATGCGAGGAAGGTGGTCATGCGATCGACCCTAGGGTTCCTCAACTCCTCGGTGCAATAAGATCTTTGCCCTCGGTGCAATGTGCTGAGAGCGGGAGTGGGGGTGGGGGCTGTGGCCGACTACCGGCGTATCGCCGATCGCATCGCTGACGACATCGCCGTCGGGCGGCTGAAGCCCGGTGACCGGCTGCCGCCGCAGCGGGTGTTCGCGCGGCGGCGCGGGATCGCGGGGTCGACCGCCGGGCGGGTGTACGCGGAGCTGGTGCGGCGCGGGCTGGTGGTGGGGGAGGTCGGGCGCGGGACGTTCGTACGGGCGGCGCCGCCGGTGTCGGCGGGGCGGGCGCTGGCCGAGCCGGCGGGGTCGGCGCCCGTGAACCTGGAGCTCAATTACCCGTCCGTGCCCGGTCAGTCGGAGCTGCTGGCCGACGGGCTCGCGCCGCTGCTGCGGACGGATGTGCTCACGGACGCGCTGCGCACGGCGTCCGCGACCGGTACGGCCGCCGCGCGCGAGGCCGCGGCCGGGCTGCTCGCCACGGACGGCTGGTGCCCGGCCCCGGACCGGTTCCTGTTCGCCGGGAACGCGCGCCAGGCCATCGCCGCGGCCCTCGCCCACCTCGTACGGCCCGGGGGCCGGGTGGGCGTCGAGTCGCTCACGTATCCGCTGGTCAAGGAGATCGCCGGGCGGCTGGGGGTGACCCTCGTGCCGCTCGCGACGGATGGGGAGGGGGTGCGGCCGGAGGCCGTGGTGGCGGCGCATCGGGCGGCGCCGTTGTCGGCCGTGTACGTGCAGCCGACGTTGCACAATCCGACGTCCGTGACCATGGGCGCGGGGCGGCGGGCCGAACTGGCGGGTGTGGTGCGGGAGTTGGACCTGCCGGTGATCGAGGACCGCATCTGGTCGTTCCTGGCGGGCGGGGATGCGGGCGGGGATGCGGGCGGGGGCTTGGGTGGGCGGGTGCCGCCGCCGTTGGCCGCGTACGCGCCGGAGCGGGTGTTCGTCGTGGACGGGCTGTCCAAGCGGGTGGCGCCGGGGCTGACGGTCGGGTTCCTGGTGGTGCCGGAGGAGCGGGTCGAGGGGGTGGCCGCCGCCTTGCGTTCGGGGGGTTGGACGGCGGGGCGGTTCGCTCTGGAGGCGGGGGTGCGGTGGATCGGGGACGGGACGGTGGAGAGGCTGGTCGCGGCGAAGCGGGCGGACGCGGCGGCACGGCAGCGGGTCGCCGCCGAGTGTCTCGCGGGGTTCGCCGTACGGGGGGACGCGCGGGCGTACTACGTGTGGTGGGAGCTGCCGGAGCCCTGGCGCGCGGACACGTTCTGCGCGGCGGCGGTGGAGAGGGGGGTGGCGGTGACGCCGGGGTCGGCGTTCAGTGTTCCGGCGGTCGGGGTGGCAGGGGCGGCTGGACTGGGGCAGGCCGCTGCTGCGGGGCGGGGGTCGGGCACGCTCACCGGCGCCGCCGGGGTACCGCCGCGCCCACCCGTGCCGCCCCAGCGGCACGACTGCCCGCGACCCGTGCCGGGTGCCGGCTTGGTTCAGGGGGAGGGACTGGCTCGGGGACAGGAACCGGCCCAGAGGCAGCCAGCGGCCCGCTGGGAGCAGGAAGCCCGGCGGGGGGATGAGGCTCGGGGGGAGGGTCTGGCTCGGTGGGGGGACCAGGGTCGGGGGGAGGGCCCGGCCGGGCGGGGAGACCCGGCCCGGCCGATGGACCCCATCCAGCAGGAGGGCCCGGGCCGGTCGGAGGGGCCGGGCCGGTCGGAGGCGTGGGCTCATGCGGGCCAGGGGGACTTGGTGGGGGCTTTCGCGGTGGATTGCGTCAGGCTTGGGCTTGCGTCGGTTTCTCTGTCGGAGTTGGCTTCGGCGCTGCGGACGC
>NZ_JBSFVC010000044.1:0-45343 GCF_053592095.1 Streptomyces sp. NPDC002787 | reverse complement strand
GGCGACGGTCGTGCCGAGGGCCAGCAGGCCCCAGGAACTCGGGCCGGTCGGAGGGGTCGGGTCGGGCGGTGGCGTCGGATTGTGGGGGCCAGGGGGACTTGGTGGGGGCTTTCGCGGTGGATTGCGTCAGGCTTGGGCTTGCGTCGGTTTCTCTGTCGGAGTTGGCTTCGGCGCTGCGGACGCTCGCCGCAGTCGCGCGAGGCGGGCCGTGAGCCAGGCGGTGGTGGCGACGGTCGTGCCGAGGGCCAGCAGGCCCCAGGTGACGGTCCAGAGGGTGGCCGTGAGGGCGTCGTAGACGGCGCCGGCGGCCGCAGGAGAGACATCGGGCGGCAGGTCGGCGAGGGTGAGGTGACGGCCCAGGGCGACGGCGACGCCGAGGAGGGCGCCTCCGAGAGCCGTCCCGAGCCCCGTCGCGCAGATCGCCCGGCGGCGCTGCGTCGCGACGAGGATGCCACCGGCGGCCAGCGCCAGCGCGCCGACCGGGAGCCAGAACGCGGCGATTTCGAGCACGCGGTATCCCTTCCTCAGCTGAGCGAGTTGCGCGGCCGACAGCACCTCGACCTCGGTGTGCGCGACCGGGATGCGATGGGCGAACGGCACGTGGTCGCGGATGAGTTGACGCTTGACGCGTTCACCGACCGGAGCGAGGTCGAGCATCACCGGCCGTCCCTCGCCGCCGCCGTGGCCGCCCGTGCCCGTACCGTCCGGGCCCTCCTCGCGCACCGCCCGCAGTACCGCGTCGTGCGCCGCCCGGTTCGCCGTGTGCCACGCCGTGCGGAACGCCTCCGTCTGCGTGAAGGAGCGCGCCGCGTCGAGGGTGAAGTCCCGTACCGGCCCCCGTAGCGGCGGGCCCACCCGGGCCTCGCGCAGGATCCCGGAGGCGACCGCGTCCGCGAGCGCCTCCCGTACGTCCGGGTCGGTGGCCAGCGGCGCCATGACCGCCTCGTACCGTGTCCGGTCCGCGATCTCGTACGTCGCCCACGCGGCGAGCGCGCCCACCGGCGTGAGCAGGCAGGCGAGCACGGTCAGCACGGCCGACAGGGGGCCGCGGGCACGTCGGAACACCCCTCCAGGCAAGCGCCCCGCCCACGGTCAGGCGAACGCTCCCGCCCCGCATGCCTGCGAATGGCCGCACAGGACAAGCCGAACGGGGTGGCGGTCCGGGCTCTGGGTCGGTCTCAGCCCAGCCGGTGGCCCTCCGCGTCCTCGTGCGTGTAGTAGCGGTAGAACGTCACCGCGAACACCGCCGCCGCGACGCCGAGCGCCATGAGCGTGGAGCGCACCACCGTGTGCTGGGCGGCCTGGCTGTAGAGGAAGCCGAAGGCGCAGCCCGCGAAGGAGGCCCAGAGGAGGGCGTGCGGCTCGCGGCGCAGGCGGGGCGCGATGGTCTGTACGGCGAGGTAGAGCGCCGCGAACACGAACGCGGTGACGAAGCCGAAGAGCAGGTTCCAGCCGGTGATGGGGCCCGCGTCGCGGTCGATCGCCGCGGCCCAGTAACCGTAGACGAGGCCGAGGACCACGGGCAGGAGCCGGTTCGTGAGCGTGTGGGTGCGCTCGCTGAAGACGTCGGGGGTGGCCGGGTCGGGCCGCCTGCCCGGAGGCGTGTGCCGGTCCGAAGGCGTGGGACTGCCCGGAATTCCCGGTCGGCCCGAACCCGGTCGGCCCGAACCCGGCCGGCCCGGAGTGGGTGCCGTGTGAGCCATGGGAGCGCTCCTCTCTTCCCTCCCCCGCAACTCTCCGCCCCGACTACCAGGGCACACCTGGGCCGGTCCGCTGGCAAGTCGGGATGCGTGGAGCGTGGGGGCGTGCTTCGCTGTGGGACATGCGGGTGTCGATGCCGCGTGTGCGCCGGGAGGTGGACCCCGTCGAGCGGCAGCAGCCGCTGCGGGTCCGTGGGCGCAGCATCGCCTGGGTACCGCCCCTGGTCGTGCTGCTCGCCGTACCGGTGCTCGACTGGGTCACCAGCGGCGACTTCCGCGTCCTGTCGTGGCTGGTGCTCGTGCCGGGCACGGCCGCCGCGCTCTGCCGGGTGTGGACGACGGCGCTCTTCGCGGTGCTCGCCACGTTCATGTACGTCCTCGGTGACAGCTCCTGGCCGCACCAGGACCGCACCGGCCTGCCCGACTTCGTCCTCGTCGTCCTCGGCGGCGTGCTGTCCGTACTGGCCTGCGCGGTACGGCTGCGCGGGCAGGAGCGGATGATGCACATGCGGGCCGTCGTCGACACCACCCGCCGTATCCTGCTGCGCCAGCTCCCGCCGGACGTCGGCGGTCTCGACCACGCGGAGATCTATCTCGCCGCCGACAGCGAGGCCCGTGTCGGCGGCGACTTCTACGACATCCAGCCCAGCCCGCACGGCACCCGCGTCGTCATCGGGGACGTCCAGGGCAAGGGGCTCGCGGCGGTGGAGGCGGCGTCCGTGCTGCTCGGCACGTTCCGCGAGGCCGCCTACTACGAGCGCGAACCGGACATCGTGGCCGAACGCCTGGAAACGCGGATGGTCCGCCATGTGCGCTACTGCGCGCACGTCGGCCGCGACGACGCCGAACGCTTCGCGACCGCCGTACTGCTCGACTTCCCCCAGCTGCGCAGCGAACGCACGGACTGGGGCCCCGACCTCACCGGGCTCGGCGGCGCGGTCACCGTGGACGTCATCAACTTCGGCCACGAACCCCCGTTGCTGGTCTCCCCCGACGGCGTACGCTTTCTGCCGCTCCGGGACGGACTGCCCCTGGGTATGGGTGAGTTGGCGCCGCAGGAGACCCGTACGGCCACGGCGCGGCTCGCCGCCGACGAGACGCTGCTCCTGGTGACGGACGGGGTGACCGAGGCGCGCGACGGGAACGGCGTCTTCTTCCCCCTCCGCGAGTACCTCGTCCGTGCCCTCGCCGACGGCGCGCCCGCCACCGACCCCGAGTCCCTGGTCCGCCTCGTCCGCGACGGCGTCCTCGCCCACACCGGCGGCTCCCTCGACGACGACACCACGATCTTCGCGGTGCGCCGGGCGTCGGAGCCGGTGCGGCGGGGGCCCGGTGCGGCGGGGCGTGCGGGCGACCCGAAGTGAGCGCTCCTTTCCCCGTTTGCACGCGCAGCGGTTACCGTGCTGGCTGGCGTACGTGATCGGATGGGGAGGGAACGATGCCCGGAACAGTGCTGCTGCTCGCGGCCTCGCCCATGGGCAAGGGGTGCCTCGTGGACGCGGCCTCCGTGCTTCCCGTACTGGCGGCCGTCACGCCCGAGGTGCTGTCCGGCGCGGGTACGGCGAACGTCGTCGAGCTGGCCGATCCGTTGGAGCCGCAGGCCGTCCTGACGCGGTTGCGTGCGGCGGCCACCGCGCCCGGGCCGCTCACCGTGTACCTCGCCGGGCAGCTGCAACTCGACCGTAAGCAGCGGCTGGTGCATCTGGCGTTGGCGCGTACGACGCCGGCGACCGTCCGTTACACGGCCTTTCCCTGGCACTGGATCGTGGAGGAGCTTCGGCTGCGGGCGCCCGGGTCCACGACGTTGTTCGTCGATCTGCACGCGGATGCCGAGGTGTGGCGGCAGCTGGCCGGGCGGCCGCTGATGGCCGGGCCGGGCGTGAGTGTGTACGGGCGGATCGCGCCGCCGGGGGCGGGGGTGCGGCGGGGGGTGGCCGTGCCGGGGTACATGAAGGCGCTGGCGACGATACTGCGGAGTGGGCAGCGGCCGGAGGCGGGCGTGCTGCATGAGCAGGTGCTCGCGCGGACGGGGGGTTACGGGGACCTGGTCCTGGCCTTCGACGCGACGGCGCCCGGCCCGGCCGGCCCCCTCGGAGGTCTCGCCCCCGCGGCCCCTGCCCGTCCCGTCCCGTTCCAGGGGGCTCCGCCGCCCCCAGCTCCCCACCATCGCCCTACGGGCTCACCCCCCGACTCGCCCCGCAACTCACCCGCACCGGCGACCAACGGTCCGTCGGGGGCGGCGGAGGGCGGCTCGTCGGGGCCGGTGGCGGGTGCGGCCCCGGCTGTCGTGAATGGGTCGGCTCCGGCTGTGGCGGATGGATCGGCTCCGGCCGTGGTGGACGGCCTGGTCCCGGCCGTGGTGGATGGCTCGGCTTCGGACGTCGCTGTTGTCGATCCTCATACCGTCATCGCCGCCGCCGTCGAGGCGGGGCGGCATTCCGAGGCCGTCGCCCTTGCCGCTCGGTGGGAGGAGAAGACCTTGCGGGAGTTCGGGGAGGGGTCGGAGGAGGTGCTGCACTGGCGGGAGGTGCGGGCCGATCTGGCGATGTTCTCGGGGGACGCGGCGGGGAGTTGTGCGGCCTGGATGGGGGTGGCTCAGGCGCGGCTCGCGGCGGGGCAGGCGGCGCGGGACCCGGCGGTCGAGGCGGCCGTCGACCGGGCGCACCATCAGTGGGGCCTGGTCGAGGACGCGGGGCGAGCCCGGGAACTCGGCGTCGAACTCGTGGAGTTGCGCGGGCGCGTGCCGGGGCGGCGGGCCGGCGCCGTGGAGCACGCGCGCCAGCACCTCGCCGAACTACGGGAACCGCACCCGGAGTTGAGGTCGGCCCAGCACGTACCCGGTTAGCCGAGCCGGTCGATGAGCCGTCGTTCCGTTCGTCGTTGATCGATGAGCCGTCGATCAGGGCGCATACCGGGCCGACCTCGGAGGGGGAGTTGTGCGAGGTCACACCGTCAGTACACGTGGTGACACCGCACGTTGATCACTTAAGCGGGCGTAGCTCCGGAACGGATCGGAGCTTGATCAGAGAATGATCAGAAACTCTCCAACCGTCGGCAAAGTGCATCCCCTCTCACAACCTGTCGGTTATGAAGCCGCCGGGATTCTCACTCTGAACCACGCGCCCCGGTGCGACGGATGGGACGGTTCGAGCGTGATCATGCCGCCGTGGGCCGTCGCGATCGCCGTGACGATGCTGAGGCCGAGTCCGCTGCCGGCGGCCCGCGTCTCCTCGCCCCGTACGAAGGGGTCGAAGAGCCGCGCGCGGAGTTCGTCCGGGATTCCGGGACCGTCGTCCAGGACCTCGATGACCCGGTAGCCGTCCTCCGTACCGAGGCCCAGCGTGGTCGTCGTACCCGGCGGTGTGTGCACGCGGGCGTTGGTGAGCAGGTTGGCGACCAGCTGGTGGAGCCGTAACGGGTCCCCGGTGACCGTGTGGTCGCCGGGGGCGAGCAGCAGCCGTACGGGGTGGTCGGGGTGGCAGTCGCGTGCGGCGGAGGCCGCGTCGCGGCACAGCTGGGCCAGGTCCACGCAGCTCAGCTGCAGGGGCTGGCCGAGGTCGAGGCGGGTCAGCAGGACGAGCTCGTCGATGAGCGTGCTCATCCGGCCGACCTCGGTGGTGATCCGGCCGAGCACCTCCTGCCGCATCGGCTCGTACGCGGGGTCGCCGACCCGGGCGAGCTCGGCGTAACCGGAGATCGTGGTCAGCGGGTTGCGCAGTTCGTGCCCGGCGGCGGCCATGAACTCGCGCAGCCGCCGTTCGGTGTCCTGCCGCTCCATGAGCTCACGGCGGCCGAGACGGCGGGCGCCGACCAGGACGGTGGCGAGGAGGGGGAGTGCGGCGGCCGTCTCGACCTGGAGGAGTCGTTCGACCGCTCGGCGGTCCTCAGCCGTCGAGCGCGCCGTGACGATGTAGGTGCCCTCGTGGTCGCGGCCCGCCTGTGGGACGCGTGCCACCTTCGCCCGGTAACTCTCCCCGAACGCGGAGGGGTTCGGGCGGGCCGCGTACTCCTTCAGGCGGGCGGGCGTGAGGGTGGGGAAGGCGGGGAGGCCGGCGGAACCGGGGTGGCGATGTACGACCCTGCCGTCGGCGTCGAGGACGAGGACCAGGGAGTTGCTGTCGAGGGGCGGGGCGAGGCCGAGGTCGCTGATCGCCGCTATCTCCTGGTCCGTGCGGGCGGCCAGGTGGTGGGCGAGGGTGTGGGCGGAGAGGGCGGCGACGATGCCCAGGGTGGTGAGGGTGGCGATCAGCCAGAAGGCGACGGTGCGTTGGCCCGTGCGGTGGGGGCGGATCGGTTGCTCGACGGGAGGGAGGGGGTGGCCGGGGTCCGGCCGGGGGCACGTGTCACCTGGTGCGAGCAGTCCGGCTGCCCTGATGCTTCCGCCCAGCCCTGTGAACCCACTCATCCGCCCAGCCCGTCCACTCCGCCCAGCTCTCCTTCACTCAGTGAGGGCACAGTTGGTAGCCCACTCCCCTCACTGTTCGTATGAGGGACTGGCCCGGTTCGCCCAACTTGCGGCGCAAGTAGTAGATGTACGTGTCGACGACGCCGGACCCCTCGTCGCGGTGGTTCCAGACGCGTTCCTGGATCTGGCCCCGGGAGAGGACGCGGCCGGGGTTCTCCATGAGGTAGCGCAGGAGGGCGAACTCGGTGGTGGTGAGGTCGACGGGGCGGCCGCCGGCCCAGACCTGGTGGGCGTCGGCGTCGAGCTGGACCGCGCCGGCGCGCAGGCGGTTGCGGTCGGGCGTGGGGTGGCCGCCACCGGTCCGGCGCAGCAGGGCGCGGACGCGGGCGGCGACCTCCTTCAACTCGAAGGGCTTCGTGACGAAGTCGTCGCCGCCCATGTCGAGGCCGCGCACCCGGTCGTCGACGCCGCCGAGACCGGTGAGGAACAGCACGGGCACGTCGTTGCCCCGGTCCCGCAGCGTCCGGCAGACCTCGAAACCGCTCAGGTCGGGCAGGTTGACGTCGAGGAGGATCAGATCGGGGCCGTACCGTGTGACGGCCTGCAGCGCCTGACGACCGGTGGCCGCGGCGCTCACCTGGTACCCGAGAAATTCCAGCGCCATGGTGAGCATGGAACGGATGCCCTCCTCGTCGTCCACGACGAGCAGCCGTCCCGTGGACGCCGATGTCGCTGAGGGGATGGGTGCCGCTGCTGACTGAACCGCGGGCACAGGGGTGGTCATGTCCTGTTCCTTTGCGACCGTGACCTCGGTTGAGGTCTCAAGTTCCGGCAGGTTCGTATCGTCACATGTACCGGCAGGTAAGGGAGAACGCTTTCGAAATGAATCGGAATCCCGCGTTCCCTGCGTGCACGACGACGGCGCGCCCGGTCGTTGACCGAGGCGCGCCGCCGTGGGGAGAACCCGAACAGAAAACCCGAACAGAAAACCCGAACAGGCAACCCGAGCAGAGAACCCGGGCAGAACCCGTCGGCTCAGCTCGTGAAGATGAAGTACTTCCAGGAGCCGTGCGTCGTCGTGTTCACGTTGTCACCGGACGTCGTGTCGATGTACGACGACCGGATCCGGAAGCGGACACCCGTGGCCGGCGTGCCCGTCAGCTCGGCCGCCGCCCTGCCGTCGGCCTCCAGCGGGAAGTACTTCGTGCCCGTGGTCCGCCAGGCGCCGTCGTAGTACGCCTGGACCTGCAGGCGGTAGTCGCGGCCCGGGTACATCGACATCGAGGTCGTGAACAGCGGGTCCACGGACTTCCGGAAGTAGTAGTACGTGTGGTTCCAGGCGTAGTTGGTCTTGTAGTGGCGGCTCGGCGTCGTCGACACCCTCACCTTGGTGTAGACGCGGCTCTCCACCGTCTTCGGCGCGTAGCGCGCGTCGCCCGCGAACTTGGCGGTGAGCTTGGTGTCACGGGTCAGGTCGAGGGTGACGGACAGGTTGCCGGAGGAGTTGACCGTGCCGGACTTCACCAGCTTGTTCGGCCTGTCGGAGCCGTAGGGGTCGGCCCAGATCTCGACCTTGCGGTTCTTGTAGGTCGTGCCGAGGTGCGCGGTGAACGTCACGTCCGCGCCGTACGCGTACACGTCGCCGTTCTTGTTGAGCGTCAGCGTGGGCGTGGCACGGGAGACCTGGACCGTGTCGGACGCGGAGGCCGCCTCGTGCGTGGCGTCACCGGCGTAGGAGACGGTGTACCTCACCGAACCACCGGCCGGCGGGGTGTCCTTGAAGGAGTACGTGCCGTCCGCGGCGACCGTGACCGGGGCGAGCGCCTTGCCCGCCGGGGACTCCAGGTCGGTACGGGTGACCGTGAGGGCGGTTCCGGAGGCGAAGGCCGCGTCGGAGGTCAGCTTGCCGGTGACCGTCAGCTCCTTGGCGCGGGTGGCGGTGGCGGGCGCGTTGACCGTGAGGGTCGTCGGGGACGGCGTGGGGGCCGGCGGCGGGGCCTGGTCGTTCAGGTCGCGCAGCGCGTAGCCGCCCGTGCTGGTGGCGACCACCGCGAACAGGTGCGACTCGTCCGGGGTGAAGGCGAGGCCGCCGGACACGAGCGTGCCCGCGCCGGTGCCGTCGGCCGTGTTCGTGAAGTCGTAGATGTGGGCGGCCGTGGCGGCGCCCGGCTCGTAGACCCACACGTCCGGCTCGTACATGCCGTTGATGCCCGCGGCGACGGTGCCGTCGGGGGCGATCTCCACGGCGTTCGGGTACGCGTCGGTCGGGTACTTCCCGTCCGGCGTCAGGTCCGAGGTCTTGTACACCTGGTGGAAGTACGGGGCGCCGCTGGCCACCACGAGGTGGGAGCCGTCGGGGGTGAGGGCGAGGTCGCTCAGGTTGCTCGCCACGTACTCGCTGGTGTTGGGGCCGCTCGCCGTCTTCGTCGCCGTACCGGACGACACGTCGTAGACGGCCACGGTGATCGGGCTCATGCCTTCGATGCCCGCCGCCAGGGTGTTCGGGGCGCCGGGGGTGGAGGTCAGGGTCGGGGCCGCGTACCAGCCGCGGTCCTGGCCCAGCGTGAGCACGGGGTCGGTGCCGGAGACGTCCAGCGAGCCGATGTTGCCCTGGGCGGCGGCGCCGTAGCCGAACCACAGCTTGCCGCCCGCCCAGGCCGGGTACTGCGGGTCGGTGCCCTCGCCGGTCGGGTACCGCTTGGTTTCGGCCACCGTCGCCGTGTCGATGGCCACGATGGCGTCGTCGCCCGGCACGGCCGCGTAGAGCGTGCCGGAATCGGGGGACAGCTCCAGGCCCTTGGCCCCGGGCAGGGAGGGAACGGTGCCGAGGACCGTGCCCGCGTAGTCGGTCGCGACGACCTGGCCGCCGGTGGGGTCGGAGACGAAGACCCGCTGGTGGACACCGTCGACGACGATGTCGCCGGACGACTGCACCGGCAGGGGCGTACTGGTGTCGGCCACGGCGGGCGCGGCCGTCCCGACCGCGAGCGCGGCCGAGCTGAAGAGAACGGCCAGCGCGGTGCCGGCCGGAAGAGTACGTACGTGTCTGCGCACGGTTTTTCGAACCCCCGGAAGGAAAACGAAGGGACAGCGATGGAGACGCCGTCGCATACGGCCGCCGGCGCGGGACCGAGGACGTGCTTGATCCGTGACCGGGTGGGGGGACCGTGTGGGGCGCGTGTGGCGCGTGAGCGAAGACTAGATCACGCCACTGACAGGAGCCCCACAGGGGCGCCGAGAACGCGCTGTCCAGCAGCCGGCCGGACCGTGACGGGTCACCCTGTGGGGCATCGCAGGTCGGGCAGGGAGCGGTTCGGGGAGCAGGTCACCAGAGCCAGGGAGAGATACGTGGGGCGTTCGAGGTAGCGGCCGAGGGAGATGTCCGCTCCCGAATTCAGCCGCTCCACAGCGGAGTCGACGAGCACGGCCAGGAGGGCGCCGAAGGCGGAGGGGGCGGAGTTGAGTACGGCTTGGGTCGGGTCGGCGCTGTCGGTGACGTGGATCGTCTCGGGGGGCGGCGGATATGTGGACGCAGGCGTCGCCTTCCTGGCCGTAGGAAGACTGCTGACAGATGCTGTAGTTGATCGACTGGCCCGAGCCGGGGAAGAGGGCAGCACGCAACGGGAATCGGTGCTGTTCGACACGGAGACGGGCTACCCAGTGGGCACGGAGTCGGCCTGACCCTTCAGCGGGGCAGCGTGGCGACGACGGACGAGAGGTCCTGAACGGATGCCGGAGAAGAAGTATGCGAGGCCCCCGCGACTGAAGGCGGTCCAGCTGCCGGGACCCACGACGAGCGACCCGGAACGCTCTCGTGAGGAACTTGTCGACCACATCCAGGACGGCCTGGCGGAGCGCCGTTACGTCCGCGGCGACATCCTGCCGACGGTTGCCGAGCTACGGGACCGTTACGGCGTACCGGAGGGGGACGTCCACCTCGCGATCCGAGAGCTCCGCAGGGCCGGGCTCCTGCAACTGCACGACGAGTACCGGGACACGTACTTCCTCGATCCCGGTACCGATCGCCCGGCGGGTGGGCCACCGGACGACCTGGCAGAGCGGGTGCGAAAGCTGGAGGCGTTGTATCGCGACCTGGCGGCCCGCGTGGAGACGATCGAGCCGCCGCCACCCTCGTCGGCCTGACGCACCACGGCACGGAACGGCCGGGCGCCTCGGGGTACGAGCCCGTGGCGTCCGGCCGGTGCCGCACTACTTCGGCAGGCCTGAGGGCTACCTGGTGAAGATGAAGTACTTCCACGCCCCGTACGTCGTGGTGTTGACGTTGTCGCCCGAGCCCGTGTCGCGGTACTCGGAGCGGAAGCGGAGGCGGACGTTGGTGGTCGGGTCGCCGGTGAGGGTGACGTTCGACTTGCCGGCGGTGCCGAGGGGGAAGTACTCGGAGCCCCAGTCCCGCCAGGCGCCGTCGTAGAAGAACTGCAGCTGCAGGCGCTGCTCGCGGTTCGGGTAGTACGTCATCGTGGTCTTCAGGACCGGGTCCTTGGACTTGCGGACGTAGTGGTACTTCTGGCCCCAGGCCGTCTGCGTCTTGTAGTGGCCGGAGATAGAGGAGGAGATGGCGACCTTGGTGTAGACGGTGTTGGTGACCGTCTTCGCCTTGTAGCGCGCGTCGCCCGCGAACTTCACCGACAGCTTGGTGTCGCGCTTGAGGTCGAGGGTGACCGACAGGTTGCCCGAGGAGTTCACCGTCCCCGACTTCACCAGCTTGTTCGGCCTGTCCGAGCCGTACGGGTCGGCCCAGATCTCGACCTTGCGGTTCTTGTACGTCTTGCCGAGGTGCGCGGTGAACTTCACGTCCGCGCCGTACGAGTACGTCTTGCGGTTCTTGTCCAGCGTCAGCGTGGGCGTCGCCCGGGAGACCTCGACGGTGTCGGAGGCGGACGCGGCGGTGTGGTCCGCGTCGCCCGCGTACGACACCTTGTACGTCACCTTGCCGCCGGCCGGCGGGGAGTCCGTGAAAGAGAACTTGCCGCCGGTGCCCAGGGTCTTGGTGCCGAGGGACTTGCCCTTGGGGGACTCCATGTCGGTACGGGTGACCGTGAGCGGGGTGCCGGCGGGCAGTGCCAGGTTGGAGGTGAGCTTGCCGGAGACGGTGAGCGGCTTGGCGCGGGTGCCGGTCGCCGGGGCGCTGACCGTGGCGGTGCTGCCGTACTTGCGGGGCTCGTCGACGACGTGGAACGTGGTCGTGCCGGACGACGAGGTCAGCGCGAACAGCTTCGTGCCGTCCGGGGCCCACACCACGCCGTTGTTGTTCCACAGCACCGAGGGCTGCAGATCGCGGACGCTCGCGGGCTGGTCCGCGCCGTTGGCGAAGACGTAGGTGTCGCCCTTGCCGTCGAAGTCGAAGATCGTCGCCGCGACCGTGCCGTCCGGGGCGATGTCGACGCCCATCGGCTCGTCCGGCACCGGGAACGTGCGCGTCTGCTCCAGGTCGGAGAGGCGGTACTCGGAGAGCGCGCGGTTGCCTGGGCCGGCCATCACCAGGTGGGTGCCGTCCGGGGTGAGGGCCGCGTCGTTGGGGAAGCCGCCCTTGTCCGCGGAGATCCGGATCACCGGCGTACCGGAGGAGACGTCGTAGACGATGACCGGGCCGGAGCTGATGCCCGCGTCGAGCGCGACGAGCGTGCCCGGGTTGTCCGGGTCGGCGTACAACTGGGGCGGGCTGGCGTAGTCGTGGCCCGCGGCGAGGTCCAGCGTGACCGTCGGGGTCTCGGCGGTCAGGTCGACCGCGCCGAGTCCGGAGTCCCACTGGTCCCCGTAGGCGAACCACAGCTTGCCCGCGGCGAAGGCCAGCCGCGACGGTTCGGTGTTCGCGCCGGTCGCGTACTCGGCCGTCTGCGCCCGCGTCTCCGTGTCGATGGCGACGATCTTGTCGGCGCCGTACAGGGCGGCGTACAGGGTGGTGCCGTCCGGGCTGAGTTCAAGATCCCTGACCTGGGGAAGGCCGGTGATCTGGCCGACGACCACACCGGCGTAGGTGGTGACGACGATCTTGTTGTTGTCCCGGTCGCTGATGAAGAGCCGCTGGTGCTTGGCGTCCACCACCGTGTCGGACGGCGACGAGACGGCGATGGGCCTGCTGCTGTCGGCGGCGGCCGGTGCGGCCGTACCGACCGCGAGCGCGGCCGAGCTGAAGAGGACTGCCAGCGCGGTGGCAGCCGGAAGAGTGCGCATACGCACGGGTTTCGAACCCCCCGGAACGAAAGAAGTGGGCGCGTCGTCGCGCGGGGCCGGTGTGTTCGACCTGTGCGGCGCGTGTGACGCGTGAGCGAAGACTAAGTCATGCCACCGACAAGAGGGTCACAGGGGGCGGTTGAGAACTCAATGGGTTTACGTGAGGGAAGGGGCCTGCCCCGCCGGCGGGGGAGTGCCGTCGGGGCAGGCCCCTTTCCGCGTCCGTTCCTGCGTCCGTCAGCCGGCGGCCCATACGTCGAAGGGGATGCCGGCGGCGGGGCCGTTCTTGGCCGCGTTGAGCTCGTTGTTGTAGCGGCCGTCCTTCAGCGGGAAGTTCGCGCTGCCCCAGGTGGCGTTCTGCATCCGGCTCTGGAGGTTAACGCCGTTGTAGCCGGCCGGGAACCTGTTCCAGGTGACCAGGGGCGGGAAGTCCCAGCCGCCGTCGCCCCAGGCCTCCGCGCGCTCGTCCCACCCGGCGAAGCGGAAGGAGTGGGTCCCCCAGTCAAGCACCTGGCCCTCCTTGTGGTAGACGACCTTGAGACGGTTCCCGTCCCTCGGGACATCGCTCCAGTTCTTGGTCGTGTAGTCGCCGTGGGCGGAGACGGACGCGTACGAGGGCGTGCTCGCGCCCTGCCGGATCCAGATCACGGCGGCTTCCCAGTCGTGGCGGTGCGACGTGCTGGTGCATCCAGCGCAGGACATGTCCTTCTCGAAGTACTCGGTGTAGACGATCGCGCACCAGCCGTTGTTGCACTTGGCCCGCGAGTAGACGTTGGCCCTGCCCAGGTGGTTGTCGCGGCACTGGCCGGTGATGGCTCCGCTGTCGTCGAGGCCGCCGTTGAGGTTGCCCCACTGGTCGATGGCGGCGACCGGGAGACAGCCGTCCGTGTCGTAGTCGAAGACCGGCTGGAAGGTCTTCTGGAACGTGGTGGTGCTCTCCGGCAGGGGGGTCAGTACGCCGGCGTGGGCGCTGCCGGTGAGGCCGACGGTCAGCGCGATGGCGCTGGAGGCGACGAGCGCGGCACGGCCGAGGCGGCCGAAACGGGACTTCCTGGGACGCTGGGCTGCAGGGGACATCAACGGTTCTCCACTTGACTCGGTCGGTGCGGGGAGGCCGGTCTGGCGGCTCGGCGGTCATACGCTGGCAAGCGGAGAGTTGATCGGCACCTGTTCTGATCAGGGCAATCAACTTTGAGGCGGCGGATTCCGTTTGTTCGGCCGCGCGTATCTCCCGAGTCATCAACGCCACATCTGGCGCGCACAGGGTTACGGCCGCCGAGCACGACACGTAGGTTGACGCGCCCGTGCACATACATCCGCGCTGCTCGGAGGGGGCATTCGTGGGGCGTCCCGAGAGACCTGTCGACCCGAGCGCCGGCCCCGTGCAGCGCCTCGCCCACGAGATGCGCGAACTGCGCCGGTCGGCGGGCAGCCCGTCCTACCGGGCGATGGCCGAGGGCGCCGAGTTCTCCGCGACGACGCTCTCCCAGGCGGCGGCCGGGGAACGCCTCCCCTCGCTCGCCGTCGTCCAGGCGTACGTGCGGGCCTGTGGGGGCGACCCCGCCGAGTGGGAGGCGCGCTGGAAGGAGGCCGAGGCGGCGGCCAGCGCGGCCGTGGTGGACGACGGCGGGGACGGCCCGGCGCCGTACCGGGGCCTCGCCCGTTTCGAACCGGACGACCACGAGCTGTTCTTCGGCCGCGACCGGCTGGTCGAGGAGCTGTGCGACGTGGTCTCCGCACACCGCTTCGCGGCCGTGTTCGGCGCCTCCGGCAGCGGCAAGTCCTCGCTGCTGCGCGCCGGCTTCCTCCCCCGCGTCCGGGAGAAGATCGCGCGCCGGGACCGCGTGGCGGTGCTGCGGGTGTTCACCCCGGGCCCGCGACCGGCCGAGACGTACGGGCATCTGCTGACCGTCGGCGAGGGCGAGCCGGAGAGCTGGGTGGTGGTGGACCAGTTCGAGGAGGTGTTCACCCTCTGCCGGGACGAGGCGGAACGGGCCCGCTTCATCGACCTGCTCCTGACCGCCCGCGACCCGGACTCCCGGCTCCGCGTCCTCATCGCCGTACGCGCCGACTTCTACGCCGGCTGCGCCGAACACCCGGGCCTCGCGGCCGCGCTGCGCCACGCCGGCCTCGCGGTCGGCCCGATGACCGCCGACGAGCTGCGCGAGGTGGTCGTACGGCCCGCGCAGGCGGCCGGACTCCTGGTCGAGCGGTCGCTCGCCGCGACCGTCGTCGAAGAGGTCCTCGGCCGGCCCGGCGCACTGCCGATGCTGTCGCACGCCCTGCTGGAGACCTGGCGCCGCCGCAAGGGCCGCATGCTGACGACGGCCGCGTACGAGGCGGCCGGCGGACTCAACGGCGCGATCGCGGCGAGCGCCGAGGAGGTCTACGGGCAGCTGTCCGCGCCCCAGGCCGCCGCCGCCCGGCAGCTGCTGCTGCGGCTGGTCGAGCCCGGCCGGGGCACCGTCGACACCGGGCGCCCCCTGACCACGGACGAACTGCGGGAGTGCGCCCACCCCGACCTGCCCCTGGTCGTCGAACGGCTCGCCCACGCCCGGCTGCTGACCGTCGACGAGGACGGCGTACGCCTCGCCCACGAGTCGCTGATCGGCTGCTGGCCCCGGCTGCACGGCTGGATCGGCCAGGACCGCGAACGGCTGCGCCACCACCGGCAGCTCACCGAGGCCGCCCGCGCGTGGCTGGAGCACGACCGCGACCCCGGCACGCTCTACCGGGGCACCCGCCTGGCCCGTACGGAGGAGGTGTTCCCCGGGCACGCCTCCGACGCCGCGCTCACCGCGGTCGAACGGGACTTCCTCACAGCGGCTTTCGACGCCCGTGAGGCGGAGCGGCGCGCCGCCACCCGCGCCACGCGCCGGGCCCGGACCCTGGTCGGCGCGCTGTCGGCGGTCCTCGCGGTGGCGCTCGTCGTGGGCCTCGCCGCGTGGCGGCAGCACGACGACAACCTCCGGCAGCGGACGGAGAACACCGCCCGCCGGATCGCCGCCGTCGCCGACGGGCTGCGCACCACCGACCCCCGCGCCGCGCTCCTCCTCGGCGTCGCCGCCTGGCGCATCGCCCCGCTGCCGGAGACCCGCCGCGCCCTCCTCGGCTCGCTCGCCCAGCCGGAGGTGGACGCCTTCAGCGATCCCGCCTCCGGCTACCGCTCGCGACGCTTCCTCGCCGACTCCGGCCGCACCCTCCTCAGCATCGACGACCGCACCTGGCAGACCTGGAACCTCAGCACCCGCCACGTCACCGCCTCCGGCCGCCTGCCCGAGGGCGAGATCCTGGCCGCCGGCTCGGACGCCCGGGTCCTGGCGCTCGCGGACCCGGCCGGGGGTGTACGCCTCTGGGACACGCAGACGGGGAGCTGGACCGGGGGCGGGCCGCTGCCCCCGGGCGCGGAGGCGATCGCCTTCGGGGCGAGCGGGCGGAGTTATGTGGTGGGCGCCGAAGCGGGCGACACCGAACGGGGTGACGCCGAAGCGGGCGACATCGAAGCGGGTGACGCCGAAGCGGGTACGGCGGTGCGCGCTGACACCCCCGGTTCCGGTCTCGTGCGGCTGAGGTCCGTCGTGGACGGCGCGGTGCTGTTCGAGACGCGGGGGGCCACTCCCGCGAACGTGGCGCCCAGTGGTGACGACCGGCTGGTGGCCGTGTGTCCCACCGGGAAGGCGCCGCGGGTTCTGGAGGTCGGGGGGCGGCGCGTGTCGCGTGGGTCGTGGGAGGGGGACACCGGGGTCTGCGGCGACGGCTCCGTGGTGCTGTTCGGGGCGCGCGGACGGTTCGCCGTGGTGGCCGGGGACAGGGTGCGGGTGTGGGACGTCCGTACCGGTGGCCGGGTCGCCGAGATCCGCGACCCGGGGGTGCGGTACGCGTCGTTCAGCCGGGACGGCGGATTCCTGGCGACGGCCGGTTCCGCCGACGAGATCCGCGTGTGGCGGCTGTCCTCCCCGGCCGCGCCCGTCCTACGGCACCCCCTCAACAACCAGCACCTGCGCGGCGGCCTCGCCTGGGACCCGGGCCCGCCCGTCCTGCGCTACCTGGAGGGCGGCACCGTCCACACCCTCGATCTGACGACGACCGTCACCGCCGCCTGGCGCGACCGCCCCATGGACGGCGTGCTGCTCAGCCCGGACGGGCGGCTCTTCGCCACCGCCGAACGCACCGGCACCGGCACCGGCACGGGCACCGGTACGGGGGCGGGCTTCGCCTTCGAACTCCATGAGACCGACAACGGCCGCCTGGTCCGCACCTTGCCGTCTCCACCACCGCCCCAGCCGGCCGCGGCCCCGGCCTCCGCCGCCCGCGACGCCGTCGACGCGCGCGCCGGCCGCGCCGCCCCCGACGCTCGTGATGCCCCCGGCCCCCGCGCACCCGGTGAGGTGCCGGCCGTATCGCTCCCCCCGGGTGCCGACGTCCCGCAGATGGCCTTCAGCCCCGACGGCAGCAGGTTCGTCTACGGCGTCACCGTGCCCGGCCACCGGGCCGCGTCGCAGCGGTTCACCGTCTGGGACCTGAAGCGGGACCGCGAGCAGAGCGTGCTGGACCTGGGCCTGACCGAGTCCGGCACGGCGGTGACGGCCCTGGCCCTGACCCCCGACGGCCGCACCCTCTTCACCACCCGGACCCCGCCCGACGGTGAGCCGAGCAACGAGCGGTGGGACACCGTGACCGGCCGCCGGACGGACTTCCTCACCGGTCCGGGCCTGGCCAGTGCGCACCTCGCGCTCAGCCCCCGCGCCCCCCTGGTCGTCGGCGACAACCGGGTCGCCCGCGAGAGCACCGGCAGGAGCGTCGCACTGGACCTCGTACAGGGCGACCGCATCAGCGCGTTGGCGTTCAGCCCCGACGGCAGCCGGGTGGCGGTGGGCGACCGTACCGGCCGGGTCGCCCTGTGGGACGGCGACCTGCACCGCCGCGCGGGCGTCCTGCGCAACGTCTTCCCGGCCCCGCTCGGCGACACCCCGGAAGCCGTCAGCGCCCTCGCCCTCAGCCCCGACGGCCACACCCTCGCCGTCGGGGGCGACGCCGGCACCATCCAGCTCTGGGACACCACCACCCAACAGCCCCTCGGCGGCCCCCTTCCCACCCCCGGCGAACGCATCACCTCGCTCGCCTTCAGTCCCGACAACACGACCCTCTTCACCGGCGGCAGTCATGTTTCCCTCCGGCACCACGCGGTCGACCCCGCCCGCACGGTCGCCCACGTCTGCGCCCGCGCCGGGTACCAGGAGCTGACGAGGGCGGAGTGGGAGACGTACGTACCGGACGCGCCGTACCGGAGGGTGTGCGACTAGCGGCTGGATCAGCGGCTGGATCAGTGGCTGGTTCAGTGGCTGACTCCTCTCTTCTCGGGGTGGACGCACAATCTCGCTCGACGAGGGATAGCCGTGGGCGGCTCATCGCGTCGTGGTGGTTGCCGAGAAGGGGGAGGGTCGATGAAGGCCTCGAGTCACGATGAGTTCCGGGAGTTCGTAGCGATGCGCTCCACCGCGCTGCTGCGGCTCGCGGTGCTGCTCACCGGCGGGGACCGGCACGGCGCGGAGGATCTGCTGCAGATCGCGTTGCTGAAAGCGTACGGGCGCTGGTCGAGTATCGAGCAGCCCGAGGCGTATGTCCGCCAGGTCATGTACCGCCAGCAGGTCAACCGCTGGCGGCTGCGTAGACACCGCGCCGAGACGACGGTGCCCGTACTGCCCGAGTCCGGCACGGACGCCGACGCGGGGGCGGAGTCCGAGCTGCGGATCGCGCTGTGGGCGGCGCTCGGCCGGCTGACGAAGCGCCAGCGGGCCGTGGTCGTGCTGCGCTACTTCGAGGACCTGCCGGAGGCCGAGGTCGCCGCGCTGCTGGGGTGTCCGGTCGGCACCGTGCGCAGTACGGCATACCGGTCGCTCGCCAAACTGCGGTCGCTGGTACCGGAGTTGGTGCCGGAAGTGTCTACGGGAGAACAGGCGCGGCAGCTCAGTCTTACGCCGAAGGGGGTCCAGGGATGACGACCGAGCAGGTGGAGCAGAAGGTGGAGACGAAGGTCCGGGAGACACTGCACGCGGTCGACCTGGACCGCGTACGCGCCCCCGGCGACCTGGTCGAGAAGGTGGTGCGGCGGCGCGCCCGGCGCCGTTTCTCGCAGGCGGCGGGGGCGGCGGCGGCCGTGGCCGCCATCACCGTGGGCGCGGTGCTCGGCTTCGGGGCGGCGGGGTGACCGACCAGGACCGGCCGGTGCGGCCGGCGGCGTCGCCGGAGGGCTGGAAACCGTGGCGGAGCAGCGTCCCGGGCGCCGGTGAGCGGGGCTGCCTGGCGGACGGTTCCGCGCTGTACTGCGTCGGGTCGAAGTACGACGCGGTGAAATTCGACGCCAACACCGGTGAGCGGCTGTGGACGGTCGAGGTCAACGGCGAGGGTGACGGACCCGACCACCCGTTCGCCGTGCGCGACGGCGTGCTCTACGGCTACCGCAATCACACCGCCGACAAGCAGCCGAACGGGGACTACGCGGGCGGCACCGACCTCATGGGGGTGAACACCGACACCGGCAAGGTGCTGTGGTCGGTGGAGATGGCGCACGACAACCGCGACGACAACTCCGCCATGCTCATCGACAGCGCGATACTGGCCAACACCCCGACGGATCGCACGATGTCGGCCCTCGATCCGCTGACCGGTGAGGTGAAGTGGCGCCACACCTGGGACAAGGGCATCTGGTGTGACCGGGCGGTGCTGAGCGGTGTGCCCTATCTCCTGTGCACGCCGGAGACCAAGCGGCCGGGCGACACCGACGTCCTCCGTCTCGACCCCGCCACCGGACGCGCCGAGAAGGTCACGACCCTCCCCGGCCAGTATCAACTCGTCGGGACCCCGGGAGACTGGATGGCCCTGTTCGCGAGGAAGGACCTGGGCAAGAAGGACCTGGGGCTGACCATCGTCGACAGTTCGGGGAAGCAGACCTCGTACTCCTTTCGGATCGAGGGATCCCCGGCCACCTCGGAGCTCATCGGTGACCGTCTGATCTCCGTGTCCTGGGAGGGCGAGGCCTCGGCCTACTCGCTCACGACCGGAAAGACCCTGTGGACCGCCCCGGTCGGCGTCAAGATGCCCGACAAGGAAACGATGTGGGAAGGCATCGCGTCTCCCGTGGTGTCGTGGAGCCAGAACGTCGTGTACTTCTTCAGCCCGACCGGCGACGCATCCGGCCTCGATCTGCGCACGGGCGAGCGGCTCTGGCGCAGCCACGTCGACACCGGCGAGTACGGGCCCGTCAACGGGAGCAGGCCCCAGGTCATGCTCTACGAGGACGTACTGATCGCCCGGAACGGCAGCAAGATGGTCTCCCTCCTGCCACGCGTGGGCGACTGACCCGAACCATGTTGTGTGATTCGGGGCACATGGGCGTGATCGCTCGGTTACGGTCGGTGCATGTCGAAAGTGCGCCGACTGGACTCCAATGCCTCGCCGTTGGACTACTTCGGCTCGGAGTTGCGGAGGAGGAGAGAGGAAGCGGGGCTGGCAGAAGGAGTTGGGCTCGGTCATCTTCTGCACCGCCTCTCTGGTCGGCCAGATCGAGACCGGCGCGAAGGTTCCCACGAGGGGGTTCGCCGAACGGGTGGACGCCGCGTTGATGACGGACGGGTTGTTCTCGCGGCTGGTGGGGTTGGTGCTCCGCAGTCAGTTGCCGTCGTGGTTCCAGCCGTTCGCGGACATGGAGGCGCGGGCGACGTACATCTCCACGTATCAGGCCCAAGTCGTGTACGGGCTGCAGCAGACGGAGGAGTACGCCCGTGCGGTCCTGGCCACGGGCCGGCCGGACAAGCTCGACGACCTGCTCGCGGCACGTATGGAGCGCCAGCGCATCCTGCGCAGGGAGCACCCGCCGCTGGGTCTGGTGATCCTCGACGAGGCGGTGCTGCACCGTCCGATTGGCGGCTTGGAGGTCATGCGGCAGCAACTGCTGCACTTGTTGGGCTTCCAGAACGAGCGCTGGACGCGCGTCCAGGTGCTGCCCTATAGGGCAGGTGAACACACAAGTCTGGATGGGGCGTTCACCTTGCTTCGCTTCGACAACGACCCGGACGTCATCTACACCGAGGACCTGATCTCGGGCCACATGACGGCCAATCCGGACACTATCCGCGAGGCCGCCCTTCGTTACGCTGGCTTGCAGGCCGCCGCGCTCTCCGTGGAGGATTCGGCGGAGTTGATCAAGCGGGTACTGGAGGAGCGTTATGGGGAGCACACCGGGTCTGGCGAACGCCCAGTGGCGTAAGTCCAGTTACAGCGGGAGCACCGGCGGCGAATGCGTCGAATGCACCCCCCTCGGCACCGCCCAGTGGCAGAAGTCCTCGTACAGCGGTGACACCGGTGGTCAATGCGTCGAAGTCGCCCCCCTGACCCCCCACATAGCCCTCCGCGACTCCAAGAACCCCGACGCCGGTGCCTTCACCGTCTCGCCGGAGGCCTTCGCCGCGTTCGTCGGCTCGCTCTGACCGGCGAGGGCGCGGCACTAGCCGAGTGACGTCGTGCTCGTCACGGTTCGTACAGAAACGTAACAGCACACTCGTTCGAGTGAATGGCTCCGGATTCCTTGTGCGGGCTTCCGGTCTACTCTGAGAACGTCGCGCTGAGCGAACGGAAATCTGTCATGGCGACGGCGGAGCCGATCATCATGCCGGGGTACCAGGGTGAGTACATTTACGGTCCCTACGACGATCCTGACGGCGAGTACGAGGAGCCCTTGGCCATGGGCGGCGTAAGCGTGGAGCAGGCCTTCGAGTTGTTCAGTGCGGCGGCCCCGGAGGGCTGGCGTGTGGAGCTGATCGAAGGGGAGATCTGCGTGACACCTCCGGCCAACGGGGAACACGAGGAGATTGTGTCCGAGGTCAACCATCAGGTCGGCCGGAAAGTCCGCGATAACTCACTGCGGAATTTCACCGGCATCGGTCTGACCGTCCCCGGCTCCTCCGCGACAGGCCACGTCGTCCCCGACCTGGTCATCGCGCCCAAGGGAAGCTTCAGCGACCAGGAAGAGTGGCACGACCCTTCCCCCGTCCTGCTCGTCGCCGAGGTCACCTCCGGCAGTACGGCCGACCGTGACCGTGAGAAGAAGATCCTTGGCTATGCCCGCGCCGCCATCCCCGTCTACCTCCTCATCGACCGGGAGGAGGGGCAGGTGACCGTGTACTCGGATCCGTCCGGCGACGAGTACGCCAAGAGTGCCCAGCACAAGATGGGGCTGGCCGTGCCCCTGCCCGCCCCCCTCGGCTTCGAGCTGGACACCGCCGAGTTCTGAGCGAAGCGAAACGGGACCGCGTCAGCGGGGGAAGGCGTTGGCCACGGTCATCAGGGCGGCCACCGTCGCGAGCGCGGCGACGAAGGGGCGGGCGTGGCGGGTGAGCAGGTCTCGGATCATGGGGACCTCCCACGTGTGGAACGTGCTGAAGGGCTCGACGGGCTCGACGGGTTCATCGGGCTCAACGGGTTCAGCGAGCTCGACGTGTCGCTCAACGTAAGGCTTTGGTCTACCAACGGCAAGAGTGTGTGGGGAGTTGGGGTAAAGCGGCCGGTGTAAGCGGGGTTACTGGCATGCTTACGTCATGGCAGGTATGGCCGAGCGTGACGACCCCGAGGTCATCGGGCGCAGGGTGCAGCAGCTGCGGACGCAACGGGGCCTCACACAGCGGCAGTTGGCGGAACCGGCATACACCCCGGCGTACATCTCGACCCTGGAGGCGGGCCGGGTGCGGGCCTCCGAACCCGCCCTGCGGCATATCGCCGAGCGGCTCGGCGTGGGCTACGACGAACTGGCCACCGGCCGCCCCGCCGGCTTCGCCACCGAACTGCGGCTCCGGCTGACCGGCGCCCAGCGCACCCTCACCGGCGGCGCCACGGAGGCCGCCGCCGAGGGATTCACGGTGGTCCTCGCGGAGGCGGAGGAGTACGGGCTGGTCGCCGAGCAGGCCGACGCGCTGCTCGGGCTCGGTGAGTGCGCCCTGGAGACCGGGGACCTGGAGACCGCCCAGCTGCGGTTCGAGCAGGCTGAGCAGCGACTCGCGGACGCCCCGCTGTCCGCCCGGGTTCCCGCCCTGCGCGGTCGCGCGCTCGCCCACTACCTCGCCGGTGAGCTCCGCTACTCCTGCTACCTATACGAGTCCACCCTCGACGAGCTGAACCGCAACGGCATGCACGACCCCGACGCGTTACTCCTCCTCTACACCGGCGTCATCGCCCCCTACATGGACATGGGCGCCCACGCCCGCGCCGCGCAGGCCGCCGAGCTGGCCCTCGCGCTCGCCCCGCGGTCCGGCGACCCCGCCCTCGTCGCCCGGATGCACCGGTCCGTCGCCCGGACGATGATCGCCGAGGGGCGCATCGCCGAGGCCGACGCGTCGCTCGCCAAGGCCTCCGAGCTCTACCGGCAGCTCCAGATCCGCACCGAGCTGGCCAACTGCCACTGGATGCGCGGCTACCTCCACGCCCAGAACGGCGACTACGCCCGCGCCGAGGAGGAGCTGCGCGAGGCCCGCTGCATGCTCTCCGCCAAACGCGCCGCCCTCTACACCAGCCAGGTCGCCGTCGAACTCGCCGACGTGCTGCACCGCCGCGGCAAGTCCGACGAGGCCGCCGAACTGCTCCGCGAGGTCCTCAGCGACCTCAGCTCCGAACGCGGCGCCCTGCACTCCGCCGCCGCGCACCGCCTCCTCGGCATCATCGCCGAGGACGCGCGGGACGCGGACGGCGCCGAGGAGCACTATGTGCGGGCGCTGAGCCTGCTGGAGCGGGCGGGCGCGGCCGGTGACCTGGCCGACCTGTGCCGGCTGCTCGGCGACCTGTACCGGCGCGGCGGCCGGGTGGAGGCCGCGCTCGACGCGTACCGCACCGGCCTCGGCCACCGCACGGCCCCCGGTACCACGACGCTCGGACCGGCGCCAGCACAGCCGCCTCTTTGACGATTTCGGGCCCCCGCACAGCCCCGCTCAATACCTTCTTCATGTGAAGACCGCGAAGACCGCGAAGACCGAGGAAGACCGGAGGAGCGCCGGGCAGCGGCCGGAGGTCCGAGAGCGGCCAGCGGCCCGGGAGCGGCCGAGGGGCGGAGCGTGGCCGGGCCTCCTCGCCGGCGTCCGGATCGTCGTGCGCGTCCTGCTCTATGCCGTCCCCGGCGGCCTCGCCCTCATCGCCATCGCGACCGTCGTCTCCGTGCTCGGCCCGGTGCTCGCGCTCGACCTCGCCACGCCCGCGATGGCCGCCTGGTGGACCGTGTTCACGGCGGTCGTCGTGCAGGGGGTGCCGTTCCTGCTGCTCGGCACCCTCGTCTCGGCGGCCATCGGCGCGTTCGTACCGGAGCGGGTCTTCAGCCGGCTGCTGCCGCGCAACCCAGCCCTCGCCGTCCCCGTCGCCGGCGCGGCCGGTGTCGTACTGCCGGGCTGCGAGTGCGCCTCCGTCCCGGTGGCCGGGAGCCTGATGCGGAGCGGAGTCGCGCCCGCCGCCGCCCTCGCCTTCCTGCTCTCCGCCCCCGCGATCAACCCGGTCGTCCTCGTCGCCACCTCCGTCGCCTTCCCCGGCCAGCCGATGATGGTCCTCGGCCGCCTGGTCGCCTCCCTCGCCACGGCCGTGGTCATGGGTTGGTTGTGGGTGCGCTTCGGGCGGGACGAGTGGCTGCGGCTGCCGAAGCGCGGCAGTACGGGGCCCGGCAAGAGGGAGGGCTCCCGCTGGGGCGACTTCGCCGCCGGGCTGCAGCACGACTTCCTCCACGCCGGCGGCTTCCTCGTCGTCGGCGCGGGGGCGGCGGCCACGTTCAACATCGTCGTACCGAGGTCCCTCCTGGACGTCTTCACCGGCTCCGTCTGGCTGTCCGCCCTCCTCCTCGCCGCCCTCGCCGTCGTGCTGTGCGTGTGCAGCGAGGCCGACGCGTTCGTCGCCGCGTCGCTCAGCGGCTTCTCCCCGACCGCGCGGCTGGCGTTCATGGTGGTCGGCCCGATGGTCGACCTGAAGCTCATCGCCCTCCAGGCGGGGACCTTCGGCCGCGCGTTCGCGCTCCGCTTCTCCGCCGCGACGTGGGTGGTGGCCGTGGCGAGCAGCGCGCTGGTGGGGTGGTGGTTGCTGTGAAGCGCTACGGGCCGGCTGTCCTCCTGCTCCTCTCCGGCGCGGCGATCCTGCGCGTCTCCCTCTTCAGCGAGCTGTATCTGCGGTACGTGCAGCCGGGGCTCAGGCCGTTCCTGATCGTCTCGGGGGTACTGCTGGTGGTGCTGGGCATCACCGCCGGGGTGCGCGCACTCAGGGCGGGCGGCCGGCACCAGCACGAGACCCACGACGACGTGGGCGGCCATGACCACGACCACGGCCATGACCACGGCCACGGCGGCGGCCCCCGCGTCGCCTGGCTGCTCGCCGTGCCCGCGCTCGTGCTCCTCCTCTTCCCGCCCCCGGCGCTCGGCTCGTACAGCGCGGACCGAAAGGCCGCCGAGTACGCGGCGCGGGGCGTCGGGACGTTCCCCGCGCTGCCGGGCGGGGATCCGGTCGAGCTGACCCTCGGTGAGTTCTCCTCCCGGGCGATCTACGACAGCGAGCGGTCCCTGAAGGGCCGTACGGTCCGCATGACCGGCTTCGTCACACACGGGGACGACGGCACCTGGTACCTCACCCGGCTCCTCGTCTCCTGCTGTGCCGCCGACGCCAGCCCCTACAGGGTCGAGATCCGGGACGCCGACGCCCCGGCCGCCGACACCTGGGTCACCGTCACCGGCACCTGGCACCGCAAGGGAGCCCCGGGCTCCGAGCAGGCCTGGCCGCCCGCGCTGGACGCGGCGTCGGTGCGGCGGGTGGCCCAGCCGGAGAACCCGTACGAGAAGAGGTGAGAGCGACGCGGGGACCTCAGGTGCCGAAGTCCATTTCCGCGAGCACGCCGCCATCGGTGTCGTAGACGCTGACCTTGCGCACGGGGTCCTCGAAGTCGGGGGAGCGGGCGGGATCCTCCGGGGGCCGCACCCGGCCGTACCAGACCCCCCACCTCGTGTTGCCCTTCAGCCGCAGCACCGTGCCGTCGATGACCTCGCCGTCGTAGGCGGTGATCCGCACGCCGGCGGCCGCGGACCGGACGCCGTAGAAGAGGCCGGAGACGAGGTAGCCCTGCGTGGCCGAGCCCGAGCCCTGCATGGAGAGGCCGGGCTCGGACGTGTCGAGGTTGCCGTCGACGACGCTGCGGAACTCCTTCATCGGGGGAACGCCCGGTTCGGGCTCCGGGTCCGTCCAGTGCTTGCCCTCCGCCGTCAGCCAGAACTCGGAGCCGTACTCGGTCCTGACCCGCTCACCCGGTGCGACCACCCGCACCTGCCCGGCGAGCGGCGCGGAGGGCGGGGCGGTCGTCGCGGTCGCGGTGCTCCGGGTGGGCGTGGACGGGGGCGTGGGCGTCGGTGAGGGGGACGCGCTGCTGTTCATGCGCGGCGGGGTCATGGGCTGCACGGTGGAGGAGGGGCCGTCGAGGCGGAGGCCCAGCACGACGAGCGGGATCAGCAGCAGCCCGCAGCCCGTGCTCAGCGCGGCGGCCCGGCGCCGCCGGCGGAGCCTGCGGCCGTCCCGCTCGATCGCCTCCAACGGCACGGGTGGCGGCGTGAAGTCGTACGCAACCCCGGCGAACACCTCCCGCAGCACCTGCCCGGTATCGGCCGGCACGTCGCTGCCCGCGCTCACGCCGGTGCCCGCGCCGACTCCTGCGTCTGTTCCGACGCCTGTGTCTGTGCCGGTCCCGGTCGGGTCGGGCCCGGAGGTCGGGTGGTTCATGGGCGGGCTCCGGGGACGGGCGAGGGGGGCGCCGGGGCGAACGGGGGAGGGGAAGCGGAGGACTTGGGGCCGTGGGCGCCGTCCGTGTGGGGGGCGGCGGCGAACACGGGGTGGACGCGCAGGGCCTGGAGGCCGCGCCGCAGATGGGTCTTGACCGTGCCGAGCGAGCAGCCCAGCAGCTGCGCGATCTCGTTCTCGCCGAGGTCCTCCCAGTAGCGGAGCACCAGCACGGACCGCTGCCGGGCCGACAGCGTGGCCAACGCCTGGGTGACGGCGGCCCGTTGGGCCACCGACTCGGCGTGCCCTGCCTGCCGCTCGTGCACCCGCTCCGGCAGGAACGGTGTCAGCAGATGGGCCACGCGTCTCTTCCGTACGCGGCTGATGTTGTTGTTGACCAGCGAGCGCCGTACGTAGAAGTCGACGTCGTCGCGCGGTATGCGCCCCCAGCGGGCGTACACCTTCGCCAGGGTGGTCTGTACGAGATCCTCGGCCTCGTGGAAGTCGCCCGTCAGCATGTGCGCGGTACGCACGAGGCGGGGCCAGGCCGCGGTGGCGTACGCGGCGAAGTCGCCGCCCTCGGGCGGTCCGGGCTGCTCGTGCGGTCCGGGTGTCTCGTGCGGCACGGACGACGGTCCTCGGGGTCGGGAGTGGGGGGAGCGTGCCGTGCGGACGGGGGAGCGGTCAAGTCCCGCGCCCGCACGGTCACTTCGAGCCGCGGGTCAGCTCAGCGGCAGCTTGGAGTAGACGCGGCCCTTGGTGTCGTAGACGGTGACCTTGCGGAGGAAGTCCTCCCCGTTGTCCCCCTCGGGCAGGTCGGCGATGGCGTACCAGACGCCCCAGCCCGGCTTCCCGGCCAGCTCGATCAGCTTGCCGTGGACCTTGCCCGTGCTGGTCGCGACCTCGACGCGGGAGGCGGTGCCCTTGCCGCCGTAGTAGAGGCCGGAGAGGTAGTAGCGGCCCTCGAAGCCGCTGGCCTGGAGCGACACCCCGGGCCGGGTCGGGTCGATGTTGCCGTCGACGACACTGCGGAACTGTGGGAAGTCGGGCATGTCCGGGTCCGTCCAGTGCTTGCCCTCCGCCGTGAGCCACAGCTCGAAGCCGGGCGCGGCGACGACGTGCTCACCGGGCTTGACGATGCGCGGGGTCGGAGCCTTCTTGGCCACCGCGCCCGCCGCCGCCCCCGCCGCCACCGTCCTGTCCGCGCCGTGCGCCGTGTCCCCCCGCGAGACGGCGTACGACATCGTCGGCGCCCCCGCCAGCAGCGTGGTCAGCGCTGCGACGGCGACGTACTTGTGCATCCGTGCCATGGCCATGAACGGACAACCCCCATAGGTGTGTTGGTCTGACACCCCTGTAAACCCGGGGGACGCACGGGCCGGATGACACCGCCGACGAACTTTTTTCCGACGGGTCTGTGAGCGGTGGTCAGCGCGCGGCGATCGTGAAGTGCCGGGTGAGGTCCGCGCCGACCTGGACGGTGACCCTCGTGCCGGGCGTCCAGGAGACGCGCGGCCGGAAGTCCACGCGCTGCCCGGGGGCGAGATCGCGGCCCTTGACCCAGCTCCAGGAGCCCTGGGCGTCGGACTCCATGACGACCCTCAACTGTCTCTCCACACCGGCCCGTTCGGCCGCCGGGACGGGGCGGTCGAAGGTGACGGATATCGCCGGGCCGAGGCCGCCGGACCGCCCGTCGGCGATGTCGACGCGCGCTCCGTCGATCCCGGCGTCCACCTCGGCCTCGGCCCGGGGGATCGCGCTCGACCCCTCGACCCGCACCCCCTCCCCGCTGCCCGCGCACCCCGTGATCCCGAGCGCGACCGCGCACGCGGCCGCCACGGCGAGCATCCTGCTCCTGGTGGTCATGGTCTTCCCCCAGCGATGTGCTTCGACGACGTCTTCCGGCTTTGTGCTTCGACGACGTCTTCCGGCGATGTGCTTCGACGATGTGTTTCGATGTGCGACGTACGTACGGGACCTGTACGCACGACGGGGGCGACCGGGTTGCATGGCGATGCACGGGACTTCGGACAACGGCAGGGGCATGACCGAGGAAGAGTTCGACGCGTTCTACGCCACCGCTTTCCCCCGGCTGACCGGCCAGCTCTACGCCTTCACCGGCGACCACGGCGAGGCCCAGGACGTCGTGCAGGAGGCCTTCGTACGGGCCTGGGACCGGCGGCGGGAGTTCCTCGCGGAGGGGGCGCCCGAGGCATGGCTGCGGACCGTGGCGATGCGGCTCGCGGTGAGCCGCTGGCGGCGGGCGCGCCGCTGGCTGGAGCTGGTGCGCCGCAACCCGCCCCCGGACCACGCGCCCGGACCCGATCCCGAGCGGGCGGTGCTGGTCCAGGCGTTGCGCCGGCTTCCGGAGGCACAGCGGAAGGCAGTGGTTCTGCACCATCTGTGCGACTTGAGTGTCGAGCAGGTAGCCTCCGAGACCGGCGCCCCCGTGGGCACGGTCAAGGCCCGGTTGTCCCGTGGCCGGGCGGCGCTGGCGCGCGAACTGGCCCCCGGCGAGGGTGAGAAGGAGGACGGCCGTGTCCGATGAACTCACCGTCCGCCTGCGCGAGTTGGCCGATACCGCCGAGGTGCCCCCGCCCGGGTCCGGTGCCGAGGTCCGGGCCACGGCGGGCCGCCGCCGACGCCGTCGCCGTACGGCCGCCGTGGTCGCCGGAGGCTGTGCGGCCGCCGCCGTGGCGTCCTTCCTCACGCTGGGCGCCGCCTCCCACGGCACGAAGCAGCACCGGCCCCCCGCCACGACCGCCTCCGGTACCACCACTCCGACCACCACACCGGGCGCCCCCGAGGTCACCGTGGATCTCTCCCGCCGTGTCCTCACCGTCGCCGGCCGCGCGCTGCCCGTCTCCGCCGGTGTCGCCAAGACCCCGACCCCTACGGGCCTGATGACCGTCACCGCGAAGAGCAGCGCCAAGCTCGTCACCGGCGAGATGGTCGGCGTCGGCGGCGCGTACGAGATGAAGCTGGCGTGGGTCCTGGAACTGTCCCCGATCGAGGGGAACGTCCCGGGCGAGGAGAGCGTCCCGGGCGAGGAGAGCGTCCCGATCGAGGGAAGCGTCTCTGCCGACGGGGCCGACGGGGCCGACGACCGCGCCACGCCCGTCCCGAGCGAGGGCGCGAGCCGGGCCCCGACGCGGAGCGCCGCCCCCGGCACCGTCTTCATCGCCGCCCTCACCCCCGACGACGACCAGGCCGCCCCCGGCGACTACGACACCACCCTCGGCTGGATCGGCCTCCGCCCCACCGACGCACGGTGGCTGTACGCCCGTCTCGCGGAGGGCGCGATCGTCGACGTCCGGGGCACGACGGCGACCGCCGAACCGGCCACACCCCCGACTGTGGCCGTCCGGCCCGACGACACCCCGTCCGGGTAGCAGCCCGCCGTACGAGGGGCCCGTCACCCGAATGCCCCCGTGCGCTGGTGGGCGGAGCCGGGTGGTGTTGGCGTAGGAGCGGAAACGTCGTGCGCTCTCGGGAGGCTCCGCCATGCGTCGTCCGTACCGTGTTCTCGCCAGCGTCGTGGGCGTCGGGATGCTCGCGGGGGCGGCGGCCTGCGCGGTGGACGACCCAGGGTACCCACGCGGATTCCCCGAGGCCGCCGTCGACGAGACCACGGCCTCCGCGTCGCCGACCGTCTCGTCCCCGCCCGCCCTCACCGAGGCCAGGGCCCGCAGCGCGCTGCTCCGCCAGGACGACCTCGGCGACGCCTGGACCGGCACCGAGGGCGCGGCGACCTGGCGGGACGGGCTCCTCAAGGGCCGCACCGACCGTCCCGAGTGCCAGGAACTCCTCGACGCGGTGTACGCCGAGGACGTGCTCGGCGAGCCCAGGGGCGGCACGGCCGTCGCCGGCTTCGACGACTACGAGTACGGCGCCCAGCTGCGCTACCAGGTCGGTGCGTACGACAAGGCCCGCATCGACGCACGCCTCGGCCACCTTCGCCAACTCGTCGACAAGTGCGGGAAGTTCACCATCGCCGGCGTCCAGGGGCGGGAGTACGGCGCCGAGGTCACCCCCATCGAGATGCCCGACGGCATCGGCGACGCCCGGCAGGGGCTGCGGCTCGTCATCACCGGTGACATCGACGGCGGGGACGGCACCCTCACCCTTGACCTCGTCACCGTACGCGTCGGCGACACGGCTGCCCTTCTCACCCACGGCGGCCTCTACGGCATCGACGACACCGCCACCGAGGAAGCCACCCAGGCCGGCGTCAAACGCCTCCAGGACCTCCTGAAGAAGGAGAAGGAGACGAAGGAGAAGGGGCAGAAGGCGGAGGAAAAGAAGGCGAAGCCGTCCAAGAAGGGATCGCCTTCCGCGACGAAGCCCTCCGAGGAGGCTTCCTAGGAGGAGGGCTCCGTCTGGGCCCGGCACCCAGCCGCCCCCTCCCCCCGCGCCCTACTCCTCCAGCATCGGCGTGACGATGCTCCGCACCTCCGCCTCCGACACCTTGCTCTGCACGGCCCCGGCGATGCGGCCCTCGCGGTCGACGAACAGGGTGAAGGGGAGGATCTGGGGGTTCACCAGGCCGTTGGGCAGTCGCAGGAACTGCTTGCCGCCCGGGTCGTGGAGGCTGGGGTAGGAGAGGCCGAGGTCCTGCTGGAAGGCGAGGGCGTTCTGCCGGGCGGCGTCGGTGCTGATCCCCAGGACCCGCACGCCCTTCGCCTTCAACTTCCGTTGCGTACGGTCGAGATCGGGGGACTCGGCGCGGCAGGGGCCGCAGGTGGAGGCCCAGGCGTTCAGGACGACGACGTGGCCCCGGTAGTCGGAGAGGTGGACCGGCTCGCCGTCGACGGTCGTGCCGGAGAAGTCGGGTGCGGCGGGCCGCTCGGCCACCGGGATGCTCCTGAACAGCCCGGCCCCGCCCGCCCGTTGTGCCTGCTCGGCCTGTTCCACGTCGGTCGGCAGGGCCTTCGAGGTGGCGCACCCGGTCACCGCGAGCCCGGCCACCACCACGACGCTCAGAGCCGCGCGGGGGTTCGTCTTCATCGCCGCACAGCTTAGGCAACCTCCTTGCGGAGACCTCCCTGGCCCCCTTGGGGAGCCTGCCGATCGCCCCCTCGACGGCGGCTGGGACACTGCTGTGGTCACCGGTTGACCGCCGGTGACGTACGGGGATGCGAGGAGCGAGCGCGGATGATCACGCCTTGGCGCCGGGCGGTCGAGTACGCGGCCACAGTCACCCTTCCCTCGTGGCTGTGGGGGGTGGCCGTGATGCACGTGGGGATGCTCCCGGGGGACGAGTCGGCCGGCGGTGTCGGCCTGGACATGATCGAAGGCGGTGGGCTCCTTTTCCCTCCGGTGGCGATCCTCGTGCTGACGGTGGTCCGGAAGGTGTTCCCGGCGCTGTCGCGCTGGCGCACGGTGATCATCGACGTCTCCGTGTACGCGGTGCTGTATCTGCTCTCCCTGGTGGCGACCATGGTGCTGACCGGTTCCGGGACGGCCTACGCGGTGGACTGGGCCTTCCTGATGATGACCGTGGCCCTGCTCGACCTGCAGTTCCTGATCGCCCTGGGCCTGTGCGCCTGGCGCTACGACCGCCTGGTCCCGACGGCCCCCTCGGGCCGCCTCTCCGGCGGCCGCGCGGACCGCCCGGTCTGACCACCGCGGACCGGCCGGTCTGACCACTGCGGAGCGGCCGGTGGCGGTCAGCGCGGAGCGACCGGTGGGCGTCAGCGGGAAGCGACCCGTGGCCGTCAGCGTGGAGCGGCCACGCACGCGTCGTCACGAAGCGATCCGTGGCCGTCAGCGCGGAGCGGCCACGCACGCGTCGTCGGGTGATCGCTCGATCGGTCTCACCACGTCGCTGAGGTCCACGAGGACGCCGTCGACCGCCGTGATCCGCTCGTCGACGAAGGCCTGTACGGCCGGGTTCCGGCCATAGGTGATGAGGATGCGGTAGCCGGAGCCGGTGGACCGGTCCTCCCTGAACACCCAGTCGACGCCGTCGACTTCGACGCACGGGTCGGCGGTCTCGCCCGGCGGTTCGAGGCCGCAGCGCAGTACGACACCGCCGTTGCCCCAGGAGGCCACGCCGGTCACGGCGACGGGGTCGCGGGACTCGCCGGCGATCCGGTCGGGGTAGCGGTCGGCGATCCGGGTGCAGGCGGGGTCACCGGCCCGCGCGGCCGGCCGTACGTCGAGGGCGGGGGAGGACACCTCCCGGGCCACGAGCACCCCGGCGACGACCGCCGCGCCCACACCCACCCCGAGGGCGACCTGCCCGCGCCGCGAAGGGCGTCTCATCCCGTCAGCTCCCGTGCTTCGTCGCGGGCCCGCGCTTGGGCGGATGGTCAAAATTTCCACAAGTGAACGTCAAATTCTATGCCGCGAGGGGGCCTTCGAAGGGTTCCCCCCGCAGTCGGCACTCAGAGCGCCGACGTCCCGGCGAGGCGGGCCAGGGGCGAGGCGGAACCGCACGCGCACCGCGGATCGGCACACAGCAGTTCATGGGCGAGGACGGAGAGCACCGCGGCCTGCAGTCTCGTCTGCTGCTCCAGTTTCTCCACTATGCGCGCGACATGCGCCTTCACCGTCCGCTCGGCAATGCCGAGTTCACGGGCCAGTTGCCGGTTGCCCAGGCCCGTGCCCAGCAGCAGCAGGACTTCCCTCTCCCGGTCCGTCAGCGACTTCACCCTGCTGATGTCCCGCACCGGGTCGGCTCCCGTGCGCCGGTAGGCGCAAGCCGTGTCTCCCGCGTCAGACCTCTTGGTCATGGTCGGCCTTTCCCGACGCCGCTTTCCCGACAGAGCCCCGTGCCCCGGGTGCGGCGGCGATCTACCCCCCAACTTAGCGTCCGCTACTGACAAGAAGAACCCTGCAATGACACGGCCACGTCACAGAGAGGACGCTCGAAAACCGGTGGAGCGGCGCCGCTGTGCGCCACTACCGTGCTGCCGAGCCAAGTCGTCTGGTGAAGGGCGTGCCGTTGTACACCGTGTGAGACCTCCCGAGCGCTGATTCGTCGCGCGTCGCATCCGTGCGCCGCGCTGCTTTTTGCTGCGGACTTCTCACTGAAACCGGTGTACCTCTGTGCTCAATAGCTGGGTGGTCATGCCCACCTGCCTGCCGACCGTTCTCCGCCGTTGCCACACATGCGCGTCCGGGCGCTTCCGGGCGAACGGTAAATTCCGCGTCAACGCGCACCACAAGCTCCTCGACGCCTGGCTCCTCGCGCTCTGTACCGCTTGCGGGGCCACGGCGAAGCTCACCATCTTCGAGCGGATGAACGTGCGCTCCGTACGACCCGAACTGCTGGACCGGATGCACGACAACGACCCCGGCCTGGCGGCCGAGCTGCTCCAGGATCCGGTCGTGCGGCGCCGTAATCACATCGCCCTCGACTGGGACGACGCCTGGCGCCTCGACACCGGCGGATCGGATCACCTGGACCGTGAGGTGATCGATGTCGCGGTCCGCTTCGCGGCGCGGATTCCCGTCCGGCCGGTGCGCCTGATCGCTGAAGGGTGCGCTCTTTCACGGGCCGAGGTCGAGAGACTGATCACGCAGGGGCGACTTGTCTCGTCAGCCCGGCTGACCGGCAGGCTCACCGGCGACTTCACCTTCACGCTCAAGCGCTGAGCCGTCCTCGGGACGAGGGCCTGTCCGGCCGGGTTCGGCCGGACAGGCCCAGCGCTGCTCGATCATCCGTACGATCGAGAGGTGACGATCGAGTACGAGTGGCGCGGCGACTTCGACAACGCCGCCCTCAACGCGCTGCACGCTGACGGCTTCGGCCACCCGGTCGCTCGGACGGACTGGCGGGGACGGCTGGAGCGCCACAGTCTCGGCTGGGTCTGCGCGTGGGAGGACGGCTCCCTCGTCGGCTTCGTCAACGTCGGGTGGGACGGTGGGGTTCACGCCTTCGTCCTGGACACGGTGGTCGCACGGCATCGCCGGGGGAGGGGTATTGGTGCCGCGCTGGTCGCGACCGCCGCCCACGAGGCCCGCAGCGCGAACTGCGCATGGCTCCACGTCGACTTCGAGGAGCACCTGCGTTCGTTCTACGTCGACGCCTGCGGCTTCAAGGAGACGGCAGCCGGTCTGATCGCTCTGTGACGCCGTGGATCACGGGCTCAAGGACCGCTCCGTCCCCGGCTTGACGCCCCACACGTAGACCGAGTCCTCCTCGTGCATCATGTGCCACAGCCGTTCGGCGTCCACGTAGCGCAGGTTCACGCAGCCGTGGGAGCCGCCGGTGAAGAGGTCGTCGAGGACGCCGTGGAAGGCCTGGCCGTCGCTGAAGAACTGGGCGAAGGGCATGGGGGCGTTGTCGTACAGGTCGGAGTAATGGTCGCGGTGCTTCCAGTAGACCTTGTGCCAGCCGGTACGGGTCTCGTAGCCGTCCTTGCCGGTGCGCGCGGGCACCGGCGCGAAGATCACCCGCTTCCCCTTCTGCACCCACACCAGCTGCCGGTCGAGGTCCACGCACGTCACCTGGTACGACCGCACCGGGCACTTCCCGGCCGCGTTGGGATCGGCGCGGGCCTGCACCACCAGCATCAGCCGGTAGGTGGCGAGGCCCGCGTAGCCGTTCGCCGGCTTCACACCCGTGCGCTGCTGGAAGGCGCGGATGGCCACGCAGTCGGCGGTGGACTGACGACCGTCGACCGACAGTTTCAGATGGCGCTCCAGGTCCCGCTGGTAGGGGCCGGTACGCGCGCTGCACGCGGGGTCGTCCGTGGTGGCGGGCGGTGCGAGCGGCGAGGTGGCCGCGGTCGCCCGCGGGGCCGCCGTCCAGCACATCAGCGCGGCCGACACCGCCGACACCGCCGCGACCGCCCGGACCCCTCTTCTTCCTCTCCGTCCCCGTTCCTGTTCCCGTCCCCGTTCCCGTCCTCGTATCCGTGTCTTCGTCTTCCGTCCCGTCAACGCCGCCTCCGGTACTCATTCGCCGTACCCCCTCCCAGAGATACGTCATCCCGCGCACCCCGGAGACGTCCTGCTGAGCCGAACGGGGACCGGCCACGGGCCGCCCACCGTTGTCGACCGGTGGGCGGCCCGCCTCACGTCACCCTCCCGGGTCAGCGCGTCAGCACTTCTTGCCCTTGCACGGCCCTCCTCGCTGGTTGAAGAGCTTCACGAACAGCCCGTCGCCGTGCGAGGCGTTCTTCGGGGTGAGGACGTACGGCCCGCTGACCGGCTGCTTCGGCTTGCGGTAGCCCTCGGGGACGTCCGTCTCCACCAGGTGGTACGTACCGGGCCGGAGCGAGCCGAAGGAGCAGCGGCCGGAGCGGGAGGTGGCGCAGTCGTTGACGAACCTGTCCTTCTTCCCGCCGCTCCGCTGGAGGCCGCGGACGTCGTTGTCGTCCCGCCACAGCTCGAACACCGCGCGGGCCAGCGGCTTGTTGTTCTTCCTGTCGAGCTTCACGAGCGTCAGCCGCAGCGGCTTGGTGAGGCCGGCGTCGACCCCGTGGTTCACATAACCGGGGGCGCCGACGCGGACCGTGGTCCGGCCGCGGGAGTCGACGTCGGAGTCGATCGCGCCGTTCGGCACGGCGTCCTTCACCGTCCACTTGAGGGAGGTACGGCTCGGGCGGCCGGGCAGCGTGGCCGTGTCGACGCCCCCGAAGTCGAAGGCGATCCGGTAGGTGGTGTTCGCCCTCAGGCCCTGCCTGCCGCCGACGTAGTACTCGCCGCGCGCGTCCGTGTACGTCGTGATGTTCGGGCCGGGCGACTCCGGGTCGAGCGTGACCTTCACGCGCGGGACGGCCGGCTCGGAGGGGTCCTGGACGCCGTTGCCGTTGCTGTCGTACCAGACGCGGTTGCCGAGCTGGACGGGTGCCTCGTCGCAGACCAGCTCCAGGTCGGCGAGCCCGTTGGCGTGGCCGAAGAGCATGGCGCGTTCCCGCACATCGCCGCTCCAGGTCCGCTGGACGAGGAGGTTGCCCTCGGTCGTGCCGTAGCCGGCGTTCCAGCGGCGTACGCCCTGTTCGTGGGAGCGGAGGTCGAACGGGTTGTGGACCGTGCTCCACAGCCTGTTCCGGTACGGCTGGAGGACGGTGCCGCCCTGGGTGATCTGGTCGTGGTGGGCGTGCGCCAGCCTGGTCGAGTCGGCGTAGAACTCGCCGTACCCGGGGCCCTCGTCGTTGTTCGGGCGCGCGCCGTAGAGCCCGTCGCACCGGGCGTTGTTCTCCGGCGTGTACGTCCTGCGGGTCTTGCACACACGCAGGACGTCACCGGCGGCGAGGGCGCTGACCAGGGGACGGTCGCGGTGGTAGGGGTACGTCGCCGAGCCCTGCATGTCGCCGAAACGGTCGCGGAAGCCCAGGATCAGGTCGCCGTTGTCGGCGACCTCGATGTTGGACAGGATCGGCTGCGGCGCGGAGACGAAGTAGTGCTCCTCGTGCTCCGGGACGCGCTCGTTCCACGCCTCCCACATGGTGCTCAGCCGCTGGCCGACCGTCGAGGGCTTGGTGCAGCGGTAATCCTTCTCGGGCAGTCCGGTGAACCGGGACGCGCAGCCGCGCGGGTAGTTCATGGCCATGCGGAACACGTGGCGGAACGAGCCGCGGGAGAACTCGTAGACGTGCGAGGTGACCTGGGACGGGTCGCCCCACGGGGTGTCCCGGGTGACCGTGTTCTCCGCGCCGCACACCCCGCCGACGAGCACCCGCCCGCCCCGCACCCCGATGCCGTACGGGTGCCAGTAGCCGGCGCAGGCGTCCGGCTCGGGGATCGCGTACGACCGGTACATGCCCGGGTAGACCCCGTCGCCCCTGCCGCGGATCGGCACGGTGTACAGCTTGGAGTCGTTGAGGTTGACCGCGTAGAGGGTCCGGCCGTCGCCGGAGACGTCGACGTCGCCGATGCCCTCCCGGCCGACCTTGCCGTAGATCGCGTCGTCGCGCAGCCAGGAGTCGTCGGCGTCGTGCGGGGTCAGCTCGCCCGGCAGGGTGACGAAGGTGCTCACCCCGGAGCCGCTGTTGCGCCGGTAGATCGTGTTGGTCGCGCCCGCCGGGCCGTACGCCGCGTGCCGCTTGACCAGCGTGCCCAGGTACGTGTTGCCGGTGCGGTCGGTGCCGATGCCGAACACGGCTTCCTGCTGCTTGTTGCTGGTCAGCTGGGTGACCGGGCCGCCGGGGTGGGCGCTCGGGGAGTTCCCCGGGAACCGCACCAGGCCCTTGTGGAACTCGGGCGCGTCGCCCTTGGTCAGGTTGCAGGTGACCAGGTGCGGGTTCTCCTGGCAGTAGACCCCGGGCTCCCAGAAGCCGGTCGTGTACGTCGCGTTCCGGTTGCGGGAGACGTCCACGAAGCCGACGCTGCTGCGGATGACGTGCGCTTTGTCGCCGTGGCCCGCGATCGCCGGCTGGAGGGTTCGGGGGTCGGGGTTGTGGGCCTGGACGCGGTACTTGCCGCCCCGCAGCCGTGACGTGGCCGGGGCGAACCGGGCGAGGCCGTAGGAGTCCGTCTTCCGGGTCAGCACGGTGCCGTGGTCGTCGGTCAGGGTGACCCGCACGCCCTCCCGGCCCTTCTCCAGCGGGTGGTCGTACGTCCCGTCGGCGTCCACCTCGGTGACGACGCGTACGGTCACGGTGCCGTCGCCGGGTGCCTTGCCGTCCGCGGTGCTCCTGGCGCCGGGGGCGGCGGGGACCGCCTCGCCGGCCAGTCCGATCACCAGCGCCGCCGAGACGGCCAGGGCCAGACCCACACCTCCCGGTGTTCTTCGCTTCACCACGTCCCTCTTCTCCTGATGTCCTGCCGAGGCGACGGAGCCCGGTGCCCGAAGCCGACCCTGCATTCATATGAATCGCCAAGTGCCGCTAATCAGGCCGAACGGGGCATGGGCGGGTCGAGGGCGAGGCGGAATGTCGGTGATGTGGAGGTTTGGAGGAGGTGGGGGAGGCGCGCGGGAGCGGGCGCTCCGGCGAGTTCATCCGGTCGGGTCAGTGGGGGTGCGCCCGCGCGGAGTACGGACGCGGGGCCGGCCGGGGGCCTGACGGAGATTCAGGCGAGCGGGTCCGCCAGGGACTGCTCCGCCCAGATCACCTTGCCCTCGGGCAGGAAGCGGGTGCCCCAGCGCTGGGTGAACTGGGAGATGAGGAAGAGTCCGCGGCCGCCCTCGTCGCTGGTGCGCGGGTGGCGCAGATGGGGCGCGGTGGCGCCACCGTCGAACACCTCGCAGATCAGGGTGCGTTCGAGGATGAGCCGGAGCCGGATGGGCCCGGCGGCGTGCCGGATCGCGTTGGTGACCAGCTCGCTGACGACCAGTTCGGTGGTGAACGCCAGCTCGTCCAGCCCCCAGACACCGAGCTGCCGGGTGGTGGTCTTGCGGGCCTCGGCCACCAGTGCCGGGTCGGCCGGCAGTTCCCAGCAGGCGACCCGGTCGGCGGGCAGGTGCCGGGTGCGGGCCAGCAGGAGGGCGACGTCGTCGGTGGGGCGGGCCGGGGCGAGGGAGTCGAGGACGCGCTGGGCGTGCCGGTCCAGGGAGTCCTCGGGCCGGGCCAGGGCGCGGCACAGCGCCTCCCGGGGGGCCTCCGCGAGCAGCCCGTCGGTGTGCAGGGCGATCACCGTGCCCTCGGGCAACTCCACCTCCAGTGCCTCGAAGGGCCGCTGGTCGACACCGAGCGCCGGTCCCTCGGGCAGCCTCGGGAAGGTGACCGTGCCGTCGGGGGCGACCAGGGCCGGGGCGAACGGCCCGGCGGCGGCCATGGAGCACGTGCCGGACACCGGGTCGTGGACGACGTACAGACAGCGCGCCCCGACCGTCTGGACGCTGCCCGTGCCCGGCTCGGGGCCCTCCTGCCGCGCCGACTTGGCGACCATGTCGTCGAGGTGGGCGAGGACCTCGTCCGGCGGCAGATCGAGGTCGGCGAGGGTGCGTACGGCCGTGCGGAGGCGGCCCATGGCGGCGGCGCCGTCGATGCCGTGGCCCGCGACCTCGCCGATGACGAGGGCGAGGCGGGCGCCGGAGAGCGGGATGACGTCGTACCAGTCGCCGCCCAGGCCGGTCAGTTCGTCGGCGGGCCGGTAGCGGACGGCGACCTCGGCCGCGTCCTGCTCGGGCAGTCGGCGCGGCAGCAGGCTGCGCTGCAGGACGAGGGCGGCGTCGCGCTCGCGCGTGTACCGGCGGGCGTTGTCGACGCAGACGGCGGCCCGGCGGACGAGTTCCTCGGCGAGGCCCAGGTCGACCGCGTCGAAGGGGTCCTGCCGGTCGCGCCGGAAGAACGTGGTGATGCCGAGCGTGATGCCGCGCGCCCGCACCGGCACGATCATCACACTGTGCAGTCCGAGTGCCTCGACGGGCACCGCCCGGCCGCCCGGGACCGCCTCGGCCCACTCCGCCGACAACGGGTCCAGTCTCGGCTCCGACCACGACCGCCCGCTCACCAGCGCCCGCACGGGGGGCGAACCGGCGGCGTACGAGGCGACCGCGCCGACCTCCAGGACGGCCTCCGGCACCCCGGGGTGCACGGACTGCTGGGCGCTCCGCCGCAGCGGGACGGAACCGTCGCCGAGGGGCCCCGGCTCGGCGCCGCGCAGCACCGAGTCCAGCAGGTCGACGGTCACGAAGTCGGCGAGCGCCGGCACCACCACGTCCGCCAGCTCCTGCGCGGTCCGCCGTACGTCGAGGGTCCGGCCGATCTGCTCCCCGGCCCGGTCCAGCAGGGCCAGCCGGGTGCGGGCGCGGTGCCGCTCCGACACGTCGACGACCGTGTAGTACACGCCGATGGGGCGGCCGTGGTCGTCCTCCAGCCGGGTGAACGACATCGCGTGCGCGGTCTCGCGGTACGGCGTGGACCGCACCCGGCCCACGTGCTCGTAGTCGAGCACCGGTACGCCCGTCTCCAGCACCTGCCGCATCTGCGCCTCGATGCGCTCCGCGTCGAGCCCCGGCTGCACCTCCGCGAGCCTGAGCCCCACCCGCTCGTGTGCCTTCCCGCCCCCGAACCGCTCCAACGCCGCGTTCGACCACACGAACCGCAGCTCCGTGTCCACGATCGCGATCCCCACGGGCGACCACGTCGTCATCCGCTCCAACACGGTCCGGCTCATGTCCCAGCCGGGAGCCTGGGTGGCGTCGGAGACGAGGGCCACCCAGTGGGCGGGCTTGAGGACTTCGGGGAGGCCGGAGGGGGAGGGGGGGAGGGCCGGGGACGAGGGTGGGGAGGACGGGAGTGCGGGGGCGGGCGTGGTCTGCCGAGCCGGTGGGCCGCTGATGTCCCCGGCGGCCGGCCAGCTGCCGCGCTCCCGGACCGGGTCCCGCCCGGCCTTGGGTGAGGGTGGGGCGGGCTTGGGTGCGGGTGGGCTCGGCCGGGGCGGGCTTCCGGTGTTGCCGGCGGCCGGCCATGTGCCCGCCTCCCGGGCGGGGGCGCGGCCGACCCCGGGCGAGGGGGGAGCAGGGGATGCGGACGGAGCCGGGGCCGGAGACGGCGTCGTGGCGTGGGGCGCGTCGGGGTAACCGGGGCGTGGCGCGGGCCAGGCGGCGCGGGCCGTCGGCGAGGTCGTCGCGTCGGCCGGACCGGACCGGGAGGTCGGCGTGGCGGAGGGAGCCGGCGTGGCCGCTTCCCGGGTCGGGACGACGCGGACCATCACCTTGATGGTGTGCCCGTCGCGGTGGCGGCCGGTGAGGATGCCCGACCAGCCGCCGGTGGCACGATGGGATTCGGCCAGCCGGCCGATGCGTTCGCCGTCCTCGTCGACCAGGAGCGTACGGACGCTGTGGCCCAGGATCTCGGCCGCCGGATACCCGAAGAGCCGCTCGGCGTCCCGCGTCCAGCTCGTCACGACCCCGTCCGCGTCGATCAACAACGGCGCGGCATCGGCCACGTCGAAGCGCTGACGGGTGACGGCACTGTCCCTGTCGGTCCCCACGGCGGCCCTCTCTGTCGCTGAGACGCCCTCCGGGCCCATTATTCACCTTGTGTGATCGCAAGCAGGCCAACTCGTGACGGCGCAATTCACACGGCCGCACGCCGTGGCGCGCCCCCCGGCCCGCGTCGGCCACACAACAGGCACACGCCAGGCACGGGACCGCCACACGCGAGCCCCTGACAAGGGGAGGGATCGGGCGTAACCGGGACGAAGCCGCCCACACGAACACCCCGAAGCCGTACACATGGACGCCTCCACCCCCGACCATCCGTGCAGCCGTACGCCGGTAATGCGCCCCCGTGCGCCCCTGAGCTCCGGCGTGTCGAAGCGACCGCCCCCTCCGCGGGTGGGGTGCGGAGGGGGCGGTCGATGGCCGATTCGGGCCGGTCGCGGACACGGCACGGACACGGCGCTGACATGGGCGCGGACACGGGTGCGGACACGGGCGCGGCCTCGTGTCGTCGGCGAGTCCGTCAGCAGTCGCGGAACTCCGGGGACTGGTTGAGGATCTGCGACCGCAGCGAGGTGAAGCGGGTGTACGTCTCACCGCCGCGCGCCGAGGTCGGGAACACCGCCACCCGGTGGCAGTTCTGGAAGGCGAGCGCCACCCCGAAGTGCCGCTCCAGGCTCCCCCGGATCGCGTCACTGGACAGCGCCCGCAGCAGCTGCCCGCGCTCCCTCTCCGACGGCGGCGGAGTCTGGTTGTCGGCGAACTCCGCGGTACCAGCGCGCAGTTCACCGACGAGGGAGGCGATCAGGTCGTAGGCGTACGGCAGCGACGTACGGACCGTTTCCACGAACTCCTCCTCCCGCACCTCGCCCTTCTCGGCATCGGCGAGCAGCTGCGGGGAGACGTCGAGCGACATGGGTGTTCCTGTTCTGATCAGAGGGAGACTGCGGAGGGGGAGGAGGTGAGGGGGGCGGACTCGGCGGTGTCGGACCCGGCGGCGAGCGCCTCCGGTCCGTGGCGGAACCCGGGGTCGACCTGGGCGGCCAGATCGTGCCCGGTCGCGTCGTTGGCCCAGGCGGCGGCGTTGCGGAGGTGGAACTCGACGGCGTGGCGCTGGAAAGTGGCCCAGTCCTTCGTGCGGGCGTCGACGGCAGCCTTCAGCTGGGTGAGCGCGTGCAGGTTCTGCGCCTCCAACTCACCCTGCTCCCGGCCCTGTTCCTGTGCGCGGACGTACGACGACTGCACGCAGTGCGCGAGCAGGTCGTCGCCGACGTGCTCCTTGAGGAAGAGCAGGTCGTCCTCGCCGGTGACCTTGTTGCCGACGACGGCGATGGGGATGCCGAACTCGGCGGCGTGCTCCCGGTACTGCCGGTACACGGACACGCTCTTCCGCGTCGGCTCCACGACCAGGAAGGTCATGTCGAACCGCGTGAAGAGCCCGGAGGCGAAGGCGTCCGCGCCGGCGGTCATGTCGACGACGACGTACTCGCCGGGCCCGTCGACGAGATGGTTGAGGTACAGCTCCACCGCGCCGAGCTTGGAGTGGTAGCAGGCCACCCCGAGGTCGCTCTCGTCGAAGGCGCCGGTGACCATGAGCGGCACACCCGCGACGTCCTGGACGTGGTGGCGGTGGACCTCGTCGTCCCCGAGCAGCCGGAGCAGACGCGAACCCCGGCCGGGCGGGGTCGTCTTGACCATCGCCTCCCGGGAGACGATCCGCGGGTTGGTGCCGCGCAGATGGTCCTTGATCTCGCCGGTGCGCGAACTCAGCGGCGGCGCGCCGAAGGTGTCGTCCTCGTCGAGGCCGAGGGCGTGCGCCAGATGCTGGTTGATGTCCCCGTCGATCGCCACGAGCGGCGCGCCCGACCGGGCGAGGTGCCGGGCGAAGAGCGCGGAGAGCGTCGTCTTGCCGCTGCCACCCTTGCCTACGAAGGCCACACGCATGGGCGCTCACCCCGCTCGCTCTCAGCGGCACCCCTGACGCCGATAATGAAAATGGATGTCATGAACGTAGATTCGGGAGCGGGGGCGGGGTTGTCAAATCCGTTCCTCTGTCAACTCCCTTGGCGAAATGGTCTATTGGTGAACCTTTTGCCGTTCGGCGACCTGGCGATGGGGTGCCCGTGACGCGCCGGAGGGGCTGATTCCCTTTGTGTCCCATATGTGCCGCGCGTGGGGTGAAGGTGTGCCGCAGGGGTCGCGGGACCGGCCACCGAAGGGGGCGTTTCCCGAGGTTGACAGCCCCTACCCCTTGGTAAACGATGTGCGAACCGTGTGGCTCAAGTGACCAATGAGCCCCGTGTTTTCTAGACCACTCACACCCTGGCGCGGCCCGGCGCGGCCTCGTGCTGCCGTCCCGCCGCCGCGTCCCGGGTCTCGTACGATCCGAGTTCGAGAATGGGATCTGCATGTCCATAGCGAGACGTGTCATCGTGAGCCGCCTGATGGGGACGGGCATCGCCGCTCTCGCGCTGAGCGCGGCGTTCTCCGGTCCGGCCTTCGCCACCGATACGCCCGGCGGCGACGGCTGGGGCCAGAAGAGCTACGCCCCCGGCCAGGGCGCGGGCACGGCCACCGAGACCGACCGCTGCGAGTTCTCCCTGGACGGCGTGAAGTTCGCCGACTGGGTCAAGCTCGACGACCAGAACCTCAAGCCCACCGAGGACGGCAAGGTCCACATCAAGGTCCGTGCCGCCTCCGACGCCACGACCTGCACGGTCTCCCTCGCGTCCTACCTCGCCCACGGCCCGACCTTCGCCACCTCCGGCGAGCAGGTCTTCGTCGACTTCGACACGGTCACGGTGAAGCCGGGCGCGACGGACTCCCTGGACATCGCGGTCCCCGACGCGGGCTGCTACGCCCAGATCGACCTGTACCGGGGGAAGGTGAAGTTCGACGGCAAGCTCGACGCGAAGGACGGCTTCGAGCACGGCGACGTCCCCAAGGGTCCCGACCGCCCCGTCATCAAGGACAAGCTGATCGCGGCCTGGAACGGCGGCACGAAGGACTGCACCACCGAGGAGCAGCCGCCGGCGGAGGAGAACCCTCCGGCCGAGGAGCAGCCCCCGGCCGAGGAGCAGCCGCCGGCCGAGGAGAACCCTCCGGCCGAGGAGCAGCCCCCGGCTGAGGAGAACCCGCCGGCGGACGAGAACCCCCCTGCCGACGACACCCCGAAGACCGACTCCCCGTCACCCTCCCCCTCCGACTCCACCCCGGTCGCCCCCACCCCCAACGGCGGTGAGCCCGGCGACCTCGCGGAGACGGGCGGCGGCAACGCCATCCCGATCGCCATCGGCGCGGCGGGCCTCGTCGCGGCGGGCGGCGCGATCTTCGTGGTGACGCGACGCAGGGCTCCGGGCCGGGCGGGTAGCTGACCCGGCGCGGGGGCGCGGGCCGGGCGATGTCCGGCCCGGCTGTCGTAGCCGGTCAGCGCCCTGGCCGGGCCGCCCCGCGGAAGAGGGCCAGGAGGCTCTGGGCCGACGGGGCGGCCGGGTCGAAGAACTGGGTGGCCGGCGCGGACGGCACAGCCGTCCCCCGCATCCGGACCTCATGGCACGTAAAGCAGAACGCCGCCTCGAACAAGGCGAGGTTGAGGGTCTCCCCGTACGCCCGGATGCTCCAGCCCGGTGAGAAGCCGCAGCGGTGCTGTGCGCTGCCGGGCAGGGTCTCGATCAAGGCGAGGGCGTCGACCGCCTCGTTCTCGGCCCAGTGGGCGACCACCTCGCCCTGACAGGGGGCGCCCGGTCTGGTCGGCAGGGCGGAGATCCCGACGACCTCCACCAGGACGGTGGCGGCGACGGCCTGCGCGGGAAGCTGCATGGCAGCAGTCTGCCCGCCGGGTCGACGGGCAGGACGGCGTGGGGGAACCGCCCCGGGCCCTCAGTCCTCCGAGGGACGGATGATCCGCCACTCCTGGTCGTCGGTGTTGGAGCAGGTGAAGAGCGTGAGGTTGGTCCCGTCGCCGCCGGTGCTGTAACCGGCCACGTCCAGGCACTCGTTGTCGCTGGCGTAGTTGCGGATCCAGTAGTAGCCGCTCTCCTGCTTGTCGAGCCACCACAGCTGGTTGTCGGCGGTCGTCCCGTCGCAGGGGTACTCCAGGATCGGCGACCTGATGGGCTTGGCACCGTAGTCCGACAGGTCCACGCAGAGCTGGTTCTTGACGTTGCGGATCTGGAAGAGAGGGGCGCCGCCGGGGCCGAGCCTCGGGTACTTCACCTCGAGGTTCCACCGCTGGTCGCCGGTGGCGCTCTCGTCACAGGTGGACTGCTTCACCCGGTCCACCGCCTGGCCCTCGGGCTGCGGGAGGCTGGCGCACATCTTGGTGGTCGGGTTCCACAGCATGACGTTGGACGCGGGCAGCACGCTCGGGGCCTTCTTCTTCTGCTCCCCTGCCCCTCCGCCGGACCCCCCGCCGCCGCTGCCGTCGCCGCTTCCGCTGTCGCTCTCCGGTTCGGTCGTCTGCGGGGGTGCCGAGCTGGCGGGGGGTGC
>NZ_JBSFVC010000043.1:0-60546 GCF_053592095.1 Streptomyces sp. NPDC002787 | reverse complement strand
GGTCACCGCCCTCAACCCGCACATCGGCTACACGGCCGCCACCGACATCGCCAAGGAGGCCCTCGCCACCGGCCGGGGCGTCGCCGAACTCGTCCTGGAGAAGGGTCTGTTGCCACCCGAGACGCTCGCAGCCCTGCTGCGGCCGGAGGCCGTGGCGGGCAGCGGCCAGGCCCTGACCAAGGAGCGAGCATGAGACTCGAGAACGTCAACGCCGTGATCACCGGAGCGTCGAGCGGCATCGGTCAGGCGGTCGCCTCGCACTTCCGCCGCGAGGGCGCCAACCTCCTGCTCACCGGACGGCGACCCGAGCCGCCGGGGGACCGTTCGGACGATCTCTACCTCGCCGGGGACCTCAACGACGAGACCTTCGTCTCCGAGCTCGCCGACCGGGCGGCGGACCACATGGGAGCCGTCGGAGTCGTCGTCCTCTGCCATGGGCTCCAGCGGTCCGCCCCGCTCGCGGAGACGACCTACGACGACGCGCGTGACGTGCTCCACGGCAACCTCCTCAGCTCGTTCCTGGTCATGAAGCACCTGATGCCGCTGGCTCCCGAGTCGGGGGCGTCGATGGTGTGCGTCAGCTCGCGCCTCGGCATGGTCGGCATGCCGAACCAGACCCTGTACTCCGCCGCCAAGGGCGGGCTCATCGCGCTCGCGCGCGGCGCCGCCATGGAGTGGGCGCCCCGCAACATCCGCGTCAACGTGGTGGCGCCGGGGCTGACCGTGACGCCGATCATCGAGGCCTCGTTCCAGCGGCGTCCCGATCCGGCCGCCTACCGGCGCACGAGAGAGGAATCCATCCCGCTCCGCCGGCTCGCGACCCCCGAAGAGATCGCCGACGCGATCCTCTTCCTCGCCGGCCCGGAGTCGTCGTACGTCACCGGTGCCGTCCTGCCCGTGGACGGAGGCTATACCGCGTTCTGAGGCCCCCGCCCGGCCAGCCGCTCCGGTGGCGCGCCGGGCCGGGCCGGGGAGGCGTACGGAGTTACCGTCGGCGGCGTGGACGGTGATCGCCGAGGGTGGCGGGCGTGTGTGCTCAGCGGGGCGGTGTTCGCCGTGTGCATGGCCGGCACCACGCTGCCCACCCCGCTCTACCCCCTCTACCAGGAGAAGTTCGGCTTCGACGAGCTGACGGTGACCGTGGTGTACGCCGTGTACGCCTTCGGGGTCATCGGTGTGCTGCTGCTGGTGGGCAACGCCTCGGACGCGGTCGGCAGACGCGCGGTGCTGCTGTGGGGACTGGGCTGCTCGGCGGCGAGCGCGGCCTGCTTCCTGGGCGCCACCGGGCTCGGCTGGCTGTACGCGGGACGGCTGCTGTCCGGACTGTCGGCCGGACTGTTCACCGGGGCCGCCACGGCGTACGTGATGGAGCTGGCGCCGTACGGCGGTGCCTCGCGCGCCACGTTCGTGGCGACGGCCGCCAACATGGGCGGACTGGGCTGCGGTCCCCTGCTCGCCGGGGTGCTCGCGCAGTACGCCCCGTGGCCGCTGTACCTGCCGTTCGCCGTACATCTCGCCCTGCTGGCCGCCTCGGCCGCCGTCCTGCTGCGGCTTCCGGAGACGGTGGGGGAGCGCCGGCCGCTGAGCACCGTACGGCCACGACGACCCGCGCTCCCCGTGCCGGTGCGGGCGGTGTTCGCACCGGCGGCGATCGCCTCGTTCGTGGGGTTCGCGCTGTTCGGGGTGTTCACGTCGGTCAGCCCGGCGTTCCTCGCGGAGTCCCTGGACGTGCACAACCACGCCGTGAGCGGGCTGGTCGTCGCGCTGGCCTTCTTCGCCTCGACCGCCGGGCAACTGGCGGTCGGCCGGGTCGGCGTGGGGCGCTCCCTGCCGCTCGGCTGCGCCGGCCTCCTCGCCGGCCTGGCGCTGCTGGCCGGCGCGCTCCACTGGAACCTGCTGACGCTGGTGGTCCTGAGCGCGCTCATCGGCGGGACCGGACAGGGCCTGGCGTTCCGCGCCGCGCTGGCCGCGGTCGCCGAGGCCTCCCCGGCGGACCGCCGCGCGACGGTCATCTCGACCCTGTTCGTGGTGGCCTACGCCGGCATCTCGGTCCCGGTCATCGGCGTCGGCCTCCTGACGGACCCCCTCGGCCTGGAGAACGCCGGACTGGCCTTCATCGTCTGCATGACCGCCCTGGTCTCGACGGCGACGGCGTACCTGCTCCGGCGGCCGGCACGCGCGGGAAGGTGACACCCCCGAAGGTGGCACCCCCTCACCGCGCACCCGGCCGGGCGCCGCGCAGGAACAGGGCGCTGGTGAGGGTGCCGAGGAGGACGACGGCGGCGTTCACCGCGATCGCGACCTTCAGACCGCCGAGGACGGCCGTGGCTCCGGCGCCGGTCATGGCGGCGGTGGCGACGGCGCTCATGATCGGCGTTCCCATGGTGATGCCGACCTGCTGGGTCATGGTGGCGAGACCGGTGGCCAGGCCCTGTTCGTGGTCGGCGAGCCCCGAGGTGGCGGTGACCATGAAGCCCAGGACCGTGCCCTCGCGGAGCTCGTCGGCCACCTCACCATGAACTGCGAGGAGTTCGCCTCCCGCTGGGCCCGGCACCCGGTGCGCACCTGCACCTCCGGAGTGAAGCACCTGTGGCATCCGCTGGTCGGCGCGATGGACCTCAGTTTCGAGAACCTGGACATCCCGGGCACCTCCGGCCAGCGCCTCATCGCCTACACGGCCGAGCCCGGCTCACCGTCGGAGGCGGCGCTGCGGCTCCTCGGCAGCATGACGGTTCCGGTGACGCAGGACCCGACGCCGGTACGGCGCTGAAGCGTCTCCGTACCCCGCGGACACTGACCGTGCTCAGGGCCGACCCCACCACCGGCCACCGCCGGGACAATGAGGCACATGACGCCGCACACCATCGACGAGCCGTATCAACTCCCCGACCCTTACGGAGACTTGGCCGCCACCGCCCCGGCGCAGCCGCTCCCGTACCACCGGCTGGCCCTGACGACCGGGAAGCACCGGTGGTGGCGGCCGCTGGCCGGGACCGGCGTCGTGTTCGGCGGCGCGATCCTCGTCATGCTGGCGGTGCTCATCGCCGGCGAGATCGCCGGTGCCGTACTCGACCGCCCCCGCGACGCCGACGGCTACGTCGTGTGGGGCGGAATCGGTGACACCGCCTTCGCGCTGCTCTCCCTCGGCCTCGTCACCCCGTTCGTACTGCTGGCCGCGCGATGGGTGCAGCGCCGTCCGGCGGGCACGGTCTCGTCGGTGGCGGGCGCGCTGCGGTGGTGCTGGCTGGGGCTGTGCCTCGCGGTGGCCCTGCCCGTGTCCGCGGCGACCCTGGGCATCTCGATGCTGCTGCCCGATCCCGAGGAGAGCTGGGGCGAGTTGGCGTGGGCCGGACTGTCGCCCTTCCTGCTCGGCCTCGCGACGGTCTGCCTGCTCGTGCCGTTCCAGGCCGCGGCCGAGGAGTACGTGTTCCGTGGCTGGCTGACCCAGGCGGTCGGAGCCTGGTGCCGCTCCCCGTGGGTCGCGGTGGCACCGCAGGCGGTGCTCTTCGCCGCCGCGCACGGCTGGGGGACCCTCTGGGGCTTCGTCGACCTGGTGGTGTTCGGCCTCATCATGGGCCTGCTGACCCTGCGTACGGGCGGACTCGAAGCGGCGATCGCGCTGCACGTCCTCAGCAACCTTGTCCCGATGAGCTTCCTGGCGGCGATCGCCGGAGGGCTCGAATCCGAGGAGACGGCCGCCGACATGGACTGGATGATGCTGGCCGTCGACGTCCCGATGGTCGCCCTCTACGCGGCGGCCGTCCTGTGGCTGGCCCGCCGCCGTCCGCGGATGACGGGGCGCGCCCACCCGGCCCTTTCTGCAACCGTCTGTGTTCCCCCCGTTGACACTCCGCACATCCCCTCTTAAGGTCGCGCCAGCATTCCGAGCGTGTGGCGAGATTTCGAACGATGGAGAGGCAAGTTCCTTGCGTATCACCGGGAAAGGCACACACGCCTGGCCGGAACGCCGCACCGACGCACTGATCGGCGAGCCGCGGGACTCCGCGGCGTCCGGCCCCCGGCTCATGCGACGTGCCGGACGACCTGATTCGCGATGATCGCGGAGAGAACCGTCGGCTGTCGCCGCCCCGGCCGTCCACCCTCGCCGAAACAGGTACGCGAGCCCGCCGTCGATGCCCTGCCGACCCCGTCGACCCCGTCGACCCCGGTGGTCCCGTCGACCTCGACGGCCACGGGCGGGTCCCCCCGCCACCCGGCCGGCTTCACAGCTCTCCCGCCGACGCGCGGTACGCCGTCACGCCGTCCGCCCGGTATGCCCTCACGCCGTATCCCGGCACAGCCGCACACCGTCACACCCCCCTCTCTCTCAACGACGAGAAGAACAAGGAACGATCACCATGCTCAACCGAAGAGCCGCCCTCGCCTCCCTCGCCGGAGCGGCCTCCCTCGCCCTCACCCTGTCCGCCTGCGGCGGCGAGACCAGCGCGGCCGGCCCCGAGGGCGGCACCATCGGCATCGCCATGCCGACCCGGGCCTCCGAGCGCTGGCTCACCGACGGCAAGAGCGTCGTCGACAGCCTGAAGGCCAAGGGGTACGAGACCGAGCTGGTCTATGGCGAGGACGACCCGGCGACCCAGGTCTCCCAGATCGAGGACCTGATCAAGCAGGGCGTCGACGCGCTGATCATCGCGGCCATCGACAACAAGTCGCTCAACGGCGCGCTTGAGCAGGCCGCCGCCGCGGACATCCCGGTGATCTCCTACGACCGGCTCATCCTCGGCACCAAGAACGTCGACTACTACGTCTCCTTCGACAACGAGCAGGTCGGCCGGCTCCAGGCCCGCCACATCATCGACAAGCTCGGCCTGGAGAAGGGCAAGGGCCCGTTCAACATCGAGCTGTTCGCCGGCTCCCCCGACGACAACAACACCCGGTTCTTCTTCGACGGCGCGATGCACCTGCTGCAGCCGTTCCTGGACAGCGAGCAGCTGGTCGTCCGGTCCGGCCAGACGGCGCTCGAGGAGATCACCACGCTGCGCTGGGACGGCCCCACCGCGAAGAAGCGCATGGACGGCATCCTCGCGGAGTCGTACGGGACGGAGAGGGTCGACGCGGTCCTGTCGCCGTACGACGGCATCTCCCTCGGCGTCCTGTCCGCGCTGAAGGAGGACGGCTACGGCTCCGACGCCCAGCCCCTCCCGGTCGTCACCGGCCAGGACGCCGAACTGGCCTCGGTGAAGTCGATCATCGCGGGTGAGCAGTCGCAGACCATCTTCAAGGACCTCAGCCAACTCGCCGAGACCGCGGCGGTCATGGCCGACGACATACTCGTCGGCAGGACACCGGAGCTGAACAACAGAAGGGCCTACAAGAACGGGGTCAAGGCCGTGCCCGCCTACCTGCTCCAGCCGATCAGCGTCGACAAGACCAACTACGAGTCCGTCCTGGCCGTCAGCGACCGCTACGACGCCATCGGGCTCGACTGATCGCCCCCTTCCGCTCCCGCACGGGCAGCGCGTACGCGGAGGAATCGGCGCCGCCCCCGCCCGCCCGGCCGTGGCGGTCACGACGAGTCGACGGGTGCCGGGCTGCGCGCGGCCCGCTCAGGGGACACCATGTTCGCAGGGGGCGGGCCCGCGGCCGGACCGAGCGCGCGTGGATCTCGGCGGGAGAGGGGACGCACCCCATGCCTGAGCTGCCAGACGTCGAGGGGTTCCGGAAGGTGCTCGAGTCCTGCGCGAAGGGCAGGGTCATCCAGCGCGTCGACGTCCGCGACCCGGGCGTCCTGCGCGGGGTGAGCGCCCGGCGACTGCGGGACGCGCTGGAGGGCCGGCGTTTCACCGCGCCGGAGCGGCACGGCAAGTGGCTCCTCGCCCGCACCGGCGGCCCCACCGTCATGCTGCACTTCGGCATGACCGGCCAACTGGTCTGCTGCCGTCCCGACGACGAGGTCGAGGCGCACGACCGCGTCCTGTTCACCGTCGCCCGTGACCGTCAGCTCCGCTACCGCGACCAGCGCAAGCTGCAGGGCCTGTGGCTGGCCGACGACGAGTCGGAGGTCGCCCGGCTCCTGGGACGCCAGGGGCCCGACGCGATGGCGGTGAACCGGGCGGAGTTCGAGGCCGCGCTCTCCGCCCGCCGTGGCAGCGTCAAAACGGCCCTCACCGACCAGTCCGTCCTGGCCGGACTCGGCAATCTGCTGGCCGACGAGATCCTGTGGCGGGCGGGACTGCGTCCCACGAGCCGGGCGAGCGACCTCACCGAGGCCGATCGCCGTCGCCTGTACACCCATATGCGCCGCACCCTGCGCTCCGCGGTCACCGCCGGCCGCGTCCCGCCGCGCGACTCCTGGCTCACCGGCCACCGCGACGACCCCGTCCCCGTCTGCCCGCGCTGCGGCACCCCCCTGCGCCGGTCCCGTACGGCGGGCCGGGGCACGGTGTGGTGTCCGCGGTGCCAGTGACGCGGGCCCCTGGGTCTCCGCGCGGCCGTCCCGCGGCTCAGTGGTCGTCGCGGATGGTGGTCGCGATGCCGTTGCTGATCACGACCTCGGCGGTGAAGCCCTTCTTGGCGGCCGCTTCCAGTTCGGCCTCGGTGCACTCGATGCCGCCCTGGCCGCCTTCACCGGTGTTCGTGTCACCGCAGATGTCGCCGTAGCCCCAGATCTCGGTGTCCTCGGCGACGAGGAACTGCTGCTCGACGCCCTTCATGTCGGAGACCGTGTACTTGCCCGGAGCCAGGTAGGAGACGTTGCCGAACCAGGTTCCGTTGACGCCCTTGCCGTTGTTGATGCCCTCGACGACGGTCTCGCGGGAGCCGGAGTCGGAGCCCTGCTGGGCGGCGCGCCGCTCGGTCACCAGGGTTGCGATGCCGTTCTTCATCTCCACGTCGGCGCCCACGGCCTTCTTCTTCGTGGCCGCCTCCAGCTGGTCCAGCGTGCACGGCGCGTCCACCTTGGACCCCACCTCGCCGCATATCGTGCCGACGCCGTAGACCTGGGTGTCGTCGGCGACCAGGAACTGCTGGTCGCCCTTGCCCGGCACGGACACGATGAACTTGCCCGGGGCGAGATAGGTGACCTGGCCATTCCTGAACGAGCCGCTGACGCCCTTGGAGCTCTTCGCGTTCTCCGCGCTCGTCGAGTTCCCCGAGCCGTCGGAGCTCTTCGAGCCGCCGGCGTTCTTGGCGTCCGACGCCTTCTCCGCGACCGCCGTCGTGTCCGTTCCGCTCGTGCCGGACGAGCGGTCGTCGGTGCCGTTCTGGCACGCCGTCATCAGCAGGCCGGCGGTGATCGCGGCGGCGACGGTGACGGCCTTGCGCAGGTGGCGGTTCATCACGGGAGGTTCCTTCCGAGGCGGGGTGGCAGGGGCCGGCGGCGTTCTCCGCCGGTCTCTTGCTCTGTGCTGACTATGAGGAGCCCCAGAGCCCTCAGGTCACGCCCGTCTTCTCTTCAGGACACCGCCGTGGCACAGCCGTGACACGGCAACACATCGGCCGCGGAGGGCACTTCACCGACGCGCCGCATTGCACCGGCGGGGAGCTCGCGCGCATGCGCCGCACCACCGGCGCGGGCACGCACATCACCACCGGTCGCCCCAGCGTCAGCTCCCGTGCGGCGGTTCGTTCACGGAGTGGGACCGCCCGGCGCCTCGTTCGCGGCACGGCGGTACTCGGCGTTGATGCGCTGCGCTTCCTCGAGTTGGTCCTCGAGGATGACGATGCGGCAGGCAGCCTCGATCGGGGTACCCCTGTCGACGAGCTCACGGGCGCGGGCGGCGATGCGCAGCTGGTAGCGGGAGTACCGGCGATGCCCGCCCTCCGAACGGAGCGGAGTGATCAGACGGGCTTCGCCGATGGCGCGCAGGAAGCCCGGGGTGGTGCCGAGCATCTCGGCGGCCCGGCCCATCGTGTAGGCGGGGTAGTCGTCGTCGTCCAGACGATCGTTCAGGGGTGTGTCTGCTGTCATGTCACCTCGTAGTGCAACGCGTCGAGGGGCCCTGGTGCCGTACGGCACCAGGGCCCCGAAGGAAATTCAACACCATCTGTCGGCCCTACTGCTGTGCCGACCTTCTGTTTCCGCTACCCGGCCGACGGGCGGGGTGCGGGGATCGCGGCTGCGTGACCGGGGACCACCATCCAATCCGGGGTCTTGCGGTACCCGGGCCGAGTGGTCTCGGGCCGGGCGATCCTGATGGCGTCTGCTCCTCCGTTCTTGCTCAGTTCCAACCACTTGTACGAACGGGTACTGCGGTCTTGCTGTACTGCGGTCTTGCTGTACTGCGGTTACCCGGCAGTTCGTGTCTGCCAGGTCTCACTCGACTCTGTCGATGAGAAAGAGCGTAGACCGGCTGTGCGCGAATGTCTACTCTGGCGAAGATAGATTTTCGTCCGAGCGCACGACAAGACAGCTGTGAGGGCCCTGCCGAAGCGCTTCGGCAGGGCCCTCACAGCTGTCTTGTGCGGCGGCGGTTACCGCCTGGGTTCATCCGTCCGGCCGTCCGTGCCACCGAGCAGCGCCGACGCGGTCCCCAGCGGATCGGGCGCGCTCACGGGTGCGGCCTGGGGGCCGGTGTGGCAGGTGAAGCCGAGGCGGCTCATGGCACGGGTGACTTCGCCGCTGGTGAAGTCGCGGCGGTCCTGCCGGGTGATGACCTGGCCGACCTGCTTGACGGGATAGCGGCGGCGGCCGATGGTGACGGACTCACCCGTGAGGAGCTCGGGCCTGACGCCCTTCATCAGGGCCAGCACTCCGCTCTTGGTCAGTTCGAACGGGTACCGGGCGATGACGCAGTGCATGGTGCCTCACAGGGAGAAGGGGGACGGCTGACCGGGCGAGCCGAACGGCCCGCCGAGGACGTCCCGCAGCCGGATCCGGTCCGTGTACAGGGGGCTGTCGTGGAGGACGGCGAGCTGGGCCCGGCTGATCACGCCTGTGGACTGGTCGTCCCCGTCGCACAGGGTCAGGTACTCGACACGGGCACCGGCCATGACGGCCAACGCCACTTCGACGGTCATGTCGTCACGGACCCGAGGTCCGGGTCCTGACGTGCCCGTGTCGTCGACCACGGTCATGGAGGCGGGATCCGCCATACGGTGCCACGTCTGAGCCGATGTCAAAGGTGTCTCCCAGGGGAAGGTGCGGGTGGTGAACAGCGGCTTCAGGCGGCCGAGTCGAACGCGCGCTGCCGCCGTCCCCTGCTCCCACGCGCCGCCTCGGCGGCGGGCCGGCCCCGGACGGCGCGGCTCCGGGACGGGGAGGGCACGCGACGAGGACGTTCCGCGGCCGGGGCGGTGATGACGACCGGGACACCGGAAGGGGCCTGCGCGCCTGTGATGCGGCTCAGCTCCGCCTCACCCGAACGTACCTGGGCGATCCGGGGCGTGATCCCGGCCGATGCCATCAGTCGGCTCACGCCGCGGCGCTGGTCGGGAGTGACCAGGGTGACCACACTGCCGGACTCCCCGGCGCGGGCCGTACGGCCACCGCGGTGCAGGTAGTCCTTGTGGTCGCCGGGCGGGTCGACGTTGACGACGAGGTCGAGGTTGTCGACGTGGATCCCGCGCGCCGCGACGTTGGTCGCCACCAGCGCGGTCACCTGCCCGCTCTTGAACTGGGCCAGCGTCCGCGTGCGCTGCGGCTGGGACTTGCCCCCGTGCAGGGCCGCGGCGCGGACGCCGCTGTTCAGCAGATGCCTGGTGAGCCGGTCCACCGCGTGCTTGGTGTCCAGGAACATGATCACGCGGCCGTCGCGCGCCGCGATCTCGGTGGTCGTGCGGTGCTTGTCGGCGTCGTGCACATGGAGGACGTGGTGCTCCATCGTGCTGACCGCTCCGGCCGACGGGTCGACGGAGTGGACCACCGGGTCGGTCAGGTAGCGGCGGACCAGCAGGTCGACGTTGCGGTCCAGGGTGGCGGAGAAGAGCATCCGCTGCCCGTCCGGGCGCACCTGGTCGAGCAGGGCGGTGACCTGGGGCATGAAGCCCATGTCGGTCATCTGGTCGGCCTCGTCGAGGACCGTGATGGCGACGTCGTCGAGCCGGCAGTCGCCCCGGTCGATGAGGTCCTTGAGCCGTCCGGGTGTGGCGACCATCACCTCGGCCCCGGCGCGCAGCACACCGGCCTGCCTGCCGAGGGACATCCCGCCGACCACGGTGGCCACGCGCAGACTCACGGCACGCGCGTACGGGGTGAGCGCGTCGCTGACCTGCTGGGCCAGTTCCCGGGTGGGGACGAGGACGAGGGCGAGCGGCCGCCGGGGTTCGGCGCGCCGCCCCGCCGTACGGGCCAGCAGCGCGAGCCCGAAGGCGAGGGTCTTGCCCGACCCGGTGCGGCCACGGCCGAGCACGTCACGGCCGGCCAGGGAGTTCGGCAGGGTCGCCGCCTGGATCGGGAACGGCACGCTCACGCCTTCGTGGCCGAGCGCGGCCGTCAGCGGCGCCGGCAGGGCGAGATCGGCGAACGACTCGACCGCGGGCAGCGGGGGAGTGATCGTCTTCGGGGGTGCGAAATCACTTCGTGCGGCCTGTCGATTTCCCTGGGCCTTGGAGCGGCGCCGGGCATCGGAGCGGCCGGCGGCAGCGCCTCCCCCGAAGCGATCGTATGTGCGGGTTTTCTGTGCGCGATTCATGCGGAACCTTCCTTGATGCGGCGCGTGGCAAGGAATTCCCGCAGCGAATGAGCGGCGCAGAGAATCTCGAGAACGAGCCGACGGCGATGCGGGCCGCGCCCTGAAATGCGACGAGCTGGGGCCCGCACCCCAAGGTGCGGGCCCCAGCTGCGAAGTATGCGCGTCGGTGCCGGTGTCAGGCGGGGACGATGTTCTCGGCCGTCGGGCCCTTCTGGCCCTGCGCGATGTCGAACGACACCTTCTGGCCTTCCAGCAGCTCGCGGAAGCCCTGGGTGGCGATGTTCGAGTAGTGGGCGAAGACGTCGGCGCCGCCGCCGTCCTGCTCGATGAAGCCGAAGCCCTTTTCCGCGTTGAACCACTTCACGGTGCCAGTAGCCATTTTGTTTCTCCTTCGGAGGCGGTGTCAGAAATCCACCCTGTGTGAATTCCTGGTGTCGCCGTGATGATTACCCCGTCGGAAAATGAACCCTCTGGCAACCACACCTGCAACTGACATCGACAGTAGCACGGCGCGATCGGCCCTGTGCGGTCGATAATTCCGATCGGGTGGCGGGCGAGGGAATACTCGCCGTGCGCATCACCTATTTCTCATGTGGCGAACACAGATATTGCTCCTCGCGGGCACGGCGTTTCCTGCCCGGCATTGCGGCCACGGGGGAGCCCGTTCACCGCACGAACTCCGCGGGCCTGGTGGCCTTGCCGAGGAGCCACTCCAGCGGGCCGCGCCGGAAGCGGCGGGACCAGAGCGCGGCGAACACGGTCATCGCGACGACGAAGCCGAGCAGTACGTGCAGCGGGGAGCCGGGCAGTTCCTCGATGCCCAGCAGGCGGATGCCGACGACGTGGAAGACGTACGCGGTGAGCGACATCGAGCCGACCGCGATGACCGGGCGGGCGAGGCGGTGGAAGGGGGGGAGGCGTCCACGGCGGCGAGGCAGCCGATCAGGACCGCGAGCGCGACACCGGTGTTGGCCAGGATCGACAGGTCGTCTCACTGTGCGGTGAGGCCACGAGCAGCCCGGCCGGGGTGTCGCCGCTGGGGTAGCCCCAGGTGTCGGACCACCAGGCCGACGCGGCCGAGCCGCCGTCGGCCCACCCGGACGCGCTGAGCGCGGACATCGTGCCGGGCACCAGGCGCAGCGCCAGCCAGGAGCCGCCGTAGCCGAGCACGGCGAGAGCCGCGCCCGTGACGGCGAGGCGTGTGCGTACGACCGTGGAGGCCAGGTCCAGGCGGGCCACCGCCATACCGGCGATCACGAAGGGGATCCAGGTCAGGGCCGGGTAGCCGCCGGTGAACAGCAGTGAGACGAGGCCGTCGGCGTCCGCCGGCCAGGCCCAGATGCCGCCCGGGCCGCCGCCGGAGTTCAGGGCGCCTTTGATGACGTACAGGAGCTGCGGCATGACCAGCGCGCTCCCCGCGGCGATGGCCGCCAGCGGGCCGGCGCTCAGCCGGTACAGCGGCAGGACCAGCAGGAAGTACAGGCCGTAGAAGGCGAGGATCACCTCGACCGGTGTGCCGGACAGGGTCAGCACGGTGCCGACCACCAGCAGGATCAGCGCCCGGATCACCACCCTGGCGACCGCCTGCCGGCCCGCCCGGCCCGTCTTCGGGGTACGGCGGCCGGTGATCAGCATGATCGAGAACCCGGCCAGGAAGGCGAAGAGAGCGGAGGCCCGGCCGTGCGCCAGCTCCATGAGGAAGCCGGTGGTGCCGCCTTCCGACGGGTCGGGGCCGACATGGGCGGCGTACATCCCGAAGACCGCGAGCCCTCGGGCGAGATCCACCCCGATCAGGCGTCCCGTCGAGGGTCCGCCCCTTCGCGGCGCCACGGCCGGTTCGTTCGCGGGCGTCTCGGACACGGTGGTGGCCGGCGTCGCGAACACCGTGCCGGCTGCGTTCTGGGTCATGTCTCCCAGGCTGGAGAGCGGCCCGGACGCGGAGTATCCGGCGACCGTCCGGTCCCTCGGGTCCCCGCCGTCCGGGCGGGCCTGCCCCCCCGCTCGGGGGGACCGCTCCCCCCCCCGGGCGGGGGGAGTGTCCCGTCCGGCCGCCGCACGGGCGACCGCCCGTTCTACGGTCGGAGCCGGAACGGTGACAATCGACATCGGCGTGCGATCAGAGGCGTACGCACAACGACGACGAGGCGGAACGCACGTGATCCGGGTAGTGGTGGTCGACGACGAGGCCTTGGTGCGGTCCGGCTTCAAGCTCATCCTCGGTGCGGCCGACGACATCGAGGTCGTCGCGACCACGGCGGGCGCGGAGGCGGTCGACACCGTACGGCGGGAGCGGCCGGACGTCGTGCTGCTGGACATCCGCATGCCGGACGTCGACGGGCTGACCGTGCTGCGGCACCTGCGCGCCCTGCCGACGCCTCCGGTGGTGGCGATGCTGACGACGTTCGACGCCGACGAGTACGTCCTGACCGCACTGCGCTCCGGTGCGGCCGGCTTCCTGCTGAAGGACACCGAGCCCGATCAACTCGCCCAGCTCGTACGGACGCTGGCCGCCGGCGGGGTCGTCATGTCACCGAAGGCCTCCCGCGCCGTCTGGCAGAGCCACCCCGGCGCCGGCCCGGCCGCCGACAGCGAGGAGACCACACGGGTGGGACGGCTCACCGAGCGCGAACGCGCGGTCCTCGTGCTGATCGCCGAGGGGCTGTCCAACGGCGAGATCGGCGCCCGCGTCCACCTCAGCGCCGGCACCGTCAAGGACCACGTCAGCGCGATCCTGACGAAGCTGCGCGTCAGCAGCCGGGTCCAGGCTGCGCTGCTGGCCCAGCGGGCCGGGCTGCTCGACGGCGGAGACGGCGCCCACGGGCGGCATGGTGGAGACGGCCCGCGCGGTGGGGACGGCCCGCGCGGTGGGCAGGCGCAGTGGCCGGGGGTGGGGCGGTGAGCGAGGTCCGGGCTGGGTGGGTCCGCTTTCCTGTGCCGGTCTTCGACGCCGTCGAGGACCGCGTCAGCGCGATCCTGACCAGGTTGCGCGTCAGCAGTCGGGTCGAGGCCGCGCTGCTGGCCCAGCGGGCCGGGCTGCTCGACGACGGGGACGGCCCGCGCGGTGGGGACGGCCCGCGCGGTGGGGACGGCCCGCGCGGTGGGCAGGCGCAGTGGCCGGGGGTGGGGCGGTGAGCGAGGTCCGGGCCTGGTGGGTCCGCGTTCCCTTGCCGGTCCTCGACGCCGTCGTCGTCGTGGTCGCGCTCGCGGACGTCTGGATCGGACTGTGGGACGAGTCCGACTTCGCGGTCGCCTTGTCCCTGGCAAGCTGTGCCGCCCTCGCCCTCCGCCGGCGCTTCCCGCTCGCCGTCTTCGCCTGCACGCTGCCGGCCGCGCTGACGCAGGACGTCGTCGTCGCCCCGTTCGCCGCGCTGTTCACCCTCGCCGAGCGGTCCCGCGACCGCCGTCTGCTCGCGGTGTGCGCCGTGCTGTTCGCCTCCGCCTCGGCCACCCCCTGGCCGCTGAACGAGCTCAGCCCGCACGAGCGCACCTGGACCCTGGTCACCTTCTTCTACACCCTCGCCATGGCCGCCGCGCCCGTGCTGCTGGGCCAGCTCGTCCAGGCCCACCGGGACCTGTCCCGGCGGCTCGTCGAGATCGAGGAAGCCCGCGAACACGAACGCCTGCTTCACTCCCAGGCCGTACTCGCGCGCGAACGCGCCCAGCTGGCCCGCGAGATGCACGATGTCGTGTCCCATCAGGTCAGCCTGATCGCCGTACAGGCCGGTGCGCTCCAAGTCGCCGCCAAGGACCCGGACTTCAAGGAGGGCGTCGGCACCATCCGCTCCCTCAGCGTCGACACCCTCGACGAACTGCGGCACATGGTCACCCTGCTCAGGGCCTCCGGGGGGCGAGCCACCGAGCTCACCCCGCAGCCCACCCTCGCCGACCTCCGCACACTCGTCGCGACCAGCGGCATCCCCACCGAACTCACCGGGGAACTACCGGCGGACATCAGCACGACCGCCCAGCGCGCCGTCTACCGCACCGTCCAGGAAGCCCTCACCAACGTCCGCAAACACGCACCCGGCGCCACCGCGGCCGTACGGCTCTGGCGCGACGGCGACACCTACGGTGTGACGGTCACGAACACGCCCCCCACCCGCCCCGCCCTGCCCCTCCCGAGCTCCCAGCAGGGCCTCATCGGCCTCCGGGAGCGCGCCGAACTCCTGGACGGCACCCTCGACTCCGGGCCCACCCCGGCCGGCGGCTACGAGGTGAACCTACGGATCCCCGCCCAAGTGGACTGACCGCGCCCGCTTCTCTCTGCCCCCCCGCAGCGCCCGCCAGACCGACGGAGACCGACGGAGACCGACGGAGACCGACGGAGACCGACGGAGACCGACGGAGACCGACGGAGACAGTCAGAGACCGACGGAGACCCGGTGGAGACCTGATGGAACGACGCCAGTTGGAATACTTCATCGCCGTGGTCGAGCACGGCGGATTCACCGCCGCGGCCATGGCGCTCCATGTCGCGCAACCGTCGCTGTCGCATGCGATCCGGTCCCTGGAACGCGAATGCGGCGGCAGACTCTTCCACCGACTCCCGCACGGTGTCGCCCTCACCGCCGCCGGTGAGGCGCTGGTCCGGCCGGCCCGGCAGGTCCTGCGCGACCTGTCCACGGCGGTCGAGGGCGCCGACTGGCGCCGTCCCGACGGACCGCACCCCACCTGGCGGGACCGTGCGGATCATCCGGTCGTCCACGTCGACTGGGACGACGCCCGCGCCTACTGCGCGTGGGCCGGCACACGCCTGCCCACCGAGGCGGAATGGGAACGCGCCGCCCGGGGAGGCCTGCACGCGAAGGTGTTCCCCTGGGGCGACGAGTTCGAGCCGGGCGGCCGTCCCCGGATGAACGTGTGGCAGGGCGAGTTCCCGAACCGCCACCCGACGGCCGACGGCTGGTACGGCACCTGCCCCGTCGACGCCTACGACCCCAACGGCTTCGGCCTCTACAACGTCACCGGCAACGTCTGGGAGTGGTGCGAGGACCCGTTCGCGCCCTCCGTCGGCTCAGAGCAGCGTGTCACCAAAGGGGGTTCCTACCTCTGTCACGCCTCCTGCTGCCGCCGCTACCGGGTCGCCGCGCGGCAGGGACTCCTCCCGGACCCGGCAACCGGCAACGTGGGGTTCCGCTGCGCCCTGGACATGACGTGACCCCTTTCGACTCCCTCACTTCGGCGCTCCGGCGACTGATTCACGGCGAACGCCCTGAGGCCCGGGTCTCCGACCCGGGCCTCAGGGCCCTTCTGTTGGATCTCCGCGGCCGCGCATGCCTGGGAACACCTGGTCGCCCAGGACGCGGACGGTGACTCCGAGGAGTCCGTCTCCATCCCCGACCCGGCCGCCGGCACGTACACGATCGAGGTGTTCGGCTTCTCCGTCCCGTCGGGATCGGCCGCCTTCGACTACGGCGACGCCTGCTTCTCCCCCGCGCTCGGCTCGACCACGATCGACGGCTCGGCGGCGGTGAAGCTCGGCACGGGTACGTCGAGGACGGTCTCCGCGCGGCTGAAGGCCGCGACGACCCCGCCCGAGGGCCGCGATCTCCTCGGTGAGGTGCGCCTGGTGAACAAGCGCGGCACGGTCGTGAGCGTGGGTACCGAGAGGATCGAGAAGACCACGGAGTAACGACACGGCACGGCCATCGCCACGACGGCCATCGCCGCGACGGCTACGGGGGCTGCCGTCATCCTCAGTCGTCTTCCCGGCCCGTCGGCTGGTGCCTGGTGCCGCCGTGGGCCGAGGTGGTCACCCGTGGCTCGGGCACGTACTCCGGACACAGGGGGTCGTGGCACGGGCCCGCGGTCCAGACGGGAACGTAGACGCCCATGGTCTTGTGTCGTTGCACGACGGCGTCCACGGGCCCTTCGCACGAGGGGCAGAAGTACCCGGACGACGACGCGGTAGCCCTCTTCCTCTGCTTACTTGCACCCATAATCGTACTTTACTACGCATTTGCCATCTCTTGGCGGCCGCTTGGCGTCAGGTGTCGGGCGGCTCGCTGCCGGCGTCCGTCCGCGGACGGTCATCAGGTGGGCCGGAGGGCAGGGGCCGAGCCATGCTCAGCCCGATGGAAACGGCGAGAACGGCGACGATGACGGCGAGGCTGAGCGGCGAGGGGATCTCGGGCACGGAGGGGCTGATCGTCTTGTGGGACGCCTGGAGGATGAGCTTGACCCCGATGAAGGCGAGGATGAAAGCCAGTCCCTTGCTCAGGTAGTGGAAGCGGTCGAGCAGCCCGGCGAGCATGAAGTACAGGGCGCGCAGTCCGAGGATGGCGAAGGCGTTGCTGGTGTAGACGATGAAGGCGTCACTGCTGACGGCCAGCACGGCGGGCACGCTGTCGACGGCGAAGACGAGGTCGGCGGCTTCGATCGCGGCCACGACGGCGAGCAGCGGCGTGGCGACGCGTTTCCCGGCTTCCTTGACGAAGAAGTGGGTCCCCACGTACTCGTCCCGTACCGGGACGACCTTGCGAAGCAGTTTCACGGCGATGCTCTTGCCGGGGTCGAAGCTGTCGTCCTCCTCTTTGAAGATCTTGTAGGTGCTGTAGAAGAGGATCGCGGCGAAGACGTACAGGACGGCCGTGAAGCGGCTGACCACCGCCACACCGGCGGCGAGGAAGATGCCGCGGAAGACCAGGGCGCCGAGGACACCGAGAAACAGCACACGGTGCTGGTAGGCACGCGGCACGTTGAAGTAGCCGAAGATCAGGGCGAAGACGAAGAGGTTGTCGACCGACAGGCTCTTCTCCAGGAGCCACGCGGTCGTGTACTCGACTCCGGCGGTCGTGCCGACCACCGCGAAGACCACACCACCGAAGACGATCGCCAGGCCCACCCAGACACCGCTCCAGGCGGCGGCCTCGCGGAAACCGATGACGTGTTCCTGCCGGTGCGCGAGGAGATCGACCGCCAGCGACACCAGCACGGTGACGGCGAACGCCACCCACATCCACAGCGGCACGTCATGCACGGTTCCGACCTCTCCAGCGCGATCGACCGGCGGTCTTCTTACGAGTCTGGGGCATGCGGCGGCGGGTTGTCTCCCGGTGCTCACCGCCACGGGCCCCCACGATCGGCAACCACGGCTCCCGTGTCTGTTCGGCCCGGCGTTCCGGGAGGTAACTTGGTGGAGAAGGCCCCTGACGGAGGGCGATTCGATGCCGTGGTACCTCTGGCTGCTCGCCGCCGCGGCGCTGGGTGCCGCGGAATTCTTCACCCTGACACTGGTCTTCGGGCTGCTGGCGGGCGCCGCGTTGGTCGCCGCCGTGGTCGCCGGTGTGGGCATCGGCGTTCTCGGCCAGCTCGTGGCCCTCGGAGCGGCAGCGGCAGCGGGCCTGGTCATCGTCCGTCCTGTCGCGATGCGGCACATGGCACAGCAGCCCCTCACACGCGACGGCACCGACGCGCTGATCGGCAAGCGGGCCGAGGTCATGCAGGAGGTCACCGCGACCCGCGGCCTGATCAAACTCTCCGGCGAGGAATGGTCCGCCCGCGCCCTCGACGAGAGCCTGGTGATCCCGGTGGGCGCGCTGGTGGACGTCATGGAGATCGAAGGCGCCACGGCCATCGTCTATCCCCGAGAACTCCTTCCGTGATCGGCCGGACACCGGCGCGGCTGAACACATAGCAACGGAGGCACTGTGGATCCAGTTGTCGTCCCCCTTCTCGTGGCGGCCCTCGTCGTCGTCTTCCTCGTGGCCTCCACCGTGCGGATCGTCCCGCAGGCGCGCCGCTACAACATCGAGCGGTTCGGCCGTTACCGCCGGACGCTGCAGCCCGGCCTGAACCTGGTCCTGCCGGTGGCGGACCGCATCAACACCAAACTCGACGTGCGCGAGCAGGTCTACTCGTCCGACCCCAGGCCGGTGATCACCGAGGACAACCTCGTGGTGAACATCGACACCGTGCTCTACTACCAGATCACCGACCCGCGGGCGGCGGCCTACGAGGTCGCCGACTATCTGCAGGCGATCGATCAGCTCACCGTGACGACGCTGCGCAACGTCATCGGCAGCATGGACCTGGAGGAGACGCTCACCTCGCGTGAGGAGATCAACTCCCGGCTCCGCGCCGTCCTCGACGATGCCACCGGCAAGTGGGGCATCCGGGTCAACCGCGTCGAGATCAAGGCCATCGATCCACCGCACACCATCAAGGAGGCGATGGAGAAGCAGATGCGGGCCGAGCGTGACAAGCGCGCGGCCATCCTGCACGCCGAAGGGGAGCGCCAGGCCAAGATCCTCACCGCGGAAGGCACCAAGCAGAAGGACATCCTGGAGGCACAGGGCACGCAGCAGGCCATGATCCTGCGGGCGGACGGCGAGGCCAAGGCGGTGGAGCTCGTCTTCCAGGCCGTCCATCGCAACAACGCCGACCCGAAGATCCTCGCCTACAAGTACCTCGAGACGCTCCCGCACCTGGCGAGGAGCGACAACAACACGTTCTGGGTGATCCCGGGCGAGCTGACCGAGGCGGTTCGGACCGTCACCCGTGCGTTCGGTGACCAGCCGACGGCAGGCCCTCCCACCCCTGCGCAACCCGACGAAGCAGCAGCAGCCGCCGACGACACGCCGGGCGAGATCCGGATGCCGCAGCTCGATGCGGGATCGACGGTTTCCCTCGACGCCGCCACGGCCGCTGACGAGGCCGGGAGGCAGGCCGCCGCCGCGGTGAGCGACGCCAAGGCGGAGGCCGAGGCGGCGAAGTCGCCCCAAGTGCCGCGCCGGGGGCGGACGTCCGACGACTGAGCGCTGCCGGCCGTCGCGCCACCCTCGTCGACGACCGCAGCGCACAGCAACCGCGACGCCCCCGGCCACGCTTGCGGGTTTCGCGGCGCCGGGGCCCGTGCCGCGCCGAGTGGCGGCCCTGCTCGGGCCTGCTCCCGCCGCGCGCAGCTGGCCGTCGGTGTTCACCTCGGTGGGCCTGGCGGCCTGGGGTGCGGCCGCGGGAACGGCCGTGTGGGCGATGTCCTCCGCCAACTCCGCGGTGACGATGGGCCTCATCCTGTACGCCGCGACACCCCTCTGAGAGGTGACCGTGGTGGCTGTGCTGCTCGCTCCCTCGCCCCCGATCCGATGCGCTGTGGCGGAAGATCCGGCGAACCTGCACACCGTTCACCCAGGGGTCGTATGAGACATGAGCAGCTGTCATGTTCACCCGCGTGCCAGCAGCTTTGGCGTGGGTCTGCCCGCTCCGGGAACCGGGGCGCAACCCTGGTGCGCGAAGCGGGACGGCGGGATGTGTGAGGGTATTGACGCATTTCTGGGCCGGATCATCACATCGGTGAGCCCGGTCCTCGTGATGCGGCCTCACCCCGTTTCCTCTCAGTGACCGGCTCCCCTGCGGCGTGCTTGGATCACGTGCTTGGTGGGGCCGCCGGGAACGGTTCCTTGTCCTGGGAACCGGGCGGACACCACCCTTGACACGAGCTCACTCGAAGGGAACCGCTCTCCCATGAACCTCAACTCCCAGGTGAACACGGCCGAGTTGTCCGAAGCCGACCTGGACAACGTCTCCGGTGGTCTCGCGGCCGACGCCTCCGGTGCCCTCGCGGGCAACCTCTCCGGCGTTCTCGCCGGCCACCTCCAGGCCGAGACCCCGGTCGGTGGCGTCTGCGCCGGCGTGGTCGGTGCCGCCTCGGCCGAGGGTGTCGCGGCGGGTCTGCACGTCAACACCACCGGCCACTGACGACAGGCTGCCCCGGGCCTGGGATCCATCGCACGCTGGTGGATGATGCGGTGCCCTGATCGCCGCGCCCAGCCGGAGGGAACGGACCCGGAAGGACCGGCCGAAGGTCATCCGTCGTGCTCTCACGAAGGCCGGTGCGCCGGGCCGGGCCCCGCGAAGGGCCCGGCCCGGCACGCGTCTCCCTGAGCCGGTCACGGGTCGAACTCGTGCGGCGGCTGGCCGAGGATGAAGCAGGCTTCGCGGACGACGGCCTGCTCGGTCTTGTCGAAGTCGCCGACGGCGCCGCCGATGACGATGACGATGACGATGCCGATCCGGATGACGGCGTGCGCCTCCGCGGGCTTCTTCTCCACCTTGGCGACCTCCTGCGACACGCTGACCTTGCCGAAGCCGAAGCCGAAGCCGAAGCCGAAGCCGAAGCGAAGCCGAAGCCGAAGCGAAGCCGAAGCCGAAGCGAAGCCGAAGCCGAAGCCGAAGTCCGCGGTCAGCTTGTCGAGGTTGTCGTCGAACCGGCGCTGGAGGTCGTCGGCGGGGAAGTTCCGCAACGCCTCGTCGGTGGCGACGAGCTGGGCGACGCGGCGGCGCCCGGCCGGGTCGATGCGGACTCCTTGGGGCGGTCCCACAGGACATGGGTTCCGGCCCTTTCCGACGGGTTCGTCAGAGGCGGGACGTCAGCCCTCCTCCCCCTCGTCCTCCTCGTCGCCCTCGAAGAAGTCGCCCACGTAGTCGACGACCTCCGCCGCGACCATGCCGCCGACGACACCGACCGCGAGCCCGGCCGCGCCCGCGGCGACGGCGGTGCCCATGCCGGGGCCGGAGCGGTGGCCGTCGTGATGGTGTTCATCATGGCTCTGGAGCCGGACTCCGCCGAACTGTTCGTCCGCACCCTCACCTGACCCACGCCACCGGTCTGTCCCGCTTCCCCGTCTACCGCGACACCCTGGACGAGGTGGTGGGCACCGTCCACATCCGTGACGTCCTCGCCCTGGAGCCCGAGAAGCGGCGGCTCACCCAGGTCACCGAGCTGGCCACCGCACCGCTCCTGGTGCCCGACAGCCTGCCCGCCGACCGGCTCCTGACGAGCACGATCCGGTCGAGGCCCCCGATCTGCCGCCCGCGCCCGGGCGCGCGGACGGACGCGCGGTGTGGGAGGCGGACGGCGGGGTGCGCATCGACGAGCTGGCCCGGATAGGGCTGGCCGCGCCGGAGGGGCCGTACGAGACGGTGGCCGGTCTGATCGCCACCTGGCTCGCCCGCATCCCGGCCCAGGGCGACAGTGTCCTGACCGAGCTGGTCGGCCCGGCCCCGGCCCCGGCATGATCCCGCGCCGCCGGTGTCAGGCCCGGCTCACGGTGTTCCGCTCTGCCTCGCTCCGGTCCGCCCGGCCTCGCTCTGCCCCGCTGTGCCCCACGGGATGATCGCGGCCGCGAATCCAACGCCAGCCGTTCGGGCCCCGCCGGACCGCCGGCTGGGCCGGCGGCGCAGCCCGCGGCACCGGCCGCGACCAGCGGGACCCCAGTCGGGCGGGGGAGCCGCGCCGGACCTCCCCCAGACACGTCCGGTGCGCCTGCCCCTGCCCCTGCCGCCAGAGCCAAGCCGACGAGGGCCGTCACCGGCCACAGCGGCTCCCCGGGAGCGCTCGTACGCGTCGGCCACCGCACCAGCCCGAAGCCGGTGAGGAACGCCGCCCCGATCCGCTCCACGGCCCCGCCACGAGGCCGGCACCACCGCTCCCACCGGACGAGCCCGGAACCCTTCGCCGTCGCACAGTCCCCGGATGCGCCGGGAACCCGGATGTGGCCAGAATCGTTCCCTTGTTCCCACTGCTATCAGAGGAGTACCGCTCGTGTCCGCCAGTTCGACGGACCCTTCGGGGCACAGTCCCCGACCACCCCGCCAGGCTTTTCCTGAGCACGGCACACGGCGGGGTGGTGTTCGATGAGTGCCGTGGAAGCCTGGCTGGGCGTGCTGGCCGTGTTCGTGCTGACCGCCGGCACCGGATACTTCGTCGCCCAGGAATTCGCGTACGTCTCCGCCGACCGGCTCGCCCTGGCCCGTCAGGCCGAGGCCGGGGACAGGAAGGCCGCCCGCGCCCTGACGGTGCTGGAGCGTCTTTCGTTCATGCTCTCGGGCGCCCAGCTCGGCATCACCGTGACCGGTCTGGTCGTCGGCTTCATCGCCGAGCCGTCCGTGTCGGCGCTGCTCAAGCCGGTCCTCACCGGTATCGGCATCCCCGACGGTGCCGTCTCCGGCATCTCCGTCGTGCTGGCCTTCGTGCTGGCCACGGTCGTGCAGATGGTGATCGGCGAACTGGCCCCGAAGAACCTCGCCATCGCGATCCCGGAGCGCCTGGCGAAGTCACTGGCCGCCTCCACACTGGCGTATCTGAAGGTCGTCGGCCCGGTGGTCCACGTCTTCGACGGCGCGGCGAACAAGCTGCTGCGCAAGGTCGGCATCGAGCCCGTGGAGGAGCTGCACCACGGCGCCACCCTGGAGGAGCTGGGCCACCTGATCGGTGAGTCCCACGAGCAGGGCCAGCTGCCGCGCGAGACGGCCGAGCTGCTCGACCACGCCCTGGAGTTCTCCGACCGGACGCTGGACGAGGTGATGGTGCCGCGCGCCGACGCCGTCTTCGTCCGCAAGGACGCAACCGCCGCAGAGGCGGTCGACCTGATCGCCAAGTACGGCCACTCCAACTACCCCGTACTCGGCGACCACCCGGACGACGTCGCGGGCGTGCTCGGCGTACGGGAGCTGATGCGGCTGCCCGCCGGCCTGTTCACCGGCACCACGGCGGGCGCGCTCGCCCGCCGCCCCCTGCTGCTGCCCGACAGCCTGCCGCTGCCGGACGCCGTGGAGCAGATGCGGGACCGGGACGACGAGTTCGCCGTGGTCCTCGACGAGCACGGCGGCGTGGCGGGCATCGTGACCTACGAGGACATCGCCGAGGAACTGGTCGGCGACATCGCCGACGAGACCGACACCATCACCGAGATCGCCGTCGCGGACGGGAACGGCAACAGGGGCGGAGACGGAAACGGCTGGCTGGTGGACGCCGGACGCCGTCTGGACGAGGTGGCCGACGCGACCGGCATCGAACTGCCCGAGGAAGAGGACTACGACACCGTGGCCGGCCTGATCGTCGACCGACTGGGCCGCTTCCCGGCCATCGGCGACCGGCTCACCGTGGAGCTGCCCGACGGAGGCCGCGTACGGATCGACGTACGCACCCTCGACCGGCACGTGCCCGAACGGGTGCGACTGGAGCGGATGGCCGTGGCGGAACCCGAGGAGGAGCAGGCATGAGTTTCCCGATGGCACTCTTCGTCACCGTGCTGCTGCTGATCGGCAGCGGGTTCTTCGTCGCCGCCGAGTTCGCACTGGTCGCCGCCAAGCGGCACCGCATGGAGAAGGCGGCGGCCGAGGGCCGGAGCGGCGCCAAGGCCGCGCTCGCCGGCATGCGCGAACTGTCGCTGATGCTCGCCGGCGCCCAGCTCGGGATCACCATCTGCACACTGGGCCTGGGCTCGGTGTCCAAACCCGCGATCTCCCACGAACTCGACCCGCTGCTGCACGACCTGGGCCTGCCCACCGCGCTCAGCTACGGCGTCGCGTTCGCCGTGGCCATGACCGTGGTCGTGTTCCTGCACATGGTGGTCGGTGAGATGGCCCCCAAGTCCTGGGCCATCGCCCACCCCGAGCGCTCCGCGATGCTGCTCTCCCCGCCCTTCCGGGGCGTGGTGGCGGCCGTGCGCCCGCTGATCCGGGTCCTCAACACGATGAGCAACGCCCTGGTCCGCCTGTGCCGGGTCACCCCGCGCGACGAACTCACCTCGGTTCACAACCGCGAGCAGCTCACCCACCTCGTGGAGGAGTCCGAGCGGCTCGGGCTGATCAGCAAGGACGACTCCGAACTGATCACCAACACGCTCACCGAACCGCAGTCCCCGGTGGGCGACCTCCAGATCCCGGCCGGCGAGATCACCTCGGTACCGGCGGAGGCCGACCTCGACGCCATCCTCGCGACAGCGGCCGAGCACGACCGAAACCGCCTGCTGGTGCGCGACGGTCCGCTGGTCATCGGCTCGGTCCACGCCCGGGACGCCCTGATCGCCCGAGGCAGGGGCCGCACCACGACTGCCCGGGAGCTCGCCCGCCCGGTACCGGAGCTGACCGCCCGGGACACCGTCGGGCACGCCATCGAGCAACTGCGCCGACGCCGAGCCTCCCTCGCCATCGTCTTCGACGACAGCGGACGGCTGACCGGCCTGGTCACGCTGGACGACCTGCTGGCCCGCCTCCTGCACCCTCAGACGACGTGACGGAACCATGGGCATCCTGATCCGTCCCCGGCGGTAGTGGCCACGGGGCCGGATCAGGCCCGATCAAACCGGATCAGGCCGGATCGGGCCGGATCGGGGCCGGATCAGGCGGGCCGGTGATGCCCGTGTACTGGCCGGCGTACTGCCTTGACGGACGCGCCGGTCTCAGCCGGTGTGGACCCGCGGTCGGCGGGCCCGGTCCGGTTCCGCCTCGCGCAGGACCTCGCGGGTGACCGGGGCGACCTCGCCCTGGCCGAAGAGGAGGAAGCGCAGGAAGTTGGCGAAGGGGTTGCCCTCGGTCCACTCGAAGTAGATGTGCGGGGTGCGGCCCGTGGTGTCGCGGACGTGGAGGAGCAGGGCGGCGAGCGAGTTGGGGATGGAGGACGACTCCAGGGTCAGGACCCGGTAGCGGTCGTGCAGGACCGCGCCGCGTACGGTCAGGCCGGCCTCGAATTCGGAGGGGTCCGTCACCGTCACCTCGACGAAGACGAAGTCCTCCTGTTCCGGCATGTCGTTGTCCTGCCGGATCTGTTCGATCTTGTCGCGGTACTCGGCCTTGTCACGCCGGTCGGGCTCGTTGGCGATGAACCGGATGCGGCGGTGGGACATGTCACGGACGAACCGTTCCGCCATGTCGTCCAGCTCGACGCCGGTGACGCGGAGCTCGAAGGCGCGGGCCAGCCGGGAGAGGAAGGAGACCAGCATGATGCCCGCGATGAAGCAGGCGCCGATCTTCACGCCGTCGGGGCGCTCGATGACGTTGAGGACGGTGGTGTAGAGGAACACCGCCGAGATCACTCCGAAGGCGATCCGCCGGTTCCGCTGGCCGGCCTTGTGCGCGGCTATCGTCACCGCGATCGCCGCCGAGCTGATCAGGACCAGGACGCCCGTCGCGTACGCGCCGCCCTGCGCGTCCACGTCCGCGTCGAAGATCCAGGTGACGAGGAAGCCGACGAGGGTGAAGACGATGACCATGGGGCGGACCGCGCGGGCCCAGTGCGGGGCCATGCCGTAGCGGGGGAGGTAGCGCGGCATGAGGTTGAGCAGGCCCGCCATGGCGGAGGCGCCGGCGAACCAGAGGATGGCGATCGTCGAGACGTCGTAGACGGTGCCGAAGGCGTTGCCCAGGTAGTCGTGGGCGAGGTAGGCGAGGGCGCGGCCGTTGGCGTCGCCGCCGTCCTCGAACTCCTTCTCGGGGATGAGGAGGGTGGTGATGAAGCTCGTGCTGATCAGGAAGACGCTCATGATGATCGCCGCGGCGGTGAGCAGCTTCTTCGTGTCCCGGATACGGCCCCTGGGGTGCTCCTCCGTGTCCCCCTCGTCGCCCCGCACATGGGGCATGACGGCGACCCCGGTCTCGAAGCCGGAGAGGCCGAGCGCGAGCTTGGGGAAGACGATCAGCGCCACGCCGACCATGACGAGGACGTTGCCGTGTTCGGCGGTCAGCGCGCTGGTCCAGTCGGTGACCACGTGACCCTCGGTGAGCACATGCCAGAGGCCGACCGCCACGACGACGACGTTCAGCGCGAGGTAGGCGCCCACCAGGGCCACCGCGACGCCGATCGCCTCCAGGAAGCCCTTGAGGAACACCGCGCCGAGCAGGGCGATCAGGATCAGGGTGATCAGGAGCTGCTTGTCGTGCAGGGCGCTGTTCAGGTGCGGGTTCTCCACCAGGTGGGTGGAGGCGTCCGCGGCGGAGAGGGTGATGGTGATCAGGAAGTCCGTCGCCGCGAAACCCAGCAGGGTCAGGACGAAGAGCTTGCCCTTCCAGAACGTCAGCAGGCGCTCCAGCATGGAGATCGAGCCCTGGCCGTGCGGGCTCTCCTCGGCCACGCGGCGGTAGACCGGCAGGGCGCCGGCCAGGGTGACGACGACGAGCACGATGGTCGCCACGGGGGAGAGGAGGCCGGCGGCGAGGGCGGCGATGCCGGGCTGGTAGCCGAGGGTGGAGAAGTAGTCGACGCCCGTCAGGCACATCACCCGCCACCAGGGCTGGCCCTTGTGCGGCGGTTCCGGTTCGGCGTGCGGACCCTTGTGGCCGCCGGGCTTGCCCATGTCGGACAGGCCCTGAAGCATCCAGGTCCGCAGTCGGCTCGGCGGCGGGTGCTCGGTGGTGGCCATCGACGTGCTCTCCCGGTGTGCGGCTCAGCGTTGGTTTCGAGCCATCACCTTGACGGCCGCGTCAACGTAAGCAGAGCGTGACGCCGGGGCCCATGGGATAGGTCACGCGACGGCGTCAAACTTCCGTTAAGACCAGGCCGGCGCCGGACACCCGGCCTCATGCCGCCCCCAGGACTACGAGGCAGCCACGGCGAAACCCCGCCGGCCGGGGGTTCCCGGCACGCCGCTTTCATGTCGTGGAGCGGGCCCGGCCGGCCGAGGCGGCGGCCGGGGTGGAGCCCGTGAAGGCCGCCGGCCGGATGAGTACGGCGCAGTTCTCACCATCCGGTAGAGACCTCCTCGACCCGCCTGCGCCCGCACCGGCGAGCGGCTGGTCCCGGGCCGTGTCCCCGGGGATCCGCACGACGCTCCGCATCGTCACGTGGCCTTCGCCGCCGTCGAGGATCAGGGCCGTATGGATCCCGTCAAAGGTGTGCGGGCCGCCGTAAGGGAGCCGTCAACGGGAGGCCGGATCCGGCCGGAGGCGCGGTCTCCTCGAATCGTCCGTTCCTTCGTCCGCCCGTCCGTCCGTTCGTTCCTTCGTCCGATCCTTCGGCAGTTCTTTCGTCCGTTGTTTCCGAACCTCACTCCAGGAGTTCGCGATGGCCGATGTGGCCTTCGTCGTCACCACGATCGCGGTGTTCGCGCTGGTGGCTCTCGTCGCCAAGGGGGTGACGAAGCTGTGACCGTCGAGAACGTCGTCGGCCTGGTCGTGGCCGTCTCCCTGCTGGGCTATCTCGTCCTCGCCCTGCTCTTCCCGGAGAGGTTCTGAGACAGGAAATGGGTCCCGTACTCGCCGGCGTGCTCCAACTGCTGGCCCTCATGGCGGCGCTGGCGCTCGCCTACGTCCCCCTCGGCACCTACATGGCCAAGGTCTACTCCTCCGACAAGCACTGGCGCGTCGAGAAGTGGATCTACAAGGGCATCGGCGCCAACCCCGACACCGAGATGCGCTGGCCCGCGTACCTGCGCGGCGTCCTGGCCTTCTCGGCGGTCGGTGTCCTGTTCCTGTACCTGCTCCAGCGGCTCCAGGGCGTCCTGCCCGGCTCGCTCGGCTTCGCCTCCATCGACGCGGACCAGGCGTTCAACACCGCCGCGTCCTTCGTGACCAACACCAACTGGCAGTCGTACTACGGCGAGCAGGCCATGGGCCATGTGGTGCAGGTCGCCGGGCTGGCCGTGCAGAACTTCGTGTCGGCGGCGGTCGGGATGGCCGTGGCCGTGGCCCTGGTACGGGGCTTCGCGCGCGCCCGCAGTGGCGAACTCGGCAATTTCTGGGCCGACTTGGTGCGCGGGGTCACCCGCGTCCTGCTGCCGCTCTCCGTGGTCGCCGCGATCGTGCTCGTCGCGTGCGGGGTCATCCAGAACTTCTCCGGGATTCATGAGGTCGGCCAGTTCATGGGCGGCTCGCAGCAGTGGAACGGCGGCGCCGTCGCGTCGACGGAGGCCATCAAGGAGGTCGGCACGAACGGCGGCGGCGTCTTCAACGCCAACTCCGCCCACCCGTTCGAGAACCCGACCCCGTTCACCAACCTCTTCGAGATCTTCCTGCTGCTGGTGATCCCGTTCGCCCTGACGCGCACGTTCGGTGTCATGGTCGGCTCGGTCAGGCAGGGCTACGCGATCCTCGCCACCATGGCCACCATCTGGGTCGGCTTCGTCGCCCTGATGATGTGGACCGAGTTCGCCCACCACGGCCCGGCCTTCGAGATCGCCGGCGGGGCGACGGAGGGCAAGGAGGTCCGGTTCGGGATCGGCGCCTCGTCGATCTTCGCCGTCTCGACCACGCTCACCTCGACCGGCGCGGTGGACTCCTCCCACTCCTCCTTCACCGGCCTCGGCGGCGGGATCACCATGCTCGGCATGATGCTGGGCGAGATCGCGCCCGGCGGCGTCGGCTCCGGGTTGTACGGGATGCTGGTCATGGCGGTCATCGCGGTGTTCATCGCCGGGCTGATGGTCGGCCGCACCCCCGAGTACCTGGGCAAGAAGATCGGCACCCGCGAGATCAAGCTCGCTGCCTGCTACATCCTCGTCACCCCGGCGCTGGTCCTCGTCCTCACGGCGGCGGCCATGGCGCTGCCCACACCGGGCCACTCGATGACGAACTCCGGCGCGCACGGCTTCTCCGAGATCCTCTACGCCTACACCTCGGCCTCGAACAACAACGGTTCGGCCTTCGCCGGCCTGAACGCGGACACCCAGTGGTTCAACAGCACCCTCGGCATCGCGATGCTGCTCGGGCGGTTCGTGCCGATGGTGTTCGTGCTCGCGCTGGCGGGTTCGCTGGCCGAGCAGCGGCCGGTGCCGGTCACGGCGGGCACCCTGCGCACCGAGAAGCCCCTGTTCACCGGGTTGTTGGTGGGCGCGATCCTGATCATCACCGGGCTGACCTACTTCCCGGCGCTCGCGCTGGGCCCGCTGGCCGAGGGGCTGGCGTCATGACCACCCGTACGGAGAAGCAAGAGGACGCGATGTCCACAGCCACCACTCCGGCCCGGGCGCCGCACAGCGACGTCCCCACCGGGCACAAACCCGCCGAGGGCCGCGTGGGCGCGGGCCTCTTCGACCCCAAGCAGTTGCTGACGTCGCTGCCGGACGCCTTCCGCAAGCTCGACCCGCGCGTGATGGTCAAGTCGCCCGTGATGTTCGTGGTCCTCGTCGGGTCGGTGCTGACGACCGTCTTCTCCTTCAAGGACCCGACCGACTGGTTCGGCTGGACCATCAGCGCCTGGCTCTGGCTGACCGTCGTCTTCGCCAACCTGGCGGAGGCGGTCGCCGAGGGGCGCGGCAAGGCGCAGGCCGACACCCTGCGCAAGGCCAAGACCGACACCGTGGCCCGGCGGCTCGTCCGGGACTCCGAAGAGAGCGTCCCCGGTACCGAGTTGAGGATCGGCGACCTGGTCGTCTGCGAGGCCGGCGACATCATCCCCGGCGACGGTGACGTCGTCGAAGGCGTCGCCTCCGTCGACGAGTCGGCGATCACCGGTGAGTCGGCCCCCGTGATCCGGGAGTCCGGCGGTGACCGGTCCGCCGTCACCGGCGGTACGAAGGTCCTCTCCGACCGCGTCGTCATCAAGATCACGACGAAGCCCGGTGAGACGTTCATCGACCGGATGATCAACCTCGTCGAGGGCGCGGCCCGGCAGAAGACACCGAACGAGATCGCGCTGAACATCCTGCTGGCGTCGCTCACCATCGTGTTCCTGCTGGCGGTGGCCACGCTCCCACCGTTCGCGGACTACGCGGGCACGCATCTGACGATGGTCGTGCTGGTGGCGCTGCTGGTCTGCCTCATCCCGACCACCATCGGCGCCCTGCTGTCCGCGATCGGCATCGCGGGCATGGACCGCCTGGTGCAGCGCAATGTGCTCGCCATGTCGGGCCGTGCCGTCGAGGCCGCCGGTGACGTGTCGACGCTGCTGCTCGACAAGACCGGCACGATCACCCTCGGCAACCGTCAGGCCGCCGAGTTCGTGCCGGTGAACGGCACCACCGAGGCCGAGGTCGCCGACGCCGCCCAGCTCTCCTCGCTGGCCGACGAGACGCCCGAGGGCCGTTCCGTCGTCGTACTCGCCAAGGAGAAGTACGGCCTGCGCGAGCGCCACCAGGGCGAGCTCGTCGGTGCCGAGTGGATCACGTTCACCGCCCAGACCCGGATGTCCGGTGTCGACGTCGACGGACGCAGGATCCGCAAGGGCGCGGCCGGTTCCGTGATCGCGTGGGTGCGGGAGCGGGGCGGCACGGCCGCCGACGACGCGGACACGGTCTCCCACCGGATCTCCGAGGCCGGTGGCACCCCGCTGCTGGTCGCGGTCGAGGACTCCGAGGGCGCCCGGGTGCTGGGCGTCATCCACCTCAAGGACGTCGTCAAGGAAGGCATGCGCGAGCGGTTCGAGGAACTGCGGCGCATGGGCATCAAGACCGTCATGATCACCGGCGACAACCCGCTGACCGCCAAGGCGATCGCCGAGGAGGCGGGCGTCGACGACTTCCTCGCCGAGGCCACCCCCGAGGACAAGATGGCCCTCATCAAGCGGGAGCAGGCCGGCGGCAAGCTCGTCGCGATGACCGGGGACGGCACGAACGACGCGCCGGCCCTCGCCCAGGCGGACGTCGGCGTCGCGATGAACACGGGCACGTCGGCCGCCAAGGAGGCCGGCAACATGGTCGACCTCGACTCCAACCCGACCAAGCTCATCGAGATCGTCGAGATCGGCAAGCAACTCCTCATCACCCGGGGCGCGTTGACGACGTTCTCCATCGCCAACGACGTCGCCAAGTACTTCGCGATCATCCCGGCGCTGTTCGCCGCCGTCTATCCGGGCCTCGACAAGCTCAACATCATGGGCCTGTCCTCACCGGACTCCGCGATCCTGTCCGCCGTCGTCTTCAACGCGCTGATCATCATCGCGCTCGTACCGCTCTCCCTGAAGGGCGTGCGGTACCGGCCGGTCAGCGCGGACAAGCTGCTCCGCCGCAACCTCACCGTCTACGGCCTCGGCGGACTGATCGCCCCCTTCATCGGCATCAAGCTCATCGACCTGCTCATCTCAGCCATCCCCGGGATCGGGTGAAGGGACCATGAACAACTCCGTCACGAACACCGCCCGGTTGCTCGGGGCGGGCCTGCGCGCCCTCCTCGTCCTCACCCTGGTGACGGGCGTCCTCTATCCGCTGGCCGTCACCGGCTTCGCCCAGGCGCTGTTCAACGACAAGGCGAACGGCTCCGAGATCAAGGACCACACCGGCAGGGTCGTCGGCTCCTCGCTGATCGGGCAGGCGTACCACCTGCCGCTGAAGGAGGGCCAGGAGACCCCGGAGCCCGACCTGAAGTGGTTCCAGGGCCGCCCCCAGAACGGCCTCGGCACCAACAGCGTCAACACCCGGTACAAGCTGATCCTTTCCGGCGCCACCAACCGGTCCGCCGACAACAAGGAGCTGATCGACTGGGTGACCGCCGCCAAGGCCGCGGTCGTCAGGGACAACTCGACCACCGACTACGAGGTCAGACCGTCCGAGGTGCCGGCCGACGCGGTGACGTCCTCCGGCTCCGGCCTGGATCCGGACATCTCCCCGGCCTACGCCGACATCCAGGTGCACCGGGTCGCCGAGCGGAACGGCCTGTCCGTCGCCCAGGTGCGCAAGCTCGTCGACGAGCACACGGAGAGCCGCACCCTCGGCTTCATCGGGGAGCCCCGCGTGAACGTCCTCGAACTCAACATCGCGCTCAAGGACCTCCTGACCAGGAGCTGACGGCAGCGCCCGGCCCACGGGGGAGCCGGGCGGTCCGGGAGGGAGCCGGGAGCCGGGCGGTCCGGGAGGGAGCCGGGAGCCGGGCGGTCCGGGAGGGAGCCGGAGGCCGCCGGCTCCCGCCGTCCTGGCGCCGATCGCACGGCGCCCCGGCGTTCATGGCCCGACGTACGACAGGAAGGCGCACACCCATGACACGGGTGCTGGTGGTGGAGGACGATCCACAGCTCGTACGGGCCCTCATCATCAATCTCCAGGCACGCCGGTACGGGGTCGACGCGGCCCCCGACGGTGCCACCGCGCTCCGGCTGGCCGCCACCCGGCAGCCCGATGTGGTCCTGCTCGACCTCGGGCTGCCCGACATGGACGGGATCGACGTCATCAAGGCGCTGCGTGCCAGGACCCGGGTGCCGATCGTGGTGCTCTCCGCCCGCCAGGCGTCCGAGGAGAAGGTCGCCGCGCTCGACGCCGGCGGCGACGACTACCTCACCAAACCGTTCAGCATGGACGAGCTGCTCGCGCGGCTCCGGGCGGCGGTCCGCCGTACCGAGGAGGTACCGCTCGCCCCCGGGACGACGCTCGTCGAGACCGACGGGTTCACCGTCGACCTGCTGGCCAAGAAGGCCGTGCGGGACGGTCACGACGTACGCCTCACCCCGACCGAGTGGCACCTGCTGGAGATCCTGGTCACCAACCCGGGACGGCTGATCACACAGAAGCACCTGCTCCAGGAGGTCTGGGGCGCCTCCCGGAGCAACAAGACCAACTACCTGCGCGTCTACATGGCCCAGCTGCGCCGCAAACTCGAAACGGACCCCGCCCACCCCCGCCACCTCATCACCGAGCCCGGCATGGGCTACCGCTTCGAAGGATGACCCTGGCACGCGCCAAGCTCCGCATCCACCTCGGCCAACCCGAGCAGCGGCGCGGCGTGGCCTTCCCGGATGACAGGCGTGCCGTCGGCGTCCGCTCACGGGGTCGGGGAGGCGGTCAACACGTCGACGAGCCGGGCGAATTCGGTACGTTGCCGGCCGGCCAGCGTGGCGTACAGCGGCGCCTGCAGTTCGTCGGTGAGGTGCTCGGCACGCCGCCATCGGGGGATCAGCGACGCGGCAACGGGATGTGGCTCCTGCCAGCCGTAGTGGGCCGCCTGCTCGACGCCGAGGTTGACGACCATCGCCTCCCGGGCGCTCAGCCCGCTCAGGCGCACCGCCGCCAGATGGCTGGCGCCACGGTGTTCCCGCAGTACGTGCAGGCGCTGCATGGCCGCACCGACCGGGTCGTCGGCGGGGCAGGGTTGCGCGCGCCACCCGGCGAACAACGGCAGTGCGTCGGCGTCGGCGGCATCGATGAGCTGCTGCGCCAGGCGGTTGAAGTGCTCCACGTCGACGTCCGCGGGGATGTGGGCGCGCCCCCACATCCGGACGGCCCGTGCATACCGGGCGGCGGCTTCCCCGGCCGGCATCACGGGGCGTCCCGCCAGCCAGCCGGTGGCGACCAGACGGGGGCTGAGGAAGCCCTGCACGGCTTGGACCACCTCGACCGGTGCCTCGCCGAGCACTCCGAACCGGCCGCGGCAGTAGAAGCCGCGTCCTGGGGCGAACCCGGCCCGCAGACCCTCGGCGGCGGTCGCCTCGTCGGACATGAACTCGTCACCGAAATCGTGGATGGGCCGGGCAACCGCGGCGATGCAGTCGAAGATCTCCATGCGCTGAAGGTCGCTCACCGGGACTCAACAGGTCAAGGGGATGATTTCTGATGAAACCCTTTAGGTAATCTATCGAGTCATGTTGGATGTCCGCCGTCTGCACATGCTCAGGACCGTCGCCGCCCGCGGCTCCATCGCCGCGGCCGCCCAGTCACTGGGGCTGTCCGCCGGCGCCGTGTCCCAACAGCTCTCCGCGCTGCGGCACGACGTGGGGGTCGACCTGCTGCGCCCCGACGGGCGAACCGTGGCACTGACGGAGGCGGGCCGGGTGCTCCTCGGACACGCCGACCGGATCCTCGCCGCCGTACGGGAGGCCGAGAGCGCCGTCGCGGCGGTCAAGGGCACCGTCGGAGCCACCGCCACCCTCGCCGCGTTGCCGTCGACCGTCACCCGGATCGTGGCCCCCGCACTGACCGCACTGGGATCGGACCATCCGCAGCTCACCGTGACCTGTCTTGTCACCGACCAGGCGCAGTTGCGGGAACTCACGCTCGGCACGGTCGACGTGGTGCTGGGGCAGCGGTATCACCACCTGCCCGATGCCACACCCCGGGGCGTCGAGGTCTCCCCGTTGCTCGACGATCCGCTGCTCGTCGTCACCGCGGCCGACCGGGGCGACGAGCGGCCCGTCGCCCTGCGGGAACTGGCCGCACACAGCCTCGCCGTGCCGCCGCCGACCACGGACTGCGGACAGGCCGTCCTGCACGCCTGCCACCAGGCCGGCTTCACACCCACGACGCGCTACGTCACCGCGGACATCGCCGCCCAGCTCGCCCTCGCACGGGCCGGCCTCGCCACCGCGCTCGTCCCCCGGACGGCCATCGATCCGGCCACACCCGGAATCCGCACAGCGCCCATCGAGGATCGCCCGATCCTGCGCCTGCTGTTCGCCGCGACGCGCCACACCGAGACCGCGAACCCGACGACCACGGCCGTCGTCGCGGCACTGCGCACAGCCGCGCGGTGGGGTCGCACCCCGCACCTCCCGACCGCTTGACGCAGCGGGTGTCACGAGCCCCCAGTTCACGTCGGCGATGTCCCTGTCACCCTCACTCGGCAGGAAGCAGCCGTGGTGGGTGTGCTGGTCAGTGGCCGTCGGCGCGTTCGGCGGTCCAGGTGATGTCCGGGGGCTCGACTCGTGCGCACAGCGGCCCGCCCTGCGCGTCGGTCAGACCGAGGCGTCCGACCAGCAGTCCGTCGCGTGCGGCGGCGGCGAGTACGTCGACGGGGATGACGTCGAGCATCAGCTTGGCGCGGCGGAACATCGTGAAGGTGCCCGACTCGTCGACCGTGCCCCACGACAGGTAGATGAACCGCCGGCCCAGACGGTCCTGCACGTAGGGGCCTTTGACCTCGACGCCGGTCGGCGAGACGCTCGTGGCGCACTCCAGGGTCCAGGTCGCGGACGGTGCGTCACCGGGCTGCGGCGCGAGGAGTTCGGCCGGACGGTCACGGCGTTGCACGGCGACGTGGATGTTGCCGTAGGCGGGCGCCTTGCCGTCGGCAGGGGCGGGGCGGGTGAGGCCGGGCAGGTCGACGGCGTCGATGCGGATGCGCATACCGCCCATCATCCCGCCCTCGTCCACGCGGAACTCAGCCGACCTCCGCCGACCCGGAACCGGAGTGGGCCCGTGGCAGCGGCGACCGCGTCACCCAGTGGCGCCGGGGCCCTCTGCAGCGGCCCCCTCACCGCTCCCACCGACCCGCTCCCCGACACGATCAGGCCGCCGCCTTGCCGCAGGCCGGGCGGCAGGCGCGCAGGGCAGCGCGGTTCGGCCGGGCCAGGACGTCTCACCGGCCGCCGGGTGGGCTGTAGGGCTGGAGGAGCTGGTCGACGGGTGCGTAGTCGTCGGTGAGCGGCCGGGCGTCGCCGATCCAGGAGGTGAGGTCGTCGCCGGTGGCGATCTTCCAGCCGGTTCGCCGGGCGTCCAGCGCCTTCTGGGCCGCGCGCAGGTCGACCGGTCGGTCGGAGGCGAGCACCACCAGATTGCCGCCCTCGGGCGTGGCGGTCGGGTCGAGGCCGATATCGGTGGGTTCGCCGACGAGGGCGACGTGCTCGAAGGTCTCGCGGAGGGTGGCCGCTTCGGCACGTGCGAAGGCCAGGTCACCGTGGTCGATGAGGTTGGCGATGTAGAGACCGTCCTCGTCGAGGACCCGCCGTACGTCCGTAATCGCCTCCACCGTGGTGAGGTGCCACGGCACGCTGACGCCCCCGAAGGCGTCGCCGACGACGAGGTCACGGCTGCCGGTGTCCAGTCGCCGCAGGCCGAGCCTGCCGTCCTCGGCGCGTACGTCGATACCGGCTTCCGACCTCAGACCGAGTCGGTCGCGGTCGATGCGTACGACCCCGCTGTCGATCTCGGAGACGAGGCTGCGCGTCCCGGGCCGAGTGGCCGCGAGGTAACGGGGGAAGGTGAGTCCGCCGCCGCCCAGGTGGTGGGCGGCGAGTGGCTCACCTTCGGGGAAGGCGGTGTCGACCACCGACGCGATGGCGCGCACATACGCGAACTCCAGGAAGGTCGGGTCGTCGAGGTCGACGTAGGAGTGCCGCACGCCGTCCAGAACGAGTGTGCGGCCGCTGCCCCGGTCGGGGTCCGCGACGACCCGTGCGCAGTGGTACCTGGTCTCCGCGTCGCAGCCACCGGGCGCGACCACGGTGGCGAGGCCGCCGGCCACGACCACGAGTGTCAGGGCAGGGGTGCCGCTCCACCCGCGCGTTCGCCACTCGACCAGCGCCGAGCCGACCACCAGCAGGACGCCGAGGCCGATCAGGATGCCGCTGACCGGTAACCGTGACACGAGGACGAAACCGGTGAGGACGGTGCCGACGATGGCACCGACGGTGCCGACGCCGGACAGCCGGCCGACCACCGTTCCGGTCTCGGCGAGGCTGGTGAGACGCAGCTTGGTCACCATCGGCGTCACCGCCGAGAGCAGCGCGCCCGGCACGAGGATGGTCAGCGACGCGGTCAGGAAGAGCATCGCCGGCGCCCACTCCGCGGTGGTGCGCAGCACGGCCGGGGTGAGCGCCACGACCGCTCCCGACACCCCGAGCGAGGGGCCCAGGAGCCGGCGTGGGTCGACCTGGTCGGCGATGCTCCCGCCCAGCCAGGAGCCGAGGGCGATCGCGGTGAGGGCGATGCCGATCACCATGGTGCTGGTCTCGAGGGTCAGGCCGAGGTAGGGAGCCAGCAGCCGCAGAGCGGCGATCTCGACCACCAGGACCGCGGCCGAGGAGCCGAACACGAGCACGGCAGCGGCACGGGGACCCAGGCCGTGGTCGCGGGGCGTGCTCCCGGCGACGGGCGAGGACGACGATCCGGTCACGGCCGACATCCTGCCACGCGACTGCTCGATCCCGGAGGCGTCCGCGGGCCGTTGATGACCGGGGACCGGTGCGGTACGTGTACGTGTACGTGCAGGACTGGACCTTTCCCGCACCATCCGCCATGATGACGCCGCCATGACAAAACTGCCATGGCGCCCCTGCCATGGCGCCCCTGTCATGACGCCACTGCAATGCACCACTGTCTCCTGGATGGTGACCGTGCGCGGATCCTTCACCAGAGCCACGCTGGCCGTCGTGTTCCTCCTGGTGCCCCTGACGCCGCTCCCCGCAGCCGCACAGGATCCCGCCCCCGAGGCCGCGGCTCCGTCCGAGAAGGCCGTGTCGGCCGCGCCCGCAGCGGACTGGACGGCACCGCTCAGCACGCGAGGCCGCTGGATCGTCGACGCGGACGGCGACCGCTTCAAGCTGCGGTCCGGCAACTGGCACGGAGCCAGCGGCACTTGGAACGGCTCAGGAAGCGTGGACGAGGACGCCAACCACCACGCGGGCGAGAACTCCGGCCGGATACCGCTCGGCCTGGACCGTGCCCCCATGGCCGAGATCATCGCCGGTTTCCGGGAGATCGGGATCAACAGCATCCGACTGCCCTTCTCCAACGAGATGATCCACGACAGCGTCCCCGTCACGGCCGACGCCGTCGCCGCCAACCCCTCCCTGCGCGGCAGGACCCCACTGCAGGTGTACGACGCCGTCGTCCGCGAACTCACCGCCGCCGGCCTCGCCGTGATCCTCAACAACCACACCAACACCACCCGCTGGTGCTGCTCGGTCGACGGCAACGAACGCTGGAACGCGAGCCGGACCACCGAGACCTGGGCGAACGACTGGCTCTTCATGGCCCGCCGCTACAAGGACAACAAACGCGTCGTCGGCGCCGACCTCTACAACGAGGTGCGCCGCGACATCTGGGACGACCCCAACTGGGGCCTCGGCGACGACCACGACTGGTTCACCGCCTCACAGCACGTGGGCGACCGCATCCTGGCGGAGGCCAACCCCGATTCGCTGATCATCGTCGAGGGCATCAACTGGACCGGCATCCCCGTCGACGGCCTCGCGCACGAACGTCCCACCCTGGAACCCGTACGCCGCCTCTCGCACACACTCGTCGACTCCGGCAAGCTCGTGTACTCCGCCCACTTCTACGACTACACGGGCCCCCACCACAGCGGCGCCACCGGAACGGGCGAGACCACCGACCCCCGCTACCGCGACCTGACCCCCGCCGAACTGATCGACGTACTCAACCGCCAGGCGTTCTTCGTCACCGCCGAACAGGACCAGCACTTCACCGCGCCCGTCTGGATCAGCGAGTTCGGCATCGGGGGCCGCGAGGAGACCGGCACCCGGCAGCGCGCCTGGTTCGGGAACTTCGTGGACCACCTGATCCGCACCGACGCCGACTTCGCGTACTGGCCGCTCGTCGGCTGGCACGAGGACCGCACCGGCAACGGCTGGGCCCTGCTGCACTGGGACGCGGCGGGCCGTCGTATGGGCCTGTACGACGGTGACGACTGGCGTGCCTCCGCCTGGACCCGGCTCATCGGTGCCCAGGGCCGCACCGGCCGCGTGGCCCCGGTGACGGCCTGGTCGATGCTCAGCCCCGACCACGGCGACTTCGTCCAGTCGCGGCGGATGCGCGCCCTGCCCGACTGGGACTCCGGAGCCCGCAAGGCCGTCTGCTCCGACGGTCAGCGCCTCCTCGGCCTCAGCCACACCGGCAACCGGGGCCTGTGCTCGAACGTGTCCGCCGGCCCCGTGTGGGACCCGGCCGCCGGACACGAGGTGGTCGTCGACGAGCGGCACGTCACACCGGGCCGGGACTGGGCGAGCGGGTACACCAAACTCCAGTGCCCCGGCGGCCATTTCGTGACCGGCTACAGCGTCCGTGGCGCGGCCGTCTCCGCCGTCCTGTGCGCGGCCGCCCCGCCCGGCTCGATCGTCGGCACGAGCGGCCGGACCGTCTGGTTCGACCGCGGCGACAACAGGGGCTCGGCCCCCAAGGGCGGCGACTTCGCGCACGGCCACCACAAGGGCCAGTGCGCCGACGACGAGTACGCGGCGGGGATCGCCTTCACGGGCCGGGTGGGCTCGTCGCGCACCCCCGACGCCCTTTACTGCCGACAGCGGGGATGATCCGCCGCGCACCTGACCGTAGGCTGTGCCGCCACAGCCCGGAGCTTGAGGTGCACCAGGGGGAGCTTGAACGAGAACCGGAACATGGTCAAAGCCAATGTGGCGATCGCCGTGTGTGTGCTCCTCTTCATCGCCGCCCTGGCTCTACGCCCTGTGAACGGATCCGGCTCCTCCTCGGCGGACCCGCCCGCCACACCCGCGCTGGGTCCGGTGACCACACCGACGGCGTCCGCGCCCGTGCCGCGCGGCGGCGGCAGCCGAGCCGCCGACGACGTGAACGGGGACGGTTACGCCGACCTGGTCTTCGCGGCGCCCGCCATCGGCGCGGGAGGCGCCGGTGGGGACGACGAGCGGTCCGTCTATCTCGGCGTGGTCTACGGCTCCGCGCGGGGGCTCGACCCGGCCACCCGTACCGTCATCGAGCCCGACGACAGCCGCCTTCCCCCGTACCTGACCCCGGGGACCCTCCCCTCCGCCGACCTCGACGGCGACGGCTACGCGGACATCCTGGCCGCAGGGCACGTCATCTGGGGCGGCCCCGCCGGTCCGCGCGACCAAGTGCCCGCGGCCGAGCAGGCAGGCGTGCCGGGCGACTTCGACGGCGACGGCCGACAGGATCTCGCGGTGACCGAGGCCGTAGGGGAGAAGTACGCCGAGCGGTACCAACTCCGGGTGCTGTACGGGCCGTTCACCCGCGAAGGGAAGCCCCGGCGTACGGGTGCCGCCCGCCCGAACCCGATCGTCGAGGCCGGGCTCGGTTACGAGAACTCCGACTTCTCGCTCACCGCGGGTGACGCGGACGGCGACCGTGCCACCGACCTCGTCGCCTCGCCCCAAGGCGATGACGAGCAGGAACCGGCCGTGCTCCTGCGCGGCGGGGGCGGGCCGGGTGGATTCGCGGCGCGGGCACCGTACCTGCGGACCGGCAGCGCGGTGGCGTTCGGCGACTTCGACGGCGACGGCAAGGGCGACACAGCCGTCGGCGACAACGGCACGCGCAACGGGGAGCCGGGGGCCGACGCCCAGGACCCCACGGTCCACGACACCGTCACCGTCCACTACGGCGGCGACCGCCCGGACAGGCGCCTTAAGCCGGGCGCGGCCGGCGACTACGCCACCGCGGACCTCGACGCCGACGGCAGCGACGAGTTGCTGATCTCCTCCGAGGGGGGCGTCAGGATCCTGCGCGGCAGCGCCGAGGGACTGACGACGGACCGCTCCGCCACCCTGCGCCACGACGGCGCCGGCAAGGAGGTGCCCGCCTCGGCACGACCGGCCCGTTTCACGGCTGTCCGGGACTTCGACCGGGACGGGCGCGCCGAGGTCGTGTTCGGCTGGTCCCCCGAAGGAGAGTGGGGAGGCGGCACGGGGCCGTCGAGATGGTGGGTGCTCGAAGGCGGCACCGAGCAGGTCGCGGCTTTCACGGACGCGAAGTTCTTCGACTGAGACGACGGCCGCTCGGGCCCGCCGGGCCGGTACTTCGTCGGCGGGCGGGCGTCAGGCGCGCTTGTCGGTGCGGCTTGCCAGGGGCGCGGTGAACCTTCAAAGCGCGGTGGGTCCGCCGGGTAGCACATGGGTCGGAGCCGATCTGCCGTGTGCCGTGTGTTGTCCAACTCCGCAGAATGGGTGGACCGGATTAGCGTCCAGCTTCTGCATTCTGCGATCGGCACTATTCGGCCCACCGAACGCGAGGCCCGGTGCTATTCGGCCCGCCGAACACGAGGCCCGGTGCTATTCGGCCCGCCGAACACGAAGCCAACTACTGCGCTCAACACCCGCCCCAACCGGCAGTTGGACTTGCCCCTTCAACCCTGTTGATCACTCAGCGAATGACTACCAACGGGTCCGGTCACCAATTCCCGACCGACCGAGCCCTTTTGATGCTTACACGTGTCGTCGTGACCGTCGTTTTGTGGGCCTCCCACACCCAAGTCGGTTTTCATCCTGCTAAATTGGCGCCCGCGTCTCCGAAGCGAAGTCGGGCGAATCCCGCAGTCTCACGGAGGCGGAAACCCCCCTATGCCTTCACCAAGGCCTTCTTCGGGTGCCCGGAAACCGCTGCGGACGAGTTTCGCTGCTTCCAACCACCTCTCACGCCAATGCTTTTCGGCATCCAACCCCCAACAACTGGAAAGCCTACGTAAGTTATGAGATCCCTTCAGCGTTTCGGCCCCCCGCTGGCCATCTCCGCCATGGCGATCGTGCTGAGCACGCCCGGACTTGCCGCCGCCGACGAGGCGGCCAACGGCAAGGACACCACGTACTACATCTCGCTCGGCGACTCCATGACCACCGGCTACCAGCCGGACGTCGACAAGGACACCGACCTCGCCTACACCGACCAGCTGTACGCGCAGCTCAAGCAGCGCACCCCCGGACTGAAGCACATACGTCTCGGCTGCACGGCTGAGACCACCGAGTCCCTGATCAACGGCGGAAAGTGCGACTACCCGAACGCGAAGTCCCAACTGGACGCCGCCCTGAAGGCCATGGCCGAGCACAACGGCAAGGTCGCCTACGTCACCCTCAGCGTGGGTGCCAACGACATCCTGCTCAACTGCGTCAGCCCGGCCGGCACCCTCGACGCGGCATGCCTGAACAGCTCGAGCCAGACCATGGCGAAGAACCTCGCCCAGATCGCGGGCACGCTCCGCAAGGCGGGCACGGAGAACACCCAGTTCGTGGGCTCGACGTACCACAACCCGTTCCTGGGGGCCTGGCTGCAGGGCGCCGCGGGGCAGCAGGCCGCCAAGGAGTCGGCACCCCTGCTCGCGGCCGCCAACAGCGGGATCACCCAGGTGTACAAGTCCACCGGCTTCAAGGTGGCGGACGTGGCCGGGGTCTTCTCCTCCGACGACTTCACCACCATGGTGAACGTGCCCGGCGCGGGTGAGGTGCCGGCGAACGTGGCCAAGATCTGTCAGCTGACCTGGGCGTGCACGAAGAAGGACCCGCACCCCAACGCCGAAGGCCACAAAGTGATCGCAGGTGCCTTCGCGGCGGTGCTCGCCAAGAACGACGCGCCCGGTGAGGACGCGTCCCCGACCCCGTCCCCGTCCCCGAGCGAGTCGGCTACGCCCGAGCCCGGCGAGGACACGGGGGCGAACGACCCGACCACGAACGGTGATCTCGCCGAGACCGGCGGGTCGAGCAGCACTCCCGTTCTCGCGGGTGCGGGCCTCGCGGTCGTGGCGGTCGGCACCGCCGCGGTCTACTTCGCGCGCAGGCGCCGTACGAGCGAGGAGAGCTGACGGATAGTCAGTAAAGCCGACTCAGGCAGCAGGCCGCTCGCGGAGTCGCGGGCGGCCTGTTCGGCTCGGCCACGGAGGGCCGGGGTGCAGACCCGGCCGCTCCGGGACGGTTCCCACCCCGCTGCCGTCCGCGTCGCGGCGCCGGAGCGGACGAACGGCAAGCGGGCCCCCGGCGAGACAGAGAGGAACCCCAGGCGACGCGCGGCTGGGGTTCCTCGAGGCGGTGAGGGGAGGGCGGGTCAGCGCTGCAGGGTGAGCAGGGCCGGCCGGTACGGCAGCAACAGGTAGTCGGTGCCGTCCGATGCGGGGTTCCTGCCCTGGTAGAGGAACTGCAGGTTGCAGGGGTCGATGGTCTTGGTCTGGTCGGGGTTGTTGCGGACCAGGTCACCGTGGCTGATGTCGTTGGTCCACGTCGCGTTGGCGTTGGCCTTGCCCGCGAAGGGGGCGCTCTCGCTGCCGGCCTGGACGGTCCACGAACCGTTCAGGCTGGAGGCGGTGAAGGACCGGAAGAAGCGCCCGTTCCTACCCTTCGCCTCAACGATCATGAGGTACTGGTTCTGGCCCTGGACCTTGTAGACCTCCGGCGCCTCGAACAGGTTGTCCTCCGTGTCGCTCATGACCGTCGTGTACGACGAGCCGAAGCTGCTGGGGAAGTTCCCAAGCGGCATGGTCGACTTGAAGATGCTGCCCTTGTCATTGGCGAAGAACAGGTACATGTTCTGGTCGTCGGCGATCAGGGTCGGGTCGATCGGGCCGCCGACGGGGAGGCTGCCGGTGAACAGCGGCTGCGGCGCGGACCAGCTGGTGGGGTCGGTCGGGTCGGTGGACGTGCGGTAGGTGAAGGCCCAGCCGGTGTCCCACCCGTTCGCGGCCATCACCCAGATGTTCTTGGTCGCCAAGTAGAACAGCGTGGGCGCGATGGGGGCTCCGCTCACTGCGGTCTGGGGGGCCGTCGCCATGTCCGACCAGTTGGTGAAGGGACGGAACCCCGTCGCGCGCCACCCGGATGCGCTCGCGGTGGTCGCGTAGACCAGGTGCTGGCCGTTGTACGTCACGGTGGTGAAGTCCTTCAACGCGGCCGACCCGTTCGCCGGCTCCGCCAGCGGACCCGTCGAGGTCCAGCGGTACGTCGACGGAAGAGCACACGTGGTCGGCGTCCCGGAGAGACCTGTCCACTTCTGGTTGTTGCCGCCGTTGCAGTTCCAGAGCTGCACCGCCGTGCCGTTGGCCGTGGCGCCGCCGCTGACGTCCAGGCACAGCCCGGACTCCACGGCGACGATCGTGCCGTCGGCGTTCGCCCGCCACTGCTGGTTGGTACCGCCGTTGCAGGACCAGATCACCGGCCGGGTACCGGCCGTGTTGGCGTGACCCGGAACATCCAGGCACTTGTTGCCGTACACGGTGAGCTGGTTGTTGTCCGTCAGCGTCCACTGCTGGTTGGTCCCGCCGTGGCAGTCCCAGATCTGCACGTTCGTGCCGTCGGTCTGGTTGGCGCCCGGCACATCGAGACACCGGCCGGAAGCGACACCGCGCACGGCGCTGGTGGTGGCCGCCTGAGCCGGGCCGGTGACGAGCATCGCCGCCAACGCGGCCAGGGCCGCAACCGAGGCGGCGAGCACCGCAGACGGATGTCTGCGGCTGAAACTGCGTCTGCGCATAAGGACCTCGTCATCCTTGAGCAAGCGGCTCCGGCCTGCCCCGTCGGAGGCTGCTCGGATGCCGGTGTGGTGCGGCCCTGGCATGTTCGCTATGTCGAACAAGGGTCGAAGTGTCGATCAACTGGATCATAAGGTTCCGGTGAAAGGCGTCAATACCTCTCACAGGATTCGCGAGCCGGAACATGCGTGGGCTGAAACCAGGCGGGGCGAAGACGATGACGGCCAAGGCGTACCGGCTCCTCAAGGCCATCACGGAGACCGCCGTGGACGAGAGCTGAGTCGAGCCGGGCCCTGACGGTCTGCTCTTTCGTCGGCGAGAAGGGGGCGCCCTTCCGGCGCAGCACCTTCAGGCGGAAGCGGCGGAAGCGGCGGAAGCGGCGCAAGGCGCGGGGGCACGCTGGGGGCACGGCGTGGGAGTTCCCAAGGGTGCTCGAAAAAGTACGGCCGTCCGATTGCGGAGTGGAAGGAAGGGATCCGCGCCTCGCCGCTCACCAGGTACATGGACCTGGTCTCCTGGCTCAAGAGCGAACGCGGCCTGGGGCACGGCCACGCCAACGCGCTCGTGGCTCACACGCTTGCCGAGAACGCCGGCAGGTGAACCGCCTCGCCTGCTCTGCGCGACTACACGGAAGGCGTCGGTGCCTGCGGCCGCGGCGCCCTCGTTCAGTGCGGCGGCCGTTTGCGCAGCTTGCCGAACAGCCGCTTGGCCTCGCTCCTCGTCCTCGGGTCGGACGCCATCCGCTTGCCCCGAGCCACCAGACGGCGCCCCTCCGGGCTGCGCCCGAACGCCCTGATCCGATTCATCAGACCGGCCATGTTTGTTCTCTCCCAAGACTCGACAACGAACCGGTAAGGGCTCCTACCCATCGGAGTAGCGGGACACGCGAGAGCCCGCCGCCCGTGCTATTCGACCTCCACCCAGTCGAGACTGCGTTCCACCGCCTTCTTCCATCCCGCGTAGCCCTTCTCCCGCTGCTCATCACTCCACTGCGGCTCCCACCGCTTCGACTCGTGCCAGTGCAGGCGCAGTTCGTCGGTGCTCTCCCAGAAGCCGGTGGCGAGCCCCGCCGCGTAGGCGGCGCCGAGCGCGGTGGTCTCGGCGACGACCGGGCGGCTGACCGGTACGCCGAGGATGTCGGCCTGGATCTGCATGCACAGGTCGTTGGCGGTGACACCGCCGTCGACCCGCAGCACGTCGAGTGTCACACCGGAGTCCTGCTCCATCGCATCGGCCACGTCGCGGCTCTGGTAGCAGATTGCCTCCAGGGTCGCCCGGGCGAGGTGTGCGTTGGTGTGGAATCTGGCGAGACCGACGATCGCGCCCCGGGCGTCGGAACGCCAGTACGGCGCGAACAGGCCGGAGAAGGCCGGTACGAAGTAGATGCCGCCGCTGTCCTCCACCTGCCGGGCCAGTGTCTCGACCTCGGAGGAGGAGGAGATGATCCGCATCTGGTCGCGGAGCCACTGCACGGCGGACCCGGTGACCGCCATGGACCCCTCCAGCGCGTACACCGCCGGGGCGTCCCCGAACTGGTACGCCACCGTGGTCAGCAGGCCACTGCTGGACCGGACGATCTCCGTGCCCGTGTTGAGGACCAGGAAGTTGCCGGTGCCGTAGGTGTTCTTGGCCTCGCCCGGGCGGAAGCAGACCTGGCCGACTGTGGCCGCTTGCTGGTCTCCGAGGACCCCCGTGACGGGTACGGCGGTGCGCAGCGGACGGCTGGTGCGGGTGGCCCCGAACGCCTCCGGGTGCGAGGACGGGTTGATGGCCGGAAGCATGGCGCGCGGTACGCCGAAGACGTCGAGCAGTTCGTCGTCCCAGTCGAGGGTCTCGAGATTCATCAGCATGGTGCGGCTGGCGTTGGTGACGTCCGTGGCGTGGATGCCGCCGTTCGGACCGCCGGTGAGGTTCCACAGCACCCAGGCGTCCGTGTTCCCGAAGAGGGCCCGGCCGTCCTCGGCGGCCTCCCGGACCCCGTCGACGTTCTCCAGGATCCACTTGATCTTGCCGCCGGAGAAGTACGTCGCCGGTGGCAGCCCTGTCTTGCGCCGGATGAGGTCGCCGTGCTCCCGCTCCAGCGCCGCGGCGATCGAATCGGTGCGGGTGTCCTGCCAGACGATGGCGTTGTAGTACGGCTGACCCGTGCTGGGATCCCAGATGACCGTGGTCTCTCGCTGGTTGGTGATCCCGATGGCCGCGAGGTCGGCGGCGGACAGGTCGCCCTGGCGGAGGGCGTTCTGCATCGTGGAGTTCGTACGTTCCCAGATCTCCACGGGGTCGTGCTCGACCCAACCCGAGCGGGGGAAGATCTGCTCGTGTTCGAGCTGGTGGCGTGCGACCTCGTTGCCGTCGTGGTCGAAGATCATGAAGCGGGTGCTGGTGGTGCCTTGGTCCACCGCACCGACGAATTCGGGCATGGTCTTCCCTCTCACTCGTCCGGCGCGGGCACCCGGCCGGGTTCCTGCTCGGTGACCGGCAGGTGCGGGCTGATCAACAGGCGGTAGAGCAGCGCACCGACCAGGCCGCCGATCAGGGGTCCGACGATCGGCACCCAGAAGTAGAGGTCGCCGTACTGATCACGCCAAGCGCCTCCGTAGCCGGTGAGGAACGCGGCCAACCGGGGTCCGAGGTCACGGGCCGGGTTGATCGCGTAGCCCGCGTTGGTTCCCCAAGCCATGCCGATGGCGACGACGATGAGGCCGATGATGAACGGGGCCATGTTCGCGCCCGGCGGCGTGTTCAGCAGGTCGGTGACCGCGAAGATCAGCAGCACCAGGAGTGCGGTGCCGATGATCTGGTCACGGAAGGCCCCCAGCTGGCTGATCGGAAGGCCGCCGTTGCCCGGCAGGGTGGAGAAGACGATCTCCGTCTTGTCCGTGTGCCCGGGGTCGGCCTTGGCCAGCACTTCGGTGTAGTTCCAGCGCACCAGCAGGGCGGCCACGAAGGCGCCCGCTGTCTGGGCCAGCGCATACGGCAGGACCTTGCTCCAAGGGAAGCCCTTGAAGGCCGCGAGCGCGAGGGTGACCGCGGGGTTGAGGTGGGCGCCACTGACCCGCGCCGCCACGTAGACGCCGAGGACGACGCCGAGGCCCCAGGCCCACGCGATGCTGTCGTGGTCGCCCAGGCCGCCGTCGGTCAGCGCACCACCGGCGACGACCTGCGCGACGACACCGCAGCCGAACAGAAGGAGGATCATGGTGCCGGCGAACTCGGCCGAAAGCTCACCGACGAGACGTGCCTTGGATGTGGTTTCCGGCATGTTCCGATCGTCGGCGGCGCGGATGCGAGCGGCATCGCAGGCGGTCCGATCGGGTGAGCCGTCGCCCGGAACGCGGGGCCCGGAGGCGGAACGGGCCGGTCAGGCTTCGGGGCGGCGTCCTCGGTACGGCCCTCGGAGAACTCACCACATCCGCCGCCGGCGGAAACGCGGCACGAGCAAGCTGTCGTCTACGCCCGGCCCTCGAAACCCCCAGGTCCATGACCTGGGGGTTTCTGCTGGAGCGGGTGACGAGAATCGAACTCGCGCTCTCAGCTTGGGAAGCGACGGCGCTTGGGCGGTGCTATCGCACGCTGTGATCAGTGAACAACCGTCACGTGCACGGGCGTTGGCGTACCGACAGACCAACTCCCCCTGGTTGCACGTGTCTTGTTGTGCGGAAGGGGCGGGAGTTGTGCGAATGCTGTGCGAGGGGGTGACAGGGTGATCGGACGTGTTGCATTTGGTGCGTCGGGGGAGCCCGGGGCCCGTGGGGTTCTCGGGGCACTGACCATGAGGAGGAACAGAAGTGATCCATGTCTCGCGCGTGACGGCCGCCGTGGCAGCGGCCCTCGCGCTGGCGCTCGCGTCACCGGGGGCGGCGCAGGCCGCGCCGGAACCGGCGCCCGGGCGGCCGTCCGCCCCCGCGTCCCCAGGGCTTCCCGAGGGCTGGCTGACCACCGGCTCCGGGGAGTCCGCGGAGCTGGTGTGGCGCTCGCCCGAGAAGGTGCCGGTGGGCGACGCCCAGATCGAATTCCGCAGCGGGGAACGCCTGTTGGGAACCCCCAGACCCGCCGCCGACGGACGCACCTTCCGGCTTCCGCTCGACGGGGTGCGCCTCGGCAGGACCGACGACCTGCGGGTCGAGGCCGCGGGACGCCGGCTGGACGCGGCCGGAGCGAAGGCCGACGCACGTGCGCGCCGCGAGCTGGACAGCTCGCCGGATCCCTCGCGCCTGCCCCAGGCGGCGACCGTGAACAAGGTCGACCCCGGCGTGCCCGGCTCGTTCCGCACGACCAGCGGCGAGTACTCCCTGCCGTCGGTCCATCTCCCCGGCTACGACACCGACGTGGAGATGAAGGCCGTGGTCGTCGCGCCGGAGGGCGCCACAGGCAGCCGCCCGCTGGCACTGTTCCTCCACGGGCGCCACGCCACCTGCTTCAAGGGCGACGACCTGACCCTGGAGTGGCCCTGCCCGGCCGGCCACGAGCCGGTGCCGAGCTACCGCGGTTACCTGCACGACCAGCAACTCCTCGCCTCCCAGGGCTATGTGACGGTCTCGATCTCGGCCAACTCCGTCAACGCCCAGGACTGGCAGGCCGACGACGCCGGCGCCCAGGCCCGCTCCTCGCTGATACGGCTGCACCTGGCCCACTGGGCGGACTGGGCCGCCGACCCCTCCACGGCCCCCGACGTCGTACGACGGGCGCCCCGCGCCGACCTCGGCCGGGTGCTGCTGGTGGGCCACTCCCGTGGCGGTGAGGGCGCCGACAGGGCCGCGCTGGACAGCCTCACCCCGCCGCCCGCCGACCAGGACGGCTACCACGGCGAGACCCGCTGGACGATACGCGGAACCGTCCTCATAGGCCCCACGATCTTCGGCCAGAACCCCGCCCCCGACGTTCCGTCCGTGACGATCCTGCCGGGCTGCGACGGAGACGTCATCGACCTGCAGGGCGAGTACTACGTCGACGGCACCCGGGGGGTCAGCCGCGGCAAGGCCCTGCACAGCGCGGTCTACATGACCGGCGCGAACCACAACTACTTCAACAGCGAGTGGACCCCCGGCCAGGCCACGGCACCGGCCGACGACGACTTCTCCTACGGCGGCGACGAGCACGACCCCGTGTGCTCGCCGGGCACCGCCACCCGGCTCACCGCCGAGCAGCAGCAGAAGGCGGGCTCGACGTACATAGCCACCGCGGCCCGGCTGTTCGTCGCCGGTGACGACCGGGCCCGCCCGCTGCTCGACGGGTCCCCCGCCCGTGCCGCCTCCGCAGGACCCGCCCGCGTCCTCACCCACGCCGTCGGCGCCGCCCGCTCGGGCGCGTTCCTCCCCGCTCCCTCCGCCACGGTCGGCGGCGGCCGGCTGTGCGCCCAGGTGGACCCGGACCCGAACGTCTCCTGCCTGGACCCCGAACTCACCACCGCTTCCCCGCACTTCACCCAGTGGCGCAGGGTGACACCCGGCAAGGAGCCGGACCGGTACGCGCTGGCCATGAACTGGAGCCGCGCCGGCACCGCCACCGAACTCAGCCCCGCCCGCCCGGTCTCCCTGTCCGGCGCGAAGGCGCTGAGCCTGCGCGTGATCGTCCCGCCGAACACCACCGGCACCGAGCTGGACGTCGCCCTCACCGACACCTCCGGCGAGCGGGCGGACCTCGGCCGGGTCCGCGTCGACGGCCTGCCGGGCACCTCCCGCACCTCCTCCTACTGGGCGCGTGAGGTCCGCGTACCGCTGTCCGCCGAGACCCGGGAGCGCCTCGACCTCGGCCACGTCAAGACCCTGCGCCTGACCCCTCGTACCGCATCCGGGACGGCATGGCTGATGGACGCCCACGGCTGGCGCCCCGGCACCCCCGTCGTCGAGCCCGCGCGGCTGGCGCGCGTGGACGTCGGCCACCTGACCGTCAAGGAAGGCGACTCCGGCACGCGCACCTACCAGGTGCCGGTACAGGTCTCCGGGTCGGGCAGCGGCGAGGTCCGGCTCTTCGTGGACGAGCCGGGCAGCGACCACCCGGTCGCGCGCACGGTGAAGGTCCGGCCGGGCGCCCGCGTCGACGTGCCGGTGACGGTCGAGGGCAACACCCGCTACGGCTCCGACGATCCCCACCGGGTGGCCGTCAAGGCCGTACGCGGCGCGGTGGTCGGCTCCTACCTGGGCGGCGTCACCGCGCAGAACGACGACCCCCAGCCCGCGGTGACCGTGACACCGGTCGCCGACCAGGTCATCGAGGGCCGACCACTGGTCTGGCGGATCAGCCTCTCCGAGGCCGCCGACGTCGTCATGTGGACGGACCTGCAGATGCTGCCCGTCTCCGCCGGCACCGAACTGTCCACCAAGGACGTCCCCGCGACGTGGCTGGACGAGACCTTCGGGGCCTCGCCGGATCCCGAGCGCCCCCTGTCCGCACTGCCGGACGGCGCGCTGCTCATGTCCGAAGTGCCCGCGGGCGGCCTGAGCGTCGACGTGTCCGTGCCCACCGTCACCGATCAACTGAGCGAGGACACGGAGTCGCTGCGCCTGCGCCTGTGGACCTACGACGCCGACGGAGCACCGGTCGAGGGCCCGGAGTTCACCGGCACGGTACGTGACGCCGCCTAGCGGAGCGCCCGTCCCGTACGAGGCTCCATGAGGTGCCGTCGGCCCTCCCGCCCCCCGCGGGAAGGCCGACGGCACCGTCACGCTGCCCACCGCCCGACGGCGGGGCGGTCTCCGCGTGGAGCAGGCGGTTGTGCCGTCGGACGTGAGGGGGCGGCCACGTCAAAGGAGCGGCAAAAAGGAAGGGCGACGGTGCCTCTGTCCTGTCGGGCGGGTTACCCGGGTGCGTGGGGAAAAACGAGTCCTGAAGGGACTGAGGAGTCCTGACGGGACTGAGAAGTCCTGACATGACAAAGGAGTCCTGACGGCAGGCGCCCGACGCAAGGAGACCCGATGGCCCCGCCCCGGAATCGCGCACAAGACACCCGCAAGCCAGAGGGAAATGGCCGCACCGGCCGTGAGGGACCGAGCGGTCGCGCGCTGAGCGGCCGCGCGCTGCTCACGGACCCGCTGAGCAACAAGGGCGTCGCCTTCACCCAGGAGGAGCGGGAACGCCACGGCCTGGTCGGGATGCTGCCGCCCGCAGTGCTTTCGCTGGAGCTCCAGGCGCGCCGCGCCTGGGAGCAACTGCGGGCGCAGCCGGACGACTTGGCGAAGAACGTGTACCTGGAGCAGCTCCACGACCGCAATGAGGTCCTCTACTTCCGGCTGCTCCGCGACCACCTCACCGAGCTGCTGCCGATCGTGTACGACCCGACCGTGGGCGAGGCGGTCAAGCGCTACAGCCACGAATACCGGCGGCCGCGCGGTGTCTACCTGTCCATCGACCGCCCCCAGGACATCCGCCCGGCGTTCCAGGTGCTGGGCCTGGGCCCCGACGACGTCGACCTGCTGGTGGCCACCGACGCGGAGCAACTCCTCGGCATCGGCGACTGGGGCGTCGGCGGCATGCAGCTCTCGGTCGGCAAGCTGGCGGTCTACACCGCCGCCGCGGGCATCCACCCGGGGCGGGCCATCCCGGTGATGCTCGACGTCGGCACCGGAAACCAGGCGCTGCTCAACGACCCGCTGTACGTCGGCAACCGTCACAACAGGGTGCGCGGCGAGGCGTACGACGCGTTCGTCGCCGCCTTCGTGGAGGCGGTGGGTGAGCTGTTCCCGCAGGCGCTGCTGCACTGGGAGGACTTCGGCCCCGGCAACGGCCGCCGTATCCTCCAGCAGTACGGCGAGAAGACGTGCACGTTCAACGACGACATGCAGGGCACCGGCGCGATCACGCTGGCCTGCGTCATGAACGCGGCACAAGTCACCGGCACGCCCATGCGGGATCAGCGGATCGTGGTCTTCGGCGCCGGGACGGCGGGCGTGGGCATCGCCGACCAGTTGCGTGACGCCATGGTCCGCGACGGACTGGACCACGAGGAGGCCACCCGCCGCATCTGGTGCGTGGACCGCCAGGGCCTGCTGCGGCAGTCCACCGAGGGACTCCGCGACTACCAGCAGCCGTACGCGCGGCCCGACGACGAGTGGCCCGACGACAGGCCGGCCGACCTGCCGGGCGTGGTGGACCAGGCACGGCCGACCGTGCTGGTGGGAACGTCCACCCAGCACGGGGCTTTCACCGAGGACGTGGTGCGCTCCATGGCCCGCCACGTGGACCGGCCGGTCGTCCTGCCGCTGTCCAACCCCACGGAGAAGATCGAGGCCATGCCGGCGGACGTGCTGCGGTGGACCGACGGCAGGGCCCTGGTCGCCACCGGCATCCCGGTACCTCCGGTGGAGCTGGACGGCACCACGTACGTCATCGGCCAGGCCAACAACGCCCTGCTCTACCCGGGGCTGGGGCTGGGCGCCGTGGTCGCTCGCGCCGAGCGGATCACCGACGGCATGCTCCAGGCCGCGGCGGAGGCCGTCGCCGGCCTCGCCGAACTGTCGGAGCCCGGCGCCGCCCTGCTGCCGGAGGTGGAGAACCTGCGCACCTCTTCGGCCGTGGTCGCCGCGGCCGTCGCCCGCCGCGCGGCCGAGGAGGGCGTCGCCCGGACCCGCCTTGACGACGTGATACAGCAGATCCAGGACGCCATGTGGCAGCCCGAGTACGACTGACAGGAGGAGGCGGCCTATGCCACCTATGTGGGAGGGTCGCCCCAAACCCCCAGGTCTCTGACCCGAGGGCTTCGCATGGAGCGGGTGACGAGAGCGACGGCCACCACGAACTGGACGCTGCGGCCACGACCGCCCGCCCGGTGTGACTCCTTTCGCTTCTGGTCGTGGGCGAGGGTCTGGCCGAAACCAGCACCGAAGAGCAGGGTGTCGTCGAAGAGTTGCTGGGTGGTGAGGTCGGGGAGGGCGGCAGTCCTCACCGTCGACCGACGGGCTTCCGGGCCGTACGTCCCTCCGGCCGCCACAGGACGTTCCGAACGCCTGCCCGACAGCCGCCCGCGCTGACACCAACGTCCTCTGCCGGTAGCCGCTCTCGCAAGGTCACTTGGCCCTCTCCAGCCGAGATGTGACCACGGGCGGGTGTCAACGCCCGTCGGGGAATGGCAGGCTGCGTGCTCCGGCCGCGCGAACCGTCGAAGCGGCTCACCGATAAACAAGCCTCAGGCCGCTGACCTGGGGCTTCAAGAAGAGCCCGGTCGGCCGATCAGGGGGATCACCGCGCCCCGCACGGCGCGCGCTTCGTCGGCTGCGGACCGCTCAGCTCCTCTTCCGCTCCTGTGGTCCGTCCGGGCCGTACAGCTTTGCCGAGGCGTCCACATGGGCCAGCCTCCGCAGCGCGCTGAACACCGCCTCACCCAGGACGGTCCCCACCACCACGGACTCCATCATGCCCTCGACCGCCACCCGCCGGTCCACGTAACGGAGGTCGGCGCGGGCGACCCGCTCGGCTGCGTCGGCGTACTCGTCGAGCACCTCGACGAACGCCCCGTGGCCCAACCGGCCCATGGCGGCAAGGGCCTTGGCCAGGTCGGTGGCGGCGGGGCTCGACTCGTGTGTCCGCCAGCCACGCCGGGCGACGAGGTCGGCGACGACGTCCCGGGCGGCCGCCGACTCGACGTCGTCGTGCTCGACGTCCCCGCTGCTGAGACGGTCCGCGGCCGCGCCGAGCACTTTGTGCAACGGACGTTCCGGGTCGTCGAGGGCCGCCAGTACGTCCGCGATCTCGGCGACCTTCATGCCGCCCACGTCGAGCAGGGCTCGGATCAGCTGCAGCCGACGCTCGTGTGCTTCGCCGTAGCTCGCCTGGTTCGGGCTCGTGAGCTCACCCGGAGGCAGCAGGCCCTCCCGGACGTAGTACTTGATCGTCGGTACCGGCACTCCGGTCCTGCGGCTCAACTCTCCGATGCGCACTGCCGGTTCACCCCTCGGTCTTCATTCTGAGGCCGGTCGACGCTTGCCGACCCGGCCCCCATCATAGATAGTTGGGCTATCGGATAGCGGATAGCGCCGCTATCCGTTCCTGAGGGGGTAGCCACGTTGGTAGCCAAGTTCTCTTCACGTCCGTCCTCCTGGCCCGCGCCGCTGTGGTCGTCGTCGGCGCCGTGGCGGTCGTGGCACCGGCCGTTGGTGCTGTTCTCGGCGGCGATGGCGCTGCTGGCGGTCCTGTCCGCGGTGGGACTCGCCATCGACGACCGCGTCCTGGCGGGTGCGCCCATCTGGTTCAAGCCGTTCAAGTTCTCTGTCTCGTTCGTGGCGTACTGCCTCTCCCTGGCCTGGATGCTGTCGCTTCTCCCCAGCGGACGACGCGTGGGCTGGTGGGCGGGGACAGTCGTCGCGCTGGCGAGCCTCGTTGAAATGGTGATCATCACGGGGCAGGTGGTGCGCGGGAAACGCAGTCACTTCAACCACGAGACACCCTTCGACGAGGCGCTGTTCAACGCCATGGCCGTCACCGTCGTCATCCTGTGGCTCGGCACCCTCGCCGTCGCCGTGCTGCTGCTCCGCGCCCGAATCGCCGACCGGGCATCCGCCTGGGCGATGCGCTCCGGCATCGTCCTGGCGCTGGCCGGGGCCGGCGTCGGCTTCCTGATGACCCAGCCCGCGCCGGGGCAGCGGCGGGGCGTCTCCAAGGTGGTCGGCGCGCACAGCGTGGGCGTGCCGGACGGCGGTCCGTCGATGCCGCTGACCGGCTGGTCGACGACGGGAGGCGATCTACGGATCCCGCACTTCGTCGGTATGCACGCGCTGCAACTCCTGCCGCTGCTGGTCATGGTGCTGACCGCCCTCGGGCCACGCTTCGCCCGCCTTGCCGAGGGCCGGATACGGCTGCGCCTGGTACTGCTCGCCTCAGGGACGTACGGCGCCGCCTTCGCACTGGTCCTCTGGCAGGCGCTGCGAGGCCAGTCGCTGATCCACCCGGACAGCGCGACGCTGGGGGCGGCCGGACTGGTTCTGGCGGCCGGTGCTCTCGGGACGTACGGATCCCTGAGGGCTCCGACCCCCTCTCCACTCACAGCGAATGGCGCGGAAGACGCCGGCGCTTCCAAGGATCTCGCGGCATGACCGAATTCCTCTTCGAGCTCTCCTTCTGGCTCGCCGCGCCGGTATGGCTGCTCATGATCTTCGCGCCGGCGTGGGGTCCGACTGTCCGTATCGCCGGGTCGCCGTGGACCGTGGTGCCTGTCCTGCTGGTCCATCTCGCACTGGCGGTCCCGGTGTTCCCCGAGCTGTGGACCGCGGTCCGCAGCCCGGATCTCGGCACCTTCCGCGATCTGACGGCCCTCGCGGACGGCGCGGGGGCCGTCTGGGCACAGGTCATCGCGTGGGATCTGCTGATCGGACAGTGGATGTACCGGGAGGCCAGGCGATTGAAGATCCCCGCCCTGCTGATGGGACCGCTGCTGATCCTCACGATCCTGCTGTCACCGCTTGGGCTGCTGGTGTTCCTGGGGCTGCGCGCGGCAAGGTCAGGGCAAGCGACCTCGGGTCAGTGACGGGGGGTTGCGGCGGCTCCCTCGGATTCAGCCCGGCTGCGGCATGAGGTTTTCAGCGCATGAGGCTGACCCGGCTTCGGGAATCGGCGAGCCGCGGCAAGTTGCCCGGCTCGTCCATCAGCGGATCTCGCTCCTGGGCCACGCGAGTGACCCAGGGCAGCGCTCGGCTGTACCCCGGCCCAGGTGGGTCACCCCGTCTTCTCCGGCTCCTCGGAACCCGCACCACCGGTCATGACGGTCGTGAAGCCGTCCTTCCACTCGTCGGCGTCCACCGTGAACTCCTCGATGTAGAAGCACTTCGGCTCGTCACGGAAGCCCGGGAGCGGGCGTGCCCGGAGGATGCGCGCCTGAGCCTTGTCGCGGCTCGAGTAGACGCCCAGGAGTTTGACGTCGTCTCCTTCCTCCTCGTCGGCCCAGAAGTCGTCGTCCGCGGTGAAGTGCTGGATCTCCGACCCATCGGCCGGCTCGGCGTGCCTGACATGCCACAGCAGGTAGGCCCGGCTCTGTCCGTCCATCGTGATCACCTCGTGTCTCAAAAGGGAGACCGCAGCCCACTCGACGTGGTCGCCGACGCGGGCCGCGCTCTGCGGTCCGTCGTAATGAGGCTGAGCCGAGCCTTGCGTGTTCTTGCTGCCATGGCGTGCCCGTCGGTCCACTGGGTGAGGACGGTCCGACCCTCCCTCGCGATATATTCGATCATGTACAGTGATACACTGTCTGGTGTATATGGAAGGCGGGGCTCGTGAGCAGAACAGTCATCGATCTCGACGACGACGCCTTGGAAGCCGCAGCGAAGGAGCTGGGCACTTCCACGAAGCGGGACACCATCAACACCGCGCTACGCGAAATCGTGGCCCGCAACCGTCGCCTGCGCGCCCTGCATGAACTGCAGGATCTCGCGGACGAAGGCGCCCTCGATGTCGAACTTCTCCTGGACAAGCGCAACTATCGAGGTGGTTCCGCCCGGTGAGCGTAGCCGACTACCTCATCGATACCTCGGCCCTGGTTCGCGTTCTGCTACGCCAGGCAACCGAAGACTGGGAACAGCGGATGGGTGCAGGACTGATCGCCCTGTGCGACCTGACCGAACTGGAGCTCCTCTACTCCGCACGGTCCGCGAAAGATCGTGAGGCCATCCAGGAACGACTGAACCAGTTCACCTGGTGCCCCATGCCCGACGGCGTCCACCGGCGCGCCCGCGTCGTCCAGCGGGAGCTCACCGCCAAGGGCGAGCACCGCAGTGCCGGAGCCGTCGACCTCCTCGTGGCCGCAGCTGCGGAAGAAGCAGGACTCACGCTGCTGCACTACGACCGCGACTTCGAAACCATCGCCCGCACTACCGGGCAGCCGGTCCGAATGATCGACCTCAAGTAGCCGGTCAGCTCTGAGATCCATCGCATGGTCTCGGCTACTCCAGGCGCCACAGGCGGATCGTTCGGTCCTGAAAGCCGGTGGTGGCCAGGGTGCGGCCGTCGGGGCTCAAGGCGAACTGGCTGATCGCGTCCACCTCCGCAGGAGTCTTGAGGATGGCCCGGCTGTCGTGGGTGGCCGCGTTCCAGACGCGGAAGCCCGCGTAGTCGGCGGTGAGCACGCTCTTGCCGTCCGTGCTGTAGGCGAGGCCGGTGACGGCGACGGAGTGCCCGGTGAGCGGTCTGCCGTTCTCCTTGCCGGTGGCCGCGTCGAAGAAGAACACCTCTGTCCAGTTGGCGGTGACGGCCAGCGTCCGGCTGTCGGGGCTGAACGCCATGGCCTGGACCTCGACGCCGCCGAGATCGTGCGCCTGCCAGGGACGCTGCTTGCGGCTGGTCAGGTCCCACAGCCGTACGCCGTCCGACCCGCTGTCGTCGACGCCGGCGAGCGTTCTGCCGTCCGGGCTGAACACCAGCGTGCCGACGGCGTCCCACTCCAGGGGTTTGCCGTCCTCCCTGAGGGTGGCTGCGTCGTAGAGCTGGATCCCCATGCCCCCCAGGTCACCGTGGGTGACCAGGGTCCTGCCGTCCGGGCTGAAGGCGACCTCCGGGAAGGCAGCGCCCGCCACATCGTCGGACTTGGTGATCTGCCGGCCCCGCGGACGCAGCGTGGCCGCGTCCCAGAACTGCACCCGGTCCCCGCCACCGGTCGCCAACGTCCTGCCGTCGGGGCTGAAGCCCAGGCTCTCGATGAAGACCGTCCCGGAGTACAAGGGCTTTGCCCGCTCCTTGCCGGTGGCCACATGCCACAGCCGCACGTCCCCGTCACTGGAGGCCAGAGATGTGCCGTCAGGGCTGAAGCGGAACGTGACGACCTCGTACTGGTGCCCCTTGAGCGTCGTGAGCAGGCGCAGCCTGGGGTTGGCGGGGATGGTGACAGGCGGGGGTGTGCGGAGCGGGGTGGGGGTGCCCGGTCCCGTACGGGCGGTTCCCTTCCGTTCGTCGTCGTTGTTCCCGTCGTCCGTGCCGCTGAGGAGCGCGATGCCGGTGGGGACGGCGACGGCGGTGGCGGCGACGGCCGCGCCCGCGCCGATGAGCAGGCGACGGCGGGAGGGTGATGACGGGTCCGGCTCGATCACTTTTTGGCGGAGGCGATCGCGTTCGGCCAGCAGCCGGTCGCGTTCGTCCCGGAGCCGGTCGAGGTCCTCGGCCCTTGTTTGCTCGGCCCTTGTTTCCTCGGCCCTTGATTCCTTGGTCTCCCGATCGTCCATGCCTGCCCCTCGTGCCGCGCCTACTCGATCCGCCAGAGACTTATCGACCCGTCTGCCTCTTCGGCCGCCAGGCTCACCCCGTCCGGCGCGAAGGCCACGACCGCGTTCGGCCATGGGGGATCCAGGGGCTTGGCGCGTTGCCGGTGCGTGGCCGCATCCAAGAAACGCATCCTGGGGGTGTCGTAGGCGCCGACTGTGACGACGGTCCTGCCGTCCCCGCTGTACGTGAGCGCGGTGACGCCCCAGTTGTCGTGGGGCACCGGCTTGCCGCGCTCGGCGCCGGCGGCCGCGTCCCAGAACCGTACGACGCCTGGAACTCCGTATTCCGAGACGCCTCCTGAGGCCGTGGCCAGCGTCCGGCCGTCCGGGCTGAACGTCATGTCGGTGATGCCGCCTTCGTGGCTCAGCGCCCGGCCCAGCGGCCTGCGCGACGCCACGTCCCACAACCGCACCGCTCCTTCGCGCACCTCGCTGCTGACGGCAAGCGTCCGGCCGTCCGGGCTGAAGCGCAGTCCGGTGGCGACGCCTTCGTGGTCGGTGAGCGCCCCGCCGACCTGCCTGCGCGACGCCATGTCCCACAGACGGACCTGGCCGTCGGCCACTCCTTCGGTGATGTCCCTTTCGCCCGCGCCACCCGTGGCCAGGGTCTTGCCGTCGGGGCTGAGGGCGACGACGTTGAACATGTCGTGGCTGTACGACAGCGTGAGCGGAGTGCCGCTCGGGCGCCGAGGCGGAATGCTCCAGAACGCCGCCCTGTCCCCGCCGCCGGTGACGAGCGTTCCACCGTCCGGGCTGACCGCTGCGGACAGGAAGATGACGTAGGGCGAGATCAGCGGGGCGCCGAGGGGTTTGAGGGAAGAGACGTCCCACAACTGCAGGTTCCCCACACCGAACTCGCTGGAGACGAGGGTCCGCCCGTCGGGGCTGAACCACAGCCCGCTGACGCCGCCGGCGTGACCCTTGAGGACTCCGAGGCGGCGGAGCCTTGGACGGGTGGGGATGCTCGCCGGGGGGCGGGAACGGGAAGGCGCGACGCCCTTCGGATCATCCTTGGCGTCTTCCTTCGGGGCTTTGCCATCGCCGCGGTCGAGGAGGGCGAAGGCGGCCAAGCCCACGCCGACCACGGCAGCGCCCCCACCAACGAGCAGGCCGCGGCGGGAGACGCCGCGCCCAGGACCCGGCGGCGGACCGGGCGGCGATCCCTTCGCCCGGAGCCTGAGCCGCGCCACCTCCTCGCGGAGGCCATCTACTTCGGCTCGCAACTGCTCGCCCCGTGACGGGTCGTTCTCCACCGCTGGGTGAGCCGCTCGCTCGCCCATGTCACCACTCTCCCCGTGAAACCGGCACGCCGCGTACCCGCCCGCAGTCGTCCCGGCGACGGTAGCCACGGCCGCTCGGGACCGGTCCCCGAACACGGCACGCCGAATCGGGTCCACGCTGCCAGCGCGGTTGCCCCGGAAGATCGGTACCTGGGAAGATTCGACTTCGGGTTCATGGAGATCCTGGGCGTCAAAAGACCAAGCCGATGCAATACAGAAGAACAAGCGGACGTGAGCTGATGAGCGGAATCGAGACGCATGTCCTCTGGCATGCCCGCCACCTCTCAGTGGAGGAGGACGGCCGGATCATCCACCGGGACGCGGACGGAAGCCTGCATCTGGATGAGGAGGAATGGAGGATTCTCGGTATCTATTCCCGCCGGGAGGCGGCCGAGGCCCACCTCGAAAGAGCGCGGCGGCTTCCAGGGTTCTGTGAAGAGCCGGACTGTTTCACCATATCTCCTCTGGAGATCGACGAGGACCTGTGGACCGACGGGTACTTCACCGAGCGTCCGGATGGCTCGACGGAAGACTGATCCCATACACCGTCCGGACCGCACGCTGGCAAGAGGTTGGCATGGAAAAGACCGTACATCTCCTGGTCCACAGGCATCACATGTCGGAAGAAGACCAGGTCACGAGCGACTTCATGGAGGACGGCGAACCGCTCTTCTGGGATGACCGCGACGACAGCTACATGATTATGGGGCTCTATTCCAGCAGGGAACTGGCCGAACAGCGCATCGAGAGCGCGCGACAACTTCCCGGATTCAGCCTGGCCCCCGACGGGTTCTCCATCCACGAGTACACGCTGGACTCCGAGCGCTGGATCAACGGATTTCGCACAAAAGACGGCCACGAATGATCTGATACAAACACTTCGGGGGGTGCGGTGCGTGTTGGGGGGCCACGGCCACCCCAACCAACAGATGAGGACGAGGAAATAGAGCAACGAGACACAACATATAAAGG
>NZ_JBSFVC010000042.1:0-64745 GCF_053592095.1 Streptomyces sp. NPDC002787 | reverse complement strand
GGGTCAAGGTCTGGAACGAAGACCCCAAGCCGTTCATCTGGACCAAGACAGCCGAAGAAATCCTCGACTCCCTCGCCCGCCTCTGCCGACGGATCCCTGGCGCAGGACACTAGTTGCCGGCCGCTGGATCGCCGTCGCCGAGGCCGAACCACCAGTGTCCGTCGTCCTTGACTACCAGCAGTTCCTGCTGCTGACCGGTCTCCTCATACGCCACCGTCACCGGGTTGAAGTAGTCGACGGACCCCTCCAGCACAGTGACCTCGACGTGCCCGCCCGCTGCTTTGCCGTACTCGCGTACATACTTGGCTGCGGCCGCTCCGGGCTGCTTGTAGGCGGGCCCGGCGAGCTCGGCGAGTCCCTTGGCGTCCCCGTCTTTGAGCCGTTGCACATAGATCCGGACGAGGGTGTCGACGTCCTCGGCCGTCTCCTCTACGTCGGGGTACACGGACGTCTCCGCGCGCACCGTCACATCGACCCTGGGCGAATCGGCCAGGGCATAGGGTGCCCGGAACCAGTTCCACCCCACTGCGGCGATCCCGGCTACGACGAGCACGCCGCCGCACAGCAGGATGACCCGTTTCTTCATACGCATCTTCCCTCAGTACCAGTTGGGCTTGACGCGGATGATCAAGTAGTCGGTTCCCTTGTTGGAGCCTGCCAGGTAGCGGCCGGTGGTGTCTCCGTGCTGGCGGCTCGGAGGCCCTGCATCTGGGACGGTGGCTCAGGTCGGTCCAGCTGGGCTGGGACAAACTCACCACCGTGCAGCAGTGATGTGCGAGCACATCCTCGGCATCGAGCCCGCCACCGAGGACGAGAATTGGTGTGAGTGCCGCTGGCTGGGGGCGGGGCTGGTGCGTGGAGCCACTTGGGATTACGTGCCAGACCGGGGGCGAATGCCGGTGTAGGGGCGTACGTCGATGACGGTCATGCCCGCCGTGTGGGCCGCTTCGACGCCCTCGTCACTGTCCTCGTAGACGGTGCAGCGCGAGGGGTGAGCCCCGAGCAGCTCGGCCGCGCGCAGGAAGATGTCGGGTGCGGGCTTTCCGCGGTCGACGTCGTCACGGGTCACGAGGGTGTCGAAGTGGTCGCTGAACGGCTGGTGGCGCAGGGTTGCCTCGATGACGTGACGGGCTCCGCCGGATGCCACCGCCATGGGGATCCGGCCGTGCATGGCCTCGACGACCCGGAGCACCTCCGGGTGCGGTCGTACGGTGTGGGCCTGTTCGAGGAAGATCCGATCGCGGTCGGCGACGAGTTCTTCCACGGGGCGGGTCAGCCGCAGGGAGCGCTCGTCGGCCAGGGTGCGGATCATCTCCGCGGACGAGATTCCGGTGCGTGCGTCGAACCATTCCTGTGGGAGTTCCACGCCTTGGGGGGAAAGGACGGCGGCCATGGCGCGGTAGTTGGCGTACTGGCTGTCGACCAGGGTGCCGTCCCAGTCGAAAAGCAGACAACTGGCGTGGCGGGGGGCAAGGTCGGGGTGCATGGGTGCCTTCTGGGTCCGGGGGGGGTGGGTGTACGGGGTCAGGGTCTGCGCCGGTGTCCGTGACGCAGGGGCGCGGATGCTCGGGCTGGGGGTGCGCGGTCGGTCCGCGATCGGTCGGCAGTCACTGCGTGGAGCTGGCGGGCGTGGGCCGCGCCGCGGCCACGAGTGGCTTACCTCGTGCCTTGGGCATGTACTGGGCCAGTGCCCGTGCCGACGCCCCGGTGATCGCGGCGTACAGCGCGAATATGCCGGCCAGGACAGGTGTTGGACCAGCGGAGGAACGTCGTGGCCACCACGAAGTCCGCCGCCCAGTGGGCCGCTGTGGCCAGGATCAGGGCGGTGGCGGCTCCTTGGTGGCCGAGGAATTCGGGGGTGGTGATTGTCACGGCGGTGAGCGCCATGACGACGAGTCCGCCGATCATCAGTCAGTACCGGGTAGTTCTTCGGTTGGAACGGCACAGCGGCCGCACAAGAGCACCCTTGATCGCACGTCAGGAATAGTTGCCGCTTCCGGCCCTGGCGCAGGATGCCGCGTTCCCGGCCGGTCCGGGTATCGAGTGAGTCCTCGTGGTCGACGACGATGGTCGTCGGCCTGTTGAACTCGTACCGACATTGGCAAGGCCGTCCTCACCCTCCACCTCGCGTCAGCATGAGGCGGGAACGGCTCATTAATTACCGTGCGCGGTGTACAGCGGACACCGCATCTGGTCGAGTCCGGAGCGGCCGCAGCACCGCCATCCCGTCGTCGAGCCCGACCTGCATGGCGAAGTCGAACCGGTCGACCTCCAAGCACAACTCCACATCGGTGGGGTGAGCACCGAGGCGTCGCCCGTTGCGCAGGTCGTCCGCGGCTGGGGAGGTGCGGGCTCGGTGCAGATAGGGGCCGGGGTCGAGACGGTCCTCGGCCAGGAGCCGATCCAAGTACTCGGCGCAGGCCAGATCCTCGGCGGCACGGCCGTCCTCGCCGGTGGCCACGAACGTCACTGAGTCGGCGCCAGCATCGGCCAGGGCCCGGGCCGTCGCGCCGGCGACGACGAAACTGGCGCATAGCGCTAATTTGGCCTCGACGACCGCCAGGGCCCCAACCGTTCCCGCGGTGGTCTTTTGGATCACGGTGCGGCCGGCCAGGTCGGCCTCCTGGATCAGCCCAGGGGAGTTGACGAGGTCGAACCCGCTGACCGGTGCCCCATCCTTGAGCGCAAGCCAGCCCGGGTGACGCGCCTTGATCGCCAGTGCCTCGCCCTCGTCGGCAGCGAGGACGATCTTGTCTGCCCCGCGGTGGAAGGCCCATGCGGCAGTGGTGAACGCTCGCATCACATCGATTACAACCGCCACCTGTTCGGTGCCGTCCACGTCGGGTATTCCGACTACTCGAGAGTCCATGCCGGGATGGTTGCAGCCCGCTGAAGCTGTCCACAAGCCACATTTACGATCTTCCGGCGACTCGGGATCTGCAGGGCGGCTACCTCGCGGGCATGCCCTCGAGTTGCGAGCGCGGCGCGGACCTCAGCTCCGTCCAGAGCGTGGCGGGGGAAGGACGGCGGACAGTCACGGACTCAGGCAGAGAGCGGGGAACGACAAAGGATGCGGGTCGCAACCGCGATCCCGGCCTTCGCGGAACTGAGTCGGGCGCGGTCGGGGGCCGGTCTTCGACTGGGGGCGCGGCCCGTGCCGGACGACGATGGCCGAGTCCCGGGCAATCCGCGGCCCACCGGGACGCTCCCTACCTTCTGTCCGTCGTCACCCTGCTGTTCGGAGCCACCGCCGAGGACACCCGCCCGCTCTACGAGAAGCTCTTCACAGCACTCCAGCCCTTCTCGTCCGGCCCCAGCCTCAACTTCCTCGGCTTCGGCCCGAACGCGGGCGAGGACCGGGTCCGCGCCTCCTACACACCGGCCGACCTGGTGGCGGTTGTCCGTGCCCAAGATCGTCTGCCGGGCCCGTCAGCGTGCGACTTCGGTGTTGGTCAGCACGAGCACGGCCGCAACAGCGTGGTCGCGTAACGGGGCGACATCCGCAGCTTGGTGAGGAAAGGCGTTCTGTCCTCGGAGGTTGGTGACATCGATCATTGACGTGCGATCTTGAAATGGGTGAGGGCCTTCTGGCCTGGTGTGTCTGTGCGATGGGGTACTGGGCGATATCAGCCCGCTGGCGTGCCGCCGCCACAGCGGCCAGGCCCCCAGTCAGCGGATCGGGCTTCCGGGCGGCAGAACGATGAATCAATCGACAGCATATGCCGGTCGATGATATATATAGGTGGCATGAATGAGCGACCGCTTCAGGAGCCGACGCTGCTCCTGCTCACGGCCCTGGCCGACGAGCCCAGGCACGGCTATGGACTGATTCAGGAGATCGACGCGATCTCCCAGGGCCGTGTGCGGATGCGCACCGGTACTCTCTACGGCGCGCTGGACCGGCTGGTCCAGCAGGGCCTGATCCGGGTCGAGCGCGAGGAGGTCGTGGACGGTCGGGCGCGCAAGGTCTACGCCCTCGCCGAGGCCGGCCGAGACGTGCTGGCCGCCGAGGCGGAGCGGCTGCGTGCTGTCGTCGCCGAGGCGGAGCGTCGACTGGCCGCCCGTCGCGCCCACGCCATCCGCCCGAAAGGGGCCCTGGCATGACGCAGCAGCACAGCTCACTCGCGTTCCGCTGGGCGCTGCGCCTCCATCCGGCCGCCTACCGCGCTGAGCACGAAGCCGAGTTGACCGCGATCTATGCCGAGGCGACGCAGGATGCCGGCCCGCTCGGTCGGCTGCGCGAGGCGCTCGATGTCGCCGGCCATGGCCTGCGGCGGCGCACCGGCCTGGGCTCCGACCGGATGGCGGGTCAGGTCCTTGCGCAGGCGGCCCCGCTGGCTGTCGCCGTGGCGACGGGTAGCTTCGTGGCGGGCCTGTTGTGGCTCTTCGCCCCCGGCGTCCGGACCTTGCCGGCGTCCTCGCCCCCGAATGTGCTGAGCCTGGCCAACACGGGCCTCACGCCGCTGCTCTGGCTGGCGGCGCTCACGGCTGTCTGGACCGGGCGCTGGACCCTGGCCCGTGCACTGGTCGTGCCGGCGATGGTGCTGTGCCTGGCCGACGTCCTGTTGGCCGCGTTCGCCTCCTCCGGCTTCCACGGCACCCCATCGATCGCAGTGATCCGACTGGCCGTGCCGCTGCTCACCGGCGCCGTCGTCCTCGCCGCACCCAGGGATCTGCTCGGCCTGTCACAACGCCGCACGATCATGGGAACCACCGCCCTGGCGGCCGTCCTGGTGTCGAGCGTGCAGCTCATCGAGACGTACTACCCCTTCACGCTGGGCGTTCTCAGCGTCACCGGCCCGCTGTGGGCCGGGATACTGTGGGCCGGGGTCCTCGCGATCGCCCTGCTCTTCGGCACGCGTAACCGGTTGACCGTCGCGGGCGTGGCGGTGGCCGTGCTGCCCACCACGCTGCAGGTGACGGTCCAGCTCACCCCCGCGGGCGTGGTGGTCCTGCTCCTGGTCCTGCTCAGCATCACGGTGCCCTTCCTCCGCGCGCGCCGGCGCCACTTCCAGTCAACCCCGCCGAGCGCGGCATAGCTGGCTCCGGGACCCCGGGCCGCACCCCGGATCGGCCCGGCGCTTCTGCCGGGCCTCCTGCTAGCCGGAGACTTCGCACATAGGGAGTTAGGTCCCCAGCCAGCGGGGTCGTGTCTCGTCGACGCCGAGGAGTTCAAGCACGTGTGCTTGTACTCCTCGGTTGATGAGGCTCACAGGTGCGTCGGTCACGCTGTTGGGGCGGAGCGTCAGGCTGGACAGCTGGCAGAAGATCAAGCGGCCAGTGGGGCGGCCGGTCGGTCGGCAAGACTCCCCGTGAGCTACCTTGCACGGGCCCTGGCATCGGTGCGCGTCAGTGCCCGGCCCGAAGCCTACGGTGACGAAGACTGCGCCCTGTGGCAGCTGCCGTTGCCTGTGCGTTCTTCGCAGGCAGTCAAGCGCGTCCGCCATTGCGCAGATATGTCTTCTTCGCTGGCTCCGCTGTCGTAGGCAGGTGAGATGAGGCGCTCGACCCACAACACGCGTATCAGCACAACCGACTTCACACGGCTGGGGTTGGTGCCGCGCTTGTCCGTGAAACGGCGTACGACTTGATCGTACGTAAGCCCTTCGGTGAGTACCTCACCGCGGCCGTGGAATCGATACCCCTTGCGCAGCACTGGGTCGACCACATTGATCTCGACTGCCGGGTTCGAGGCGAGATTGGCCACTGTTCCGGGCGAGCGCAGGTCCAGGAAGACGAGGTGTTCGTCGTCCCATACCTCCGTGGTTCCTTTGGGCGACAGACTCGGGCTGCCGTCGGGGCGAACGGTTGCGACGAATCCCAGCCCCTGAACCGTAACCGTCCTGCGCATGGCGTCGTCCAGCTGCATTGCTACCTCGCTTCCCGCAGTACGTCGTGGTCTCCCCGCGCGTGGTCCCTTGTCGGACCCGGCTTTGGCGTTGTTCGTTCCGGCTGTGGTGTCGCTCAATGGGCTCACCTCCTTGATCGTCAGACCTGCCGTCGGTCAGGTGCTCCCCGCGCCGGCTGCCTGGTAGCCAGGTGATGGCGTCAAGGTCCCGACCTGGCCACAGCGACCGCCCACATGATGTAGAGGACGTTCACCACCAGCCGGGCCCCCGCGCCCACCGGTCGCTCCAGTAACCGGGGCCGGTCCGGCCGGGCGCGTCGCAGCGCGTCCACGTGGGACACCAGATAGCAAGTGACGAGGACTGCGGCGGACAGGCTCCCGGCCGCCCGGGTGCGCGGAACCAGCACCAGCACACCCACCACGATCTCTGCCGCCCCGCTGCCGGCCACGAGGAGCCGTGGCCGGCGGAGCCAGGCGGGTATCAGCGTGCGGAAGTAGTCCGGGGCCAGAAAGTGCATGACCCCCGTGGCGACGAGAAAGACAGCCAGCCCGGCAGCAGCGATAACCTCCATGGCACGATGCTCCGTTCACCCCGCGCATGGGCGCTTGAACAAAACGATCGCCGCGTCGTTTGCGCTTCCGCAGGCGAGGCGACGATGTTCGCCGAGTCCCACCCGTTCCGTGTCGGCTCACACCGTCTGCCGGCATGGAAAGTCGTGCTGCCGCTCGGCGGCCACGCCGGAATCTTCCGGCCGGGACAGCCGGCCCTGGCTGCTCCTGGACTGATCGTCCCGCCCCAGTTGGCCCACGCGTGCGCGGTGACCTCTTCCTACGTCGCCCTGTTCGTCGACGCCTGGCTACTGCCGTCCCGGCCGGAGCCGATCCTGCTCGGTGTGGACGAGGTCCGCCGCCTGCTGGCGGCGCTGGGCAGCACCGGTTCCGACGGGCCCGACACCCGAGTGGACCTGGCCGCCGGATACGCAGAACTGCGGGCACTTGCCGGACGCCCAGCCTCACTCGATCCGCGGGTCGCCCACGCCGTCCGCCTGTGCACGTCGTGTGATCCGGACATGCCCCTTGCCTCGGTCGCCGAGGAAGTTGGTCTGTCGGCCCCGCGGATGCGCGCCCTGGTCGGGCGGGACGTGGGCATCACGCTCACCCGCCTGCGCCGCTGGGGCCGGCTCCGTATCGCGATCACCGGCTTGCCGGGCCAGACCGCCGCCCTCGCTGCAGCAACCGCGGGCTTTGCCGATCAGGCTCACCTCACCCGTACCGCCCGGGACTTCACCGGGCGTACGCCTTCGTCTCTGCGGTGCGCTGCACCATATGGTTTCCGGGACGACTGGATGCGGCCACCCTTCACGCCTCGAGATGTCGAGTAACGGAGCGTAAGAGGCGGCCCCTGAAGACGAGATCGCTTTGTTCCTCGCTGCTGCCCTTTTCCCTCGGCTACGGCCCGGGCGCTTCCAGGACGTCCGGGGCCACCTGCATGCCTGCCGTGATCAACAAATTCAAGGCATGGCGCGGCATCGCCACCCGCTACGACTCCCGAGAGCTACCTTGCCGGCCTGCACTTGCGCGGTGCCGTCATCTGGGTCCGCACCCTCCAGCCCGCGCCGTGATCACGACTCCGCACAGGCCCTAGCGGAACAGATAGCTAAGCGCTCCTGCCCGGCCAGGGATCAGGGGTGGCTACGATGCAGAACGCCCTGACCCTCGGCAGTTGCGAGACACTGTTGGCGAATCCGGGGCCTGAACGTGACGTTAACCTTCACGACCCGTTGTGGTCGTGAAGGCCGACGTTGTGTTTGGGGAGAGTGTCGGTGTCGTTGCACGCCAGGAAGATCGACGGGGTTCCTGAGGAGACGGCCCGGGTGGCGCGGGCCGCGTTCCCGAAGGGCAGCCTGGCGATGCGGGTCCGTGACGAGTTGGGCGAGCTGTTCTCGGACGCGGACTTCGCCGGGCTGTATCCGAGCAGGGGAAAGCCGGCTTGGTCGCCGGGCAGGCTGGCGTTGGTGTCGGTCATGCAGTTCGCCGAGGGCCTGTCGGATCGGCAGGCCGCGGACGCGGTGCGCGGACGGCTGGACTGGAAGTACCTCCTCGGTCTGGAGCTGGCTGATCCGGGGTTCGACCACTCAGTATTCACCGAGTTCAGGGACCGGCTGATCGCGGGAGGCGCCGGGATCGAGCTTCTGGATCGGGTCCTTGAAGCAGCCGCGGAGCACGGTTTACTCAAAGCCGGTGGCCGTGCGCGCACGGACTCCACGATCGTGCTGTCCGCCGCCCGGCAGATCAACGGACTGGTGCGGCTCGGTGAGACCCTGCGTGCCGCGTTGAACAGCGTGGCGGCCCATGAGCCGGAGTGGCTGGCCGGATGGGCTCCGGCTGAATGGTTCGACCGGTACGCGATCCGGTTCGAGGACACCCGGCTGCCCAAAGGGAAGGCCAAGCAGACCGAGCTGATCGAGCAGATCGGCGCCGACGGGCTGAGCCTGCTGGCGACCCTGCACGCACCCGAGGCCCCTGCGTCCCTGCGTCAGCTTCCACGGGTTCAGGCCCTGCGGCAGATGTGGATCCAGCAGTACTTCGTCGACGACGGACAGGTCCGTCGCCGGGACCTCAAGGACCGCCCGCCGGGCGCGGAGCGGCTGGTCACGCCCTACGACACCGACGCACGGGGCAGCGTGAAGCGCGGCATCTTCTGGGACGGCTACAAGGTCCACCTCACCGAGACCTGCGAGCCGGACAGCCCGAACCTGATCACGCACGTCGCCACGACCGACTCCACTGTCCAGGACGTGCGGCTGGTCGCCCCGATCCACACCCACCTCGCCGAGCGCGACCTCCTGCCCGAGCGCCACCTGGTCGACGCGGGCTACGCGACAGCGCGGGAAGTGGTCGCCGCCCGCCGGAATCACAAAGTCAACCTGGTGGGCCCAATCCTCGCGTCCACCAGCTGGCAGACCAAGGACGGCGGTGGCTTCTCCCAGGCTGACTTCGCCATCGACTGGGAGAACCGGCAGGTGACCTGTCCCAACGGCGCGACCAGCAGCCGTTGGACCGAAGACCGCTCCCAGGAGGGGACAGCCGTGGTCCGGGCACGGTTCCCCACGGCTGCCTGCCTTCCCTGCAAGGCCCGAGAGCAGTGCACCCGCTCCAACAACAAGTCGGACATGGGCCGTCGGATCACGCTCCGCCCCCAAGCGGAGTATGAGGCGATCCAGCACGCACGAGCCCAGGAAGACACCCAGGAGTGGAAGGAACAGTACGCACACCGGGCCGGTGTCGAAGGCACGATCTCCCAGGGCGTGCGAGCCTTCGGCCTGCGGCGATGCCGCTATCACGGTCTCGCCAAGGCCCAGCTACAGCACCAGCTCACCGCCACCGCGATGAACTTTCATCGCCTCAATGCCTGGTGGACAAAAACCCCACGAGCCCGCACGCGTATGTCTCACCTGGCGGCTCTCCGGCCTACTGAGTAGCCGTTGTGACAGTGGATCAGCGGTCCGCGTTGCCTCCGCAGACTGCTCTTGAGCTTGCTCCGGCCGGGAATGGGGAGCGTCTAGGAGGTCGGGAGAGGGTGGGAACCTGTCGACACTGCGACGTAGGCCAGTCCGTCGTACTCCTCGGCCAGTGAGGCAGGGATCAGGTTGAAGCGATAAAACCAGCGCGGCACCACGGCGCCGAAACTTCGCATGCGATGCCGACCGTTCAGCCATTCCCGTACTGCCGTCGGCGCGTTGGCTGCGCTGCGCAGGTCCACGAGATGGTTTCCCGGACTGGCGGTGGCGAGCTGGGCTTCCACGGTGTCCGGGCGGGCGGGGCCGATCCGGTTGGTGACGAGGGCGCCGGCTCGGGGACGAGACCAAGGGCCAGGCCACATCCGACGGGCGCGGAAGGAGCCGCTGCCGAACAGCAGACCGAGTGCGTAGTAGGCGTCGCCGAACCGTGCATGCAGGTGCTGCCCCATCGCCGGTACCGCGCCACCGTAACGGCTCTTGGTGATGTGCCCGTTGTGAGCCCAGAGCGCGATCTTGGTGGCTGGGTCATCGAGGAGTTCCCCGACGGCCTCGGCCATGTACCGGTCGCGTGCGGCGAAGACTGTCTGCTCCGGGTTGGTGTGCTGCCTGGCTCGCGTCACCAAGTCGGCGGCCTGCACCATAATTCGGGCATGCCGGAGAGCGTCGGCCGCTCCGGGGTCGCGTCCATGGAGGAACCCCAGCAGTTCTTCTGCATCGTGCACCAGGCGCCGCTGAGGATCAGGTTGCGATCCCGGATATGCCTTGGCCAGCACGCGGAGCGGGGAGAGAAGTCCGGCCTCGCGATCCGGTGCCACCTTGCGCAGGAAGGAGCCGAGCACAGCCAGGGAGCCACCGCACTGTTGCGGGTCGATACCCACAAAACGCACCTTTTGATCTTCTGGGCGCCCCCGGTTGTACTCGCGCATCCACTCGATCATCCCGAGCACCTCACGGGTCCGCCAGGTCCAGAACCCCAACCCGGCAAGCACCTCCGCGGCGTCACCGACGCCTTGGCGGACGTAGGCGTCCACTGCCGGGCCAGCCGATGCGCTGGCCTCCATGGCCAGGACCGAAAATCCCATCTCCTCGACGAGGAACTCCAGCAAGCGGTGCTTGAGCTGGAAGAACTCACTCGTCCCATGCGTGGCCTCCCCCAAGCCCACGATCCGCACGCCGTCGAGGATGCTCTTCAGCGGCTGGAGGTCAGCAGTGGACACGCCTGCGGTCAGGCCGCTCAGAGGTAAAGCGGTCCGGGCCAACCAACTCGTCACCTCATCAGACACGGCCTTCCCCCTCCGTCGCCGCCACGCCCGACGACACTACCCATGCCGTCATGCACTCAGTGAGCATGGCCGTCAGGCCCGCCCCTCACCCCGGCTGCAAAGTTCATCTGGGAGAGCCGCACGAGGCGGTGCAGTGCTACACACAACGCGACGGACTGAATTGGCCAACAGTGTCGAAGGGGCGGCGGGGGCGAGCCCCATCAGGGCGACGACCCCGCCGCCGCGATCAGCCCTTCCCGATACGCGATCGCCACCGCCTCCGTACGACTCGCCGCCCCCAACTTGGCCAGGATGTTGGACACATGCACGCTGGCCGTCTTCCCGGTGATGAACAGCTCGTCGCCGATCTGCCGATTGGTACGCCCGAGCGCGAGCAACCGCAGCACATCACTCTCCCGCGCGGTCAGGGCGGGAACACCCCTGTCGCCGGACCTCTCCGCCAACCGCCCCCGACGGACCAGCGCGTCGAGAGCCGCACGCAACACCGCCGCACCCAGCCGGTCGGCGGTCTCCCCAGCCGCCCGGATCTCCGCCAGGGCCTCCTCCCGCGCCCCCTCCCCCAACAACGCCTCCGCCAGCCGCAGCCGGCACCGGGCCCTCTCGTAGGGATCGCCGTACGAGAACGCGTCCACCGCCCGCCGCCAGGCTCCCACCTCGGGGCCGGTGCGCACCCGCGCCCACTCCGCCTCGGCCCGCGCCAGCCAGGCCGCCCCCTCCGGTCCCTGCTCGATACCGTCCTCGCCCTTCGTGGCGTCGGCCCGAGCCAGCTCGACCAGTTCCTCCCCGGTGGAGGCCCAGCGCAGCACCGCCTCCTCGTCCCCGGCGGACCGCCGCTCCACCACCGCGTCCGCGATCGCCCCGAGGGTGAGCGCGGCGAGCCGGACGGTGACATCGGGCCGGCACCCCGCCTCGTCGGAGAGGGCGGCGACGGTCGTACGGAACTGCCCGACCGCGGCCTCCGGATCGCGCCGTAGAACGGCCGCCTCGGTGAGGGCGACGCCCGCGACGAGGCCGGCCATCCAGTCGTACGGCCCCTCCAGGAGCGCCCGTGCCCGCTCGACGGCGGTCTCGTCGCCGCGCGCGAGGGCGACGTACAGGGCGGGCCCTACCGCGTAACCGCCCGCGGCGGGCAGCCGGTCGGCGTCGGCGGCCGAGCGGGCGCACTCGTCCCAGCGGCCCAGGGTGTACAGGCACAGGGAGTGGAGGTAGCGCATCTCCACCGGGTACGGGGAGGAGAGGAGCCCGGTGCGACCCGCCCGTTCCAGGCCCTCGGAGAGCCAGGTGAGGCATTCGTCGAGATCGCCGGACTCGAAGCAGCCGATGGCGAGGTTGAACAGGGCTCGCATCTCCACGGGGACGTTGTCCGCACGGCGGGCCAGCTCACGGGCGTGACACAGGCGCGCCCGGCCCTCCCGCGTACGCCGGTTGCTCCGGGGTGCCAGACCGACCACGGAGATGATCAAGTCGGCCTGGGCGTCGGCCAGTTCGAGCCGCTCGGCGACGCGCAGCGCGTCTCCCGCGACCCGCCCGGCCTCCTCGTTCTCCCCCACGTACCGCGCCGCCATCACATGCGTGGCAGCCGCCCACACCCAGGTACGGGACGGGGGCTCGGCGGGGATCATCGCCAGTGCCTCGCTGCTGTACCGGAACGCGGCGTCCAGGTGGTCCACGCGCATCAGGTCGCCGGCGAGGGTGTAGCGCAACCGGGCGGCCAGCTCCGAATCCGCGTCCGGACCGGCCCCGGCGAGCGCGGACCGCGTGAGGGAGACCGCGCGATGGTTCTCCCCGGCGCGCACGGCCGCCGCCGAGGCGCGCAGGGTCAGGGTGACCGTGTCGAGGTCGCGGGGGCGGGCCCCGGCCTCCACGGACGACCACAGATCGAGGGCGCCCTCCAGATGCCGCAGCTCCTCGGCGGGTGCCCCGATCCCGTGCGCGTGGTCGGCGGCCTCGACGGACGCGGTCAGCGCGTCGGTGAGATCATGGCTCTCGCGTGAGTGATGGGCGCGCTCGGCGCTCTCCCCCGCACGGCCCCGCCGGGCCAGCAGCTTGGCGAACACGCCGTGCAGCCGCACCCGTTCGCCCGGCAGCAGATCCGCGTAGACCGCCTCCCGGGTGAGGGCGTGCCGGAACTCGTACGTCGCCCCCTCGCCCGGCAGCAGCAACTGCCGGCCGACCGCCTCCCGCAGCGCCGACTCCAACTCGTCGTCCGGGAGTTGTACGGCGTCCCGCAGCAGGTCGTGCTCGACCCTGCGGCCCGCCACCGCCGCCGTGCGCAGCACCTGCTGGGCGGGGCCGGGCAGTTGCTCGATCCGGATCAGCAGGACGTCGGCCAGACCGCTCGGCAGCACGGCCCCGGGCTCGTCCGCCGTCGCGGCCAGCAACTCCTCCGCGTAGAACGCGTTGCCCTCGGCCCGCTCGACGATCCGGCCGACCGTGGCCTCGGGCAGCGGCTCGGCGCGCAGCGACCGCACCAGCCGCGCGACCTCCGTGTCCGGCATCGGCTTCAGCTCCAGCCGCTCCACGGCGGGCAGCCGCACCAGCTCGGCGAGGAGGGGGCGCAGCGGGTGGCGGCGGTGCAGGTCGTCCGCGCGGTACGAGGCGAAGACGGCGAGGCGATGGGCGGGGGTGCCGGGGGTGGGCCGCTGGAGCACGGCCCGGCTGAGCAGGAAACGCAGCAGATCCCGTGAGGACTGGTCGGCCCAGTGCAGGTCCTCCAGCACGAGCAGGACGGGCGTCCGCTCGGCGAGGTCCGCCAGGAGCGCGGCGATGCCCTCGAAGAGCTGCAGCCGGTCGCCGCCGTCCGCGCTGCCGCCGAGGAGGCGGGTGGTGGCCGGGTGCGCCTGGAGAAGCGGGGCGAATCGTTCATCCGCGGCGACAGCGCCCAGGATCTCCGTGAACGGAAGATACGGCAGGCCGACATCGCCCAGGTCCACGCAGTGCCCGGTGAGCACGGCCGTCCCGTTGCGCGCCGCGTACGCCGACGCCTCCGCGAGCGTCCGGCTCTTGCCCACGCCCGCGTCCCCGGCGACCAGTACGGCCCGGGGTTCGCCGCGCCCGGCCCGGTCCAGCACGTCCCTCAGCCGAGCGAACTCTTCGTCCCGCCCGATGAACGGTGCGTGGAATATGTTCTGTGACACCCGGTCATCCTGACATGGAGCCCTGCCGCCCACGGCCGGGATTTCCGCCCCCGCCGCCCCTACCCGTCCCTCCCCCACTCTCGGCTTCGCTCGAGCGGGAGGTGCCCCCACCAGGGGCTGCGCCCCGTCGACCCCCAGCCGCGCCTCCGGTGGGGCTTCTCCCGCAGTTCCCCGCGCCCCTGAAAGACACGGCCCCTTCGGGCCGAAAAGCACGGGGCGCAGCCCTGCTTTTCAGGGGCGCGGGGAACTGCGTGACCAGCCCCCACCGGACCCGCACCCGGCAACGCGAAGGCGGGCCCCGGCCACCCCCAGGTGGCCAGGACCCGCCTCGGCGCGAGAACGAAGAGAACCGATCCTCAGACCAGGTTCACCGATCGCGCCGACGTCGCACCGATCTCCTCCGCCACCTCGGCGAGCACCGGCTGGGGAACCGTGTCGTCGACGGTCAGAACCGCGAGCGCCTCCCCGCCGGCCGCGGAGCGGGCCACCTGCATGCCCGCGATGTTGATCCCGGCCTCACCGAAGATCCGCCCCACCGTACCCACGACACCGGGCCGGTCGACGTAACGGAAGACGACCATGTGATCGGCGAGGGCGAGGTCGACGTCGTAGTCGCCGACGGCCACGATCTTCTGGTGGTGCTTCGGCCCGGCCAGCGTGCCGGACACCGACACCTCCTCACCACTGCCGAGCGTGCCGCGCACGGTGACGACATTGCGGTGGTCCGGGGACTCCGAGCTGGTCGTCAGCCGGACCTCGACGCCACGCTCCTGCGCGAACAGCGGAGCGTTGACGTAGGAGACCGTCTCGTCGACGACGTCCTCGAAGACACCCTTGAGCGCGGACAGCTCCAGCACCTTCACGTCGTGCTGGGTGATCTCGCCGTACACCTCGACGTCGAGCCGCACCGCGACCTCACCGGCCAGCGCGGTGAAGATCCGGCCGAGGCGCTCGGCGAGCGGCAGACCCGGCTTGACGTCCTCGGCGATGACACCGCCCTGGACGTTCACCGCGTCCGGCACCAGCTCACCCGCGAGAGCGAGGCGCACGGACCGCGCGACCGCGACGCCGGCCTTCTCCTGGGCCTCGTCGGTCGACGCGCCCAGGTGCGGGGTGCAGACGACCTCGTCCAGCTCGAACAGCGGCGAGTCGGTGCAGGGCTCCTTGGCGTACACGTCGAGGCCCGCGCCCGCGACCCGGCCCTCCTTGAGCGCCGAGTACAGCGCGGCCTCGTCGACGATGCCACCGCGCGCGGCGTTGACGATGCGCACCGACGGCTTGACCTTGTGCAGCGCCTCGGCGCCGATCAGGCCGACCGTCTCGGGGGTCTTGGGCAGGTGGACGGTGATGAAGTCGGAGACCTCGAGCAGCTCGTCCAGGGACAGCACCTTGACGCCCATCTGCGCGGCCCGCGCGGGCTGCACGTAGGGGTCGAAGGCGACGACCTTCATGCCGAAGGCGGACATGCGCTGGGCCACCAGGGCACCGATGCGGCCGAGGCCGACGACGCCGAGGGTCTTCTCGGCCAGCTCCACGCCCGTGTACTTGCTGCGCTTCCACTCGCCGTTCTTCAGCGCCGTGTTCGCCTGCGGGATGTGGCGGGCGGTGGCCAGCAGCAGACCGCAGGCCAGCTCGGCGGCGGTCACGATGTTCGAGGTGGGGGCGTTGACGACCATCACGCCGGCCTTGGTGGCGGCGGAGACGTCCACGTTGTCCAGGCCGACGCCGGCCCGCGCGACGACCTTCAGCTTCTTCGCGGCGGCGATCGCCTCGGCGTCGACCTTGGTGGCCGAGCGGATCAGGATCGCGTCGACGTCGGCGATGGCCGGGAGCAGTTCGGCTCGGTCCGCTCCGTTGCACTGCCGGATCTCGAAGTCCGGACCGAGCGCGTCCACGGTGGCGGGCGACAGCTCTTCAGCGATCAGTACGACTGGTTTCGAGCTCACGTGAGTCCTCACAAGTCCAATGCTGCGGACGGCCGTCCCGACGGCCGCAGGCGGTGGAGGGTGGTGGCCGCGTGGAAGACGCACGACGCTGTGGGCCTGACGCGTATGTAGTGCAGCAGTGTAGTGGCGCCGGGGGCGTCGGCTCACTCCACTGCGGAAGGATCACCCGGACGTGAAACAAGGCCGGCCGCGGCACCGGGTGAACCCCGCCACGGCCGACCCTGATCGATCACGCCTCTTCGTCGTTGACCCAGCTCATGAGCTTGCGCAGCTCCTTGCCCGTGGTCTCCAGCAGGTGCTCGGAGTCCTGGGTCTTGTACTCGTTGTACTTCTTCAGACCGCCGTGGTACTCGTCCATCCACGCCTGGGCGAAGGTGCCGTCCTGGATCTCGGCGAGGACCTTCTTCATCTCGGCCTTGGTGGCGTCCGTGATGATCCGGGGGCCGGTGACGTAGTCGCCCCACTCGGCGGTCTCGGAGATCGACCAGCGCATCTTCTCCAGGCCGCCCTCGTACATGAGGTCGACGATCAGCTTCAGCTCGTGCAGGCACTCGAAGTACGCGATCTCCGGCTGGTAGCCGGCCTCGGTCAGCGTCTCGAAGCCCGCCTTCACCAGCGCGGCCGTACCACCGCAGAGAACGGCCTGCTCGCCGAAGAGGTCGGTCTCGGTCTCCTCGGTGAAGGTCGTCTTGATGACGCCGGCGCGGGTGCCACCGATGCCCTTGGCGTACGACAGGGCCAGCGCGAAGGCGTTGCCCGTGGCGTCCTGCTCGACGGCGGCGATACACGGAACGCCGCGGCCCTCCTCGTACTGGCGGCGGACCAGGTGGCCCGGGCCCTTGGGGGCGACCATGCAGACGTCGACACCGGCCGGGGGCTTGATGAAGCCGAAGCGGATGTTCAGGCCGTGGCCGAAGAACAGCGCGTCGCCGTCCTTCAGGTTGTCCTTGATGTGGTCCTCGTAGACCTGGGCCTGGATCGGGTCCGGGACGAGGATCATGATGACGTCGGCCTCGGCGGCGGCCTCCGAGGGGGTCACCACGCGCAGGCCCTGCTCCTCGGCCTTCGCCTTGGACTTGGAGCCCTCGTGCAGACCGACGCGGACATCGACACCCGAGTCGCGCAGGGACAGCGCGTGGGCGTGGCCCTGGCTGCCGTAGCCGATGACCGCGACCTTGCGGCCCTGGATGATGGACAGGTCGGCGTCAGCGTCGTAGAACAGCTCGGCCACTTTGGGTTCTCTCCTTGAGTGCAGGTGTTGCGTCCCACCGTATGACGGCGGGGGGAAGTGAAGTCTCGGGGTCTCGGTATACGGGCGGCCGGGTTCCCCCGACCGCCCGGACTCTCGCCTAGGCCGACCGGTCCAGGGCCCGCAGCGAGCGGTCCGTGATCGAACGGGCGCCGCGGCCGATCGCGATCGTGCCGGACTGGACCAGCTCCTTGATGCCGAACGGCTCCAGCATCTTGAGCATGGCGGACAGCTTGTCGCTGGAGCCGGTGGCCTCGATGGTGACGGCCTCCGGGGAGACGTCGACGGTCTTGGCGCGGAACAGCTGGACGATCTCGACGATCTGGGAGCGCGTCTCGTTGTCGGCGCGCACCTTCACCAGAACGAGTTCCCGCTGAACGGCGGAGCCCGGCTCCAGTTCGACGATCTTCAGGACGTTGACGAGCTTGTTGAGCTGCTTCGTCACCTGCTCCAGCGGCAGTTCCTCGACCACCGTCACCACGATGGTGATGCGGGAGATCTCGGGGTGCTCGGTGACACCGACCGCGAGCGAGTCGATGTTGAAGCCGCGACGGGAGAAGAGGGCGGCGATCCGGGCCAGGATGCCCGGGGTGTTCTCCACCAGGACGGAGAGCGTGTGCTTGGACATGTCTCGTTCAGTCTCTCTCGCTCAGTCGTCTTCGTTGTCGCCGAAGTCGGGGCGGACGTCCCGGGCGGCCATGATCGTGTCGTTGGAGGTGCCGGCGGCGACCATCGGCCACACCATCGCGTCCTCGTGGACGACGAAGTCGATGACGACCGGGCGGTCGTTGATCGAGTTCGCCTCCTCGATGACCTTGTCGAGGTCGTCCGGGGACTCACAGCGGATGGCGTAGCAGCCCATGGCCTCCGACAGCTTCACGAAGTCGGGGACGCGGGTGCCGCGGGCGTTGGGGTTGACGTCGTCCGGGCCGCTGTGCAGGACGGTGTTGGAGTAGCGCTGGTTGTAGAACAGGGTCTGCCACTGGCGGACCATCCCGAGGGCGCCGTTGTTGATGATGGCGACCTTGATCGGGATGTTGTTCAGGGCGCAGGTGGTGAGCTCCTGGTTGGTCATCTGGAAGCAGCCGTCGCCGTCGATCGCCCAGACGGTCTGCGCCGGAGCTCCGGCCTTGGCGCCCATGGCGGCCGGGACCGCGTACCCCATCGTTCCGGCGCCGCCGGAGTTCAGCCAGGTGGCGGGCTTCTCGTACTGGATGAAGTGGGCGGCCCACATCTGGTGCTGACCGACGCCCGCCGTGAAGATCGTGCCCTCGGGGGCGAGCTGTCCGATGCGCTCGATGACCGCTTGCGGGGAGAGCGAGCCGTCGGCCGGCTGGTCGTAGCCGAGCGGGTAGGTCTCGCGCCAGCGGTTGAGGTCCTTCCACCAGGCGGTGTAGTCGCCCTGTCCGCCCTCGCTGTGCTCCTTCTGCACGGCCTGGATCAGGTCGGCGATGACCTCGCGGGCGTCCCCGACGATCGGCACGTCGGCGGCGCGGTTCTTGCCGATCTCGGCCGGGTCGATGTCCGCGTGGACGATCTTGGCGTGCGGGGCGAAGCTGTCCAGCTTGCCGGTGACGCGGTCGTCGAAGCGGGCGCCGAGGGCGACGATCAGGTCGGCCTTCTGCAGTCCGGTGACGGCGGCCACGGAGCCGTGCATACCGGGCATGCCCAGGTGCTGCGGGTGGCTGTCGGGGAACGCGCCGAGCGCCATCAGCGTGGTGGTGACGGGCGCGCCGGTCAGCTCGGCCAGCACCTTCAGCTCGGCGGTCGCCTGCGCCTTGAGGACGCCGCCGCCGACGTACAGCACGGGCCGCTTCGCGGCGGTGATCAGCTTGGCGGCCTCGCGGATCTGCTTGGCGTGCGGCTTGGTCACCGGGCGGTAGCCGGGCAGGTCCATGACCGGCGGCCAGGAGAAGGTGGTCTTCGTCTGAAGGATGTCCTTGGGGATGTCGACCAGGACCGGTCCCGGGCGGCCGGTGGAGGCGATGTGGAAGGCCTGCGCGATCGCCCGGGGGATGTCCTCCGCCTTGGTGACCAGGAAGCTGTGCTTGGTGATCGGCATGGTGATGCCGACGATGTCCGCCTCCTGGAAGGCGTCCGTACCGATCGCCTTGGACACGACCTGCCCGGTGATCGCGACCAGCGGCACGGAGTCCATGTGCGCGTCCGCGATCGGGGTGACCAGGTTGGTGGCGCCCGGTCCGGACGTCGCCATGCACACCCCGACCTTGCCGGTGGCCTGCGCGTAACCGGTGGCCGCGTGGCCGGCGCCCTGCTCGTGACGGACCAGCACGTGGCGCACCCGCTTGGAGTCCATCAGGGGGTCGTACGCCGGCAGGATGGTGCCGCCGGGGATGCCGAATACCGTGTCGGCCCCGACCTCCTCGAGAGAGCGGATGAGGGACTGCGCACCCGTGACGTGCTCGACGGGGGTGGACGGTCCTCCGGATCGGGGCCGCGGCTGCGGATGGTGGGCCCCGGTGGCCTGCTCGGTCATCGGCATTCTCTTCTCGATGCTGAGGGTGTTTTGCGAGGTTCGTGCGGTGTGCGGCTAGCGCCTGACTGGTGCCCGTGCAACAAAAAACCCCTCCTTGCCACGAGGCAAGCGAGGGGAGCGCGTCGGGTACGGTCGCCGGGAATTCCGGAAGGTCCTCCGGTGGGTCCCAGCTTCAGCCGACGCGCTTTCCAAGTACGAGGATTCGGGTGCGCATGGCACTGACCCTCCCCCTCGCGCGCACCACGTGTCAAGCGGGTGGGACGGGAGTCTCATTATGTGAGCGAAGGGCACTGCCGCCTCCGTAGACAGCGGGTACACCACTTGTGTACACCCCCGCGGCCCTCAATGCTCGCTCGCCCCCGGCGCCGCCCGCGAACGCGGGTTCCGCCGGTCCCGAGGGCACCGGGTAGTGCCCGAGGGACAGGGCCCGGCGCAGCCGGTACTCCTCCAGCGGTCCGGAGAACGCGGCCCCCTGGCCGTGGGTGCAGCCCATCGCGCGCAGGGCGACGACCTGCTCGGGCAGATCCACCCCGTCGGCCACGGACTCCAGCCCCAGATCGTTGGCGATACGCAGCAGCCCACTGGTGATCTTGTGGAGCCGGGTGGACTCCACGATCCCTTCGACGAGGCTCCGGTCCAGCTTCAGTACGTCGACGGGGAGCCGGCGCAGTTCCGTGATCGCCGCGTGGCCGCTGCCGAAGCCGTCCAGGGCGATCCGGACGCCAAGGCGCCGGAGGTGCTTCAGCCGGCGCTCCAGGTCGTCCGGCGGGCCCTTCAGCTGGGTGTCGGACAGCTCGACGATCAGGGAGCCGGAGGGCAGCCCGTGGCGGGTCAGGAGCGTCTCCACGGAGCCGGGGGGCAGGGAGCGGTCCAGCAGGCGCCGTGCGCTCATCCGGACGGACACCGGGACGTTCAGACCGCTGGTGAGCCGGTCGGCGGCCTGCTCGACGGCCTGTTCCAGCATCCAGCGGCCCAGCTCGGCGGTCTTCTCACTGTCCTCGGAGACCCGCAGGAACTCGGCGGGCGTGAAGAGCACCCCCTGGGACGAGCGCCATCGGGCCGCCGTCGCGACCGACGAGATCCGGCCGGTCTCCAGCTCGACCACGGGCTGGTTCAGCAGCATGAACTCGCCGTCGTGCAGCGCGGCCCGCAGCCGGGTGGCCAGCTCGGCCTTGCGTACGACGTCCTGCTGCATCTGTGGTTTGTACAGCTCGACGCGGCCCTTTCCGGACGCCTTGGCGCGGTACATGGCGAGGTCGGCGTTGCGCAGCAGCTCGCCCGCGCCGAGGCCGGGCTCGGCGAAGGAGACGCCGATGGAGGCGGCCACACGGACCTCGTTGCCGTCGATGGTGTACGGCTGCGAGAGGGCGATCCGGAGCCGGTCGGCGAGCTCCAGGATGTGCTGTTCGCGGGCGGCGCGGTCACGGGAGCCGTCGCCGACGATGAGCGCCGCGAACTCGTCACCGCCGAGGCGGGAGGCGGTGTCCCCCTGCCTCACGGTGTCCTGGAGTCTGCGGGCGGCCTGGACGAGCAGCTCGTCCCCGGCCTGGTGCCCGATCGTGTCGTTGACGGCCTTGAAGCCGTCGAGGTCGATGAAGAGGACCGCCGTGTTGCGCAGGGCGATGCCTCGGTCGGAGGAGCGGCGGCCGGAGAGTGCCTGCTGGACGCGCTTGGTGAACAGGGCGCGGTTGGGCAGGTCGGTGAGCGGGTCGTGCTCGGCGTTGTGCTGCAGCTGGGCCTGCAGGCGCACTCTTTCAGTGACGTCCCGGCTGTTGAAGATCAGGCCGCCGTGGTGGCGGTTGACCGTGGACTCCACGTTCAGCCAGCCTCCCCCACTCTCGGCTGCGCTCGAGCGGGAGGTGCCCCCACCGCCGGCCTTGAAGCGGCACTCGATGCGGGTGGTGGGTTCCTCGGCGGGGTCGGCGGCGAGGAAGCGGCGCACCTCGTGGACGACGCAGCCGAGGTCCTCGGGGTGGATGATCGAGGCCAGCTCCTTGCCCACGAGGTCCTCGGCGGGGCGTCCGTAGACCCCGGCGGCGGCCGGGCTGACGTAGCGGAGGATGCCGTTCGGGGCGGCGATCATGATGACGTCGCTGGAGCCCTGGACCAGGGAGCGGAAGTGGTTCTCCTTCTGGGCCAGTTCCTGGGTGAGGGTGATGTTGTCGAGGAGCATGATGCCCTGGCGCACGACGAGCGCGAGCACGACGGTGCAGGCGGTGATGAGCACCACGCGGTCGACGCTGCGGCCGTTGAGGACGTTGTAGAGGATGCCCAGGGTGCAGACGGCGGCGGCCAGGTAGGGAGTGAGCGCGGCCAGGGACCCGGCGATGGGACGGTTGGCCGGATACCGACTGTGACCTCCCCCCTGGAGGAGCACGTGCACGGGCCCTCCCTGTGAGTGGTCGTGCCGGTGGGTCGGCTGGACCTCGTGGCGGTGTCCGGGGTGGGTGTCGTGCCGCTGGCCCGGGATGTGTTCGTGCACCACGCGCGCGTGCCCGCCCTCGTCGGTCTGTCCGTGCCGCTGGCCGGCCCAGGGGGCGTAGGCGAGAAGCAGGGAGCCCGCGAACCAGCCGGCGTCGAGGAGCTGGCCGGAGCGGTAGCTGGTGTGCAGCAGGGGTGAGGTGAACAGGGCGTCGCACATCACGGTGAGCGCGAGGGCGCCGATCGCGGTATTGACCGCGGAGCGGTGCATGGCGGAGCGCCGGAAGTGCAGCGCGAGCACCATGCTGACCAGGGCGATGTCGAGCAGCGGATAGGCCAGCGAGAGCGCGGTGTGCGCGGTGTTGGAGTCTTCGAGCTGGGCGTTCTGGGCGAGCGCGAGGCTCCAGGAGAGGGTGACCAGGGAGCCGCCGATGAGCCAGGAGTCCAGCGCCAGACAGACCCAGCCGGCCTTGGTCACGGGCCTCTTGGCGAGCACCAGCAGGCCGACGATGGCGGGTGGGGCGAAGCAGAGGAAGAACAGGTCCGCGTAGCTCGGTTCGGGTACGGGCCGCTCCAGGACGACCTCGTACCACCCCCAGACGCCGTTGCCCAGCGCGGCCATGGCGGAGGAGAGGGCGAACAGCAGCCAGGCGGGTCGAAAGCGGCTGCGGCGGCTGCGCGCGTAGCGGAAGCAGGAGACGGCGGCCGCGGCCGCGGCCGCGCTCAGCCCGAAGTCGCCCATGATGAGGGCGAGTTGCTCATTGCCCCAGCCGAACGCGGCACCGACGGCGTAGGCCGCGCAGAGCAGGACGAGGACGATTCGAGCCCGCGGGCTCGCGCCGGTGCGCTCGGGCGCCGGTCCGCCGGGCAGGGGCGGGCCGGGTTGTGGCTTGGTCGCCCGGAGTGCGGGGCTCAGCGTGGGGGCGGAGGACTGGCGGGGGCTCACCGGGTCTCCTCGGTGAGCGCCGATCCCGTGTTCCGCCGATCCCGGTGCGTCGGCTGGGTGTGTTTTCTGCGGCTGCTGTGCCTGCGGTGCTGACCGTGACCGCTGTGGCCGCCGTGGCTCCCGTGCGGGTGCCTCTGCGTCGCAGCTCGCCAGGGCCTCCGTCGGCGGCTCCGCCGCGTCGGATCGTTCGTCCATAGGCCGTGCATCGCCCGTCGCCCCCCTCGCTGTCTCAAGTCCGTCCCCGGCGCCGAACGGTGCGCGGCGCAGCCCCTGTCGGGGACGATACACCAGTCTCGTCACTCAGGGACATAGTTCCTCTACGCTCCGTGACCATCTGCGGCAATACGAGCACGTTCCGCTTCCGAAGGAATGCGGAGGGTGCCCGAAGTGGATTACACGTCGTCCGGCTCGCCTGTCGTAAGGACCACGTTGCGCAACGGCTCCCGGTTCACGAAACGTCCCAACTGGTCCACCAACAGCCTTTTCGCACGCGGCAGGAAGGCCGAGGTGGGGCCGCCGACGTGGGGGCTGATGAGCACCCCGGGCGCGTGCCAGAGCGGGTGACCGGGCGGCAGCGGCTCGGGGTCGGTGACGTCGAGCGCCGCGGTGATGCGCCCTCCGTCCAGTTCCGCGAGCAGCGCCTTGGTGTCGACGACGCCTCCGCGGGCAACATTCACCAGGAGGGCCCCGTCCTTCATACGGGCCAGGAAAGAGGCGTTGACCAGGCCTTTCGTCTGTTCCGTGAGGGGAGTGGAGAGGATCACGACGTCGGCCTGCGGCAGCAGGGAGGGCAGTTCGGTGAACGAATGCACCGGTCCGCGCGCCGTGGTGCGCTCAGAGCGCGCGACGCGCGCCACCCGCGCCACCTCGAAGGGTACGAGCCGGTCCTCGATGGCGGCGCCGATCGCGCCGTAGCCGACGATCAGGACGGACTTGTCGGCGAGCGCGGGCCGGAAGTCGCCCAGCCAGCGCCCCTGTTGCTGGGCCCGTACGAAGTCCGGGACGCCGCGCAGCGAGGCCAGGGTCAGGGTCAGCGCGAGTTCGGCCGTGCTGGCCTCGTGCACTCCGCGGGCGTTGCACAGCCGGACGCCGGGCGCGAGCGCCGACAGCCGGGCCAGGACGTCGTCGACACCCGCGGTGAGCGTCTGGACGACCCGCAGGTTCCGCATGGGCTCCAGCGGGTTCCGCTCCGGCCACCGCTTCATGTAGGGCACCACGTACATGACGCAGTCCGCCGGGTCGCCCGGATACGGCTGCTCGCCGTCGTCACCTCCGTCCCAGAACAGGTAGTTGGGGCCCTGCGGGAGTCCCTCGATCTCGTCCGGCGGGATGGGGAGCCAGACGTCGGCGGTGACGTCCGGGGGCAGGTCGGCGGTCGCGTCAGGAGTCATGCTCCGGAGGCTATGTCAGGTACCTGGTACGGCAGAGGTTAGGTTGGGGGGTCAGGAGAGGGAGGGTCACGGCCAGGTGGAGCGCAGGACGATCGGCGCGGCGACGCTCGAGGTGGGGGCCGTCGGACTCGGGTGCATGCCGATGAGCTGGGCGTACACCGGGTCGCGGCAACGGGGCGACGAGTCGATGCGGACGGTGCACCGGGCGCTCGACCTCGGCTCCACACTCCTGGACACGGCCGACATGTACGGTCCCTTCACCAACGAGTTGCTGGTGGGCCGGGTGCTGCGGGAACGCCGTGCGGAGGCGTTCCTCTCCACCAAGGTGGGCCTGCTGGTGGGCGAGCAGCACATCGTGGCCAACGGCCGGCCCGGCTATGTGAGACGTGCCTGCGACGCCTCGCTGCGCCGGCTCCAGACCGATGTCATCGACCTCTACCAGTTGCACCGGGCTGACCCCGAGGTCCCCGTCGAGGAGACGTGGGGGGCCATGGCGGAACTCGTACAGGCCGGAAAGGTAAGGGCGTTGGGGCTTTGCGCGGTGGGCGCGCGGGCGGGCCGCCGGCCGGGGGCGGGCATGTACGACACCACGATCCACCAGCTCCAGCGGGTGCAGCAGGTCTTCCCGGTGAGCGCGGTGCAGGCCGAACTGTCGGTCTGGTCGCGGGAGGCCCTGGGCTCCCTTCTCCCCTGGTGCGTGGCCCGGGGCATCGGCTTCCTCGCCGCCATGCCCCTGGGGAATGGTTTCCTCACGGGCACCCTGACGCCCGGCGGAGGCTTCGAACCCGATGACATCCGCGCCCGCCACCCCCGCTTCACCGCCGAGATGATGGCCGCCAACCAGCCCCTCGTCGTCGGCCTCCGCCGGGTCGCGGCCCGGCACGGGGCCGACGTGACCCCGGCCCAGGTCGCCCTGGCCTGGGTGCTCTCCTTGGGCCCCCATGTCGTCCCGGTGCCGGGCACGAAGCAGGCCCGGTGGGTGACGGAGAACGCGGCCGCCCACGCGCTGCGCCTGACCGCCGAGGATCTGGCGGAGGTGGCGGGTCTTCCGCCCGCTCGGGGATCCTGGGACTGAGGGGACGCCTGCGGGGCGCGGGCCGGAAAGTCCTCTTGATCGGGCGGAGGTGGAACCTGTGGGGCACTCGCGGTGTAAGACAGGTAGAAGCTCCACGCCGAAGGGATCGTGATGGTGCAACGTCGAGTGGTGACGGCCGCGTTGGCCGCAGCCGTGCTCCTGGTGACGACAGCCTGCTCCTCGGACGACGGTGAGAAACCGGAAGCGGCCGGCAGCTCACCCCCGAGCAGCAGCGCCGAGGCGTCCCCGACCGAGCAGGCGGCGGACGCGGCACCCCCTGACAAGGGCTCGGTGAAGGTGGTCCGCACCGTCGCCGAGGACCTCGACAGCCCGTGGGGCCTCGCGGCCCTCCCCGAGGGCGGTCTCCTGGTGTCCTCCCGGGACGAGGCCACGATCAGCAGAATCGACGAGAAGACCGGCGAGAAGACCGAGCTCGGCGAGGTCCCGGGCGTCGCCCCGGCCGGTGAGGGCGGCCTCATGGGCATCGCCGTCTCCCCGGAGTACGCCTCCGACCACATGATCTACGCCTACTTCACCTCGGAGTCCGACAACAGGATCGTGCGCATGCTGTACGACCCCGAGAAGCCCGCCGGTCAACAGCTCGGCGCCCCCGACACCATCCTCCGGGGCATCCCCAAGGGCACGAACCACAACGGCGGCCGGATCGCCTTCGGCCCCGACCAGATGCTGTACGCGAGCACCGGCGAGCGGTACGAGGGCCCGCTGGCCCAGGACAAGGACTCCCTCGGCGGCAAGATCCTCCGCATGACCCCGGGGGGCGAGCCCGCCCCCGGCAACCCCTTCGACGACTCCGTCGTGTACTCGTACGGCCACCGCAACGTCCAGGGTCTCGCCTGGGACGGCAAACAGCGCCTGTGGGCGTCGGAGTTCGGCCAGAACACCTGGGACGAGCTGAACCACATCCAGCCCGGCGGGAACTACGGCTGGCCGGACGTCGAGGGCATGGGCGACAAGTCCGGTTACATCGACCCGGTGGCCGTGTGGAGTACCGAGGAGGCCTCCCCGAGCGGCATCGCCATAGCGGAGGGCTCCGTCTGGATGGCGGGCCTGCGCGGCCAGCGACTCTGGCGCATCCCGCTCGACGGCACCAAGGCCTCCGCCGACCCCCAAGCCTTCCTCGAAGGCGACTACGGCCGCCTCCGCACGGTCGTCTCCGCCGGCGGCGACAAGCTCTGGCTGGTGACGAGCGAGACGGACGGACGGGGCTCCCCGGAGGGCGGCGACGACAAGATCCTGGAGCTGGAGGTGAAATAGGGGCTACTCGTCGCCGATCAGCGACTGGTCGAGGATCGCCACGGACACCAGCACGCTCTGTGACTCGATCTGGCAGAACACAGCTCCTGCGCGGTTCGCGACCCGACCTCCTTATCCCGCGACCAGCCGCTCTCCCTCCCCCGCAGGGAACAGTCCGACCCGATGCGCCACAGCCGCCGCCTCGCCCCGGCCCGAGACGCCGAGCTTGGCGAGGATGTTGGAGACGTGGACGCTGGCGGTCTTCGGGGAGATGAAGAGTTCCTCGGCTATCTGGCGGTTGGTGCGGCCAAGGGCCACCAGGCGGAGGACATCGTGTTCACGGCCCGTGAGACCGAGCGCGGCAACGGGGTCGGCGGGGGTGAGCGCCTGCTCGGGGGCCCGGCCGAGGGTGAGGCGGGCCCGGCGGGCGAGGAGGGCGACCTCGTCGGCGAACGGACGGGCGCCGAGGTGGTCGGCTACGGCGGCGGCCAGCCGCAGCAGTTCCGTCGCCCGGTCTCGGGCCTCGTCGTCGGCGCCGCCCGCCAGCAGCGCCGCGGCGAGGCGGTGCCGGACGCGGGCGAGGTCGTAGGGCCGTTCCAGGGGCTCGAAGGCGGTGACGACGTCGGACCATGTGTCCGGGGCCATCATGCCCTCGGCACGCTGGAGTTCGGCCCGTACCCAGCGTTCGTGGGCGAGCCAGATCGGTGAGCCGGTGGTGAGCTTCTTGACCACGGTGAAGATCCGGTCGAGGACCTCGGCGCGGCCCCGCTCCGTGGCCGGGACACCTCGGGCGTCGGCCTCGGCGGTGGCGGCGGTGAGCAGCAGGGGCCAGGCGTAACGCTGGGTGCCGACGGGGAAGCCGGTGGCGAGGACGCGGGCCAGTTCGGTGCGGGCGTCGGGGAGGCGGCCTTCGGCGGCGGCGATGCCGATGGTGAGAGAGGACAGCGGCAGGCTGCTCTGCGGCATGGTGTTGTGGGTGCCGTAGTAGCTGTGCGCGGCGGCGAGTCGACGGCCGGCCTCGGCGAGGTCGCCGCGGGCCAGCGCGATGGCGGCCAGGCACATGGCACTGAGGCCGCCCGGCTTGGGGTTCCCGCCGCCGTCCCGGGACTGCCCGGCGGCTTCCATTGCCTCGTCCCAGCGGCCGAGGGAGATGAGCGACTCGGAGAGGTTGCCCCGGATCCAGGCCTCGGAGACCGACAGGCCCATGCCCTGGGTGACTTCGAGGCCTTCGTGCATGAGGTGGACCGCCTCGTGGGAGCGGCCGACGCCCTCCAGGTAGGACGGGAGGTTGACATAGGCGCGGCCCACGACGGCGGCGGGTCCGCGTTCGAGGGCCCGGCGGCGGACCCTCTCCATCTCCGCGACACCCGTCTCGACGTCGCCGGCGTCGACCATCAGACCGCTGACGGTGAGGCGGGCGTTCAGTTCGATCTCCTCTGCGCCCACCATGCGCGCGTACTCGACGGCGCGCTGGGCGTCGGAGAGGGCGTCGGGGCCCGGGCAGTGGAGCATGGACCAGCAGGCCGCACGGGAGAGCACCTCGGCGTGCACCTCGGAGGGCGGCAGGCCGCGTACGAGTTCCTGGGCGGTGGCGATCTCCTTCCAGCCGTCGCCCCGGCCGAGGTTCTCGATCAGCATGGAGCGCTGGATCCAGAACCAGGCCGCACGCAGCGGGTCGCCGCCGTCGGCGAGCAGGTCGAGGGCCCGCCGGGTGATCCGCATGGCCCGCTCGCGCTCCCCGCACAGGCGTCCCGCGACGGCGGCCTCGGCCATGAGGTCGAGGTAGCGCAGGGGGGTGGCGGGGTCGCAGCCGCAGGGAGGGTAGACCTCGGTGTGGTCGACGGGGCGCAGGGCGGCGCGTACGGCGTCGGGGGCGGCGTCCCACAGCTCCATCGCCCGTTCCAGGAGGCGGAGTTGTTCGGCGTGGGCGTGCCGGGAGCGTGCTTCGGCGGAGGCGTCGAGGACGGCGGGCAGGGCCTTGGCGGCGTCGTGGGCGTGGTACCAGTAGCTGGCCAGGCGGGTGGCGCGGCCGTCGGCGGGGACGAGGGTCGGGTCGGCCTCCAGGACCTCGGCGTAGCGGCGGTTGAGGCGGGAGCGTTCGCCGGGCAGCAGGTCGTCGCTGACGGCTTCGCGGACCAGGGAGTGGCGGAAGCGGTAGCCGTCGCCGCCGGGCGCGGCGAGCAGGATGTTGGCGCCGACGGCCGCGCGCAGGGCCTCGATGAGGTCGTCCTCGGGGAGCCGGGCCACGGCCGCGAGGAGGGCGTACTCCACGGTGGAGCCGCCCTCGGCGACGATGCGGGCGATCCGCTGGGCGTCCTCGGGGAGCCGTTCGACGCGGACGAGGAGCAGGTCGCGCAGGGAGTCGGTGAGGCCCGGGCAGCCGCTGTCGGGGGCGGCTACGGCGAGTTCCTCGACGAAGAAGGCGTTGCCGTCGGAGCGTTCGAAGATTTCGTCGGCACGCTCCGGTGCGGGTTCGGCGGCGAGGATGCCGGCGAGCTGGTGGCCGACCTCGGCGCGGTTGAAGCGGGGCAGCTCGATGCGGCGGACCGTGCGGAGGCGGTCGAGTTCGGCGAGGAGGGGGCGCAGCGGGTGGCGGCGGTGGATGTCGTCGGAGCGGTAGGTGGCGAGGACGACGAGGCGGCCGGTGCGCAGCGTACGCAGGAGATAGGAGAGGAGGTGGCGGGTGGAGGCGTCGGCCCAGTGCAGGTCTTCCAGGACGAGGACGATCGTGCGGTCGGCGGCGAGGCGTTCCAGGAGGCGGGCGGTGAGTTCGAAGAGGCGGGCCGTGCCCTCCTCGTCGTGCCGTGCGCGTGGGGTCTCGCCCAACTCGGGCAGCAGCCGGGCCAGTTCCCGTTCCTGTCCGGCGGCCGCGGCGGCCAGTTCGTCGGGCAGCTCGCGGCGCAGGGCGCGCAGGGCGGTGGAGAAGGGTGCGAAGGGCAGTCCGTCGGCGCCGATCTCGACGCAGCCGCCGAGCGCGACGACCGCGCCCCCGCGCGCGGCCTCGCCGGCGAACTCCTCGACCAGGCGGGTCTTGCCCACCCCGGCCTCACCGCCGAGCAGCAGCGCCTGCGGCCCGCCCCCGTCTCTCCCGTCTCTCCCGTCTCTCCCGTCTCCCCCGCTCCCCGCCGCCCGCGCGGCTCCTCCACCGGCGCGGGCCAAGGCCTCGCGCAACACCTCCAGTTCGTCGGCACGACCGACGAACACCGGACTGACGGACCTGGTCTCCACATCGCCGAGCATCGCACGGCCCTCGGACACCTCGGCACCGATTATCCGCAGGCCCCGGAGCGCCGGGAGGCGGTCGTCCGCCCCCGGGCAGGCCGGCCCTCTCACGCCGCGCGCGGGAAGCGGAGCCGGCGCATGCGGTCACCGAGCACCCGCCTCTCGGTGTCCTTGTCGCCCTCCCTCGACGTGGACCTCGCCGTGGTCCTGGAGTCGTGTGCGGCCTCGCGGCGGGCGCGGCGGGCCTCTCGTACCTGGCGGTGCTGCTCCGCCTCGCGGATCAGCCGCGCGGAACGGATGTGGTGGAACTCGTACTCGAACATCTCGTACCCCTCGTGAAGAGTCGGTCTGGCTCGCTTTCTGCGATGCCTCAACCTTCGTCTCCAAGGTGGGGCGGCCACATCGGGAGAGTTCCGCATCTTGAACGCGGGGAGGGGCCTTAGGCCCGTCGTAGGGATACCTACGACGGGCCTAAGGCCCCTCAGAAGCCGTCCTGCCGGACGGGCGGATGTCAGGTGCTCGGCAGTGCCAGCAGGATGTCGGAGTACTTCAGAACGGCCAGCACCAGGCCGATGAAGCCGACCGAGACACCGGCCCAGGCGGCCGACTTGATCCACGGCGCCTGGACCTGGTCGGGGTCGCCGAACGCGGGCCGCGCCAGCACGGCGACACCGACGATCAGCCCGATCAGCGCGAAGACGCCGCCCCACAGCGCGGAGGCCTGCCAGGCATCGCCGTAGACCGCCTGGAGCTGCGTGGCGACGGTCGCGTTCGACGCGGCCTGCATCTCCAGCTGGCCGGTGATCTCCTCGCGTGCGGAGGCGACCGTGCCGACCCAGCCGCCCGTCAGCGAGACCAGCCCGAGCACCACGGACACGATGCCGGCGGCACCCTGCCCGACGCCGGAAGACGCCTTCGCGGCAACCGGCGGGAACCCCTCGTCGAACTCGCCGGCCTCCTCGGAGCCACCGGCCACCTCGGAGTCGCCGGCCTCGACCGTGCCGTGGGCTTCCGTCGCGGCTTCCTCCTTCGCCGCGTCCTCCTTGGTGACGTTCACCGACTCCTCGTTCTTCTTGGCCTCGGCGCCCGTCTCGGCTCCGGTCTCGTCAGCTGTCTTGGTTCCCATACCTCGCACCGTACGAATGTTGTCTGAGAGGTTTCTTAATGATCGCTGTGAGCGCTGCGGGCGCGTGCCGCTCGCCATTCGGGCGCCAGGACGGACCATATCTCCAAGTCGTGCCGGACCCCCTGGTGGGGATATCTCTCCCGCTGCACACCGTCCCGGACCATGCCGAGCCGCCGGGCCACGTTCAGGCTCGGTGTGTTGCCGGAGGCCGCGATCCATTCGACCCGGTGGACGCCTCGCACGTCGACGGCCCAGTCGATGAGGATGCGCATCGCGCGCGTGACCAGCCCCCGGCCCGTGCCGGCGGGCTCCAGCCAGCAGCCGACCTCGCAGTTGGCGTTCTCCGCGTCGAAGTCGAGGAAGAGGACCCCGCCGACGAGCTTGCCGTCGAGCCAGATGCCGTGCAGGGAGCCGGTGTCGGCGGCGCGCATGTCGGCGTACCGCTGGAGGACGGCGCGCGCGCCGTCGATGTCCGTGGCGGTCTGGCCGAAGGGGATGTACTGGTTGATGAAGTCCCGCCCCCGCTCCAGGTGCGTGAGGAACTCCTCGGCGTGCCAGGGTTCCAGGGGCCGCAGTTCGGCTCCGTCGTCACCCAGGGATATCGCGTACATCCGGCTGTCGCTCCTTCGCCCGTACATCCGTCGCGTCGGCGTCCCGCGCCGGTACGTCCTCGGGGTCCCCCGCCGGTCCGTCCCCGGCGTCCCCCGCCAGTACGTCCGCCGCCTCGGCGTCCGTCGCGGCGGCCAGCCTCTCATGGGCGGCGCGGGATTCGGGCGGTTCGATGCTGATGCGGGGCATGCGGCGGTCGAGCCAGCGGGGCAGCCACCAGTTGGCGCCGCCGAGCAGGTGCATCAGGGCGGGGACGAGGAGCGTACGCAGGACGAAGGCGTCGAGGGCGACGGCGGCGGCGAGCGCGATGCCGAACATGGCGATCACGCGGTCGCCGCTCAGCACGAAGGCGAGGAAGACGGAGATCATGATGACCGCCGCCGAGTTGATCACCCGGCCGGTCTCGGCGAGGCCGACGCGGACCGCGCGCCGGTTGTCGCCGGTCTCCAGCCACTCCTCGTACATCCGGCTGACCAGGAAGACCTGGTAGTCCATCGAGAGCCCGAAGAGGACCGAGACCATGATCACGGGGAGGAAGGGTTCGATCGGGCCCGCGCTGCCCAGCCCCAGCAGCTCACTCCCCCAGCCCCACTGGAAGATCGCGACGACCACGCCGAACGCGGCGGCGACGGCGGCCACGTTCATCGCGGCGGCTTTGAGGGGTATCCCGATGGAGCGGAAGGCGAGCAGGAGCAGCAGACAGCCCAGGCCGATGACGACACCGACGAACAGCGGCAGCTTGCCGACGATCACGTCCGCGAAATCGTCGTATCCGGCGGTCACACCACCGACGTGCAGATCGAGGGTCGTGCCGGTCTCGGCGCGCGGCAGTACCTCGCCGCGCAGCCGTTCGACCAGCTCGCTGGTCTTCTCGGACTGCGGGGACGACTCCGGTACGACGGTGAGGTAGGCGGTGTCGCCGCCGCTGTACGTCACCGGGGTCACCGCCGAGACGCCCTCGGTGGCCCGCAGCGTGGTGTCCAGGCTGTCGAGCGCGAGCTTGTCGGCGGCGCCGTCCACCTTGGTGACCAGGGTGAGCGGGCCGTTCACCCCGGGCCCGAAGCCCTCCGCCAGAAGGTCGTACGCCTGGCGTGTGGTCGTCGTCCTCGGGTCGTTTCCCTGGTCGGAGGTGCCCAGGCGCAGTCCGAGCGTGGGCAGGGCCAGCAGGGTCATGACGACGAGGGCGATCGCGCCCAGCTTCTTGGGGTGCCGCTCCACGAAGGCGGACCAGCGGGCGGCGAAGCCGGTGGCCAGCTCGGGTTCGGGGCCGTGCTCGGCGAGGCGGCGGCGCTCGCGGCGGCTCAGCGCCCGCATGCCGATGAACGACAGCAGGGCCGGCAGCAGCGTGACGGAGGCGGCGACGGTGAGGACCACGGTGAGGGAGGCGGCGATCGCGACGCCGTTGAGGAAACCGAGCCGCAGGATCAGCATGCCGAGCAGCGCTATGCAGACCGTGGCGCCCGCGAAGACGACGGCCCGCCCGGTGGTCGCGACCGCGTTCCGCGCGGCCTCCTCGACGGACAGGCCCCGTTTCAGTCCCCGGCGATGGCGGGTCACGATGAACAGCGCGTAGTCGATGCCGACGCCGAGGCCGATCAGGGTGCCCAGCATGGGCGCGAAGTCGGCGACCGTCATGGCGTGCCCGAGCAGGGTGATCCCCGCGTAGGCGGTGCCCACACTGACCAGGGCGGTCGCGATCGGCAGCAGACTGGCCGCGAGTGAACCGAAGGCCAGGAAGAGGACCACGGCGGCGACGAGCACGCCGACGATCTCGGCGAGGTGTCCGCCGGAGGTCTCGGTGAGCCCGATGGCGCTGCCGCCCAGCTCCACCTGGAGCCCGTCGCCCTCGGCGGCCTTCGCCGTGTCGACGACGGCCTCGGCCCGCGCCTTCTCCACGTCCCCGGCGGGCTCGTCGAAGGTGACGGTGGCGTACGCCGTACGGCCGTCCTCGCTGATCCGGCCACCGTCGGCGCCGTCGTACGGGTCGGTCACGGCGGCGATGCCCGGCAGCTCGGCGATCTCGTCGAGGGTCCGGGTCATCGTCTGCTCGACGGCGGCGGCGCGCACGGAGCCGTCATCGCTGTGCCAGACGACGGTGGCGCTGTCGCCGCTGACGCCCGGGAAGCCCTTGCTCAGGAGGTCGGTGGCGCGGCTGGACTCGGTTCCGGGGGTCTTGTAGTCGTTCGAGTACGCGGCTCCCGCGACGGCGGCGCCGGCGGCCGCGCCGGCGAAGGCGAGAAGCCACAGAACTACGGTGACGAGACGGTGCCGGACACACCAGCGCGCAAGGGCTGCCACGGAGCGGGCTCCTGGGGAGGGGAGACATGAGGGGTTCCAGGCAACTGTCGCACCACAATGTGATCGTTTGGCCCGTTTGAGGGTCTCCTCACAGGGGATGGGAGCCACCTCACAGGACAAACGGCGGCACTCTGTCGCCCTGGGTCACCGCCGTGCGCACGCCTGAGGGCGGCCCATCGCAGTGATGCGCCGCCCTCAGGGATACGTGGCGGAACCGCCGGTCGTTCAGCCCTCGCTGACGCCCAGCTTCTCCAGGATCAGCTCCTTGACGCGTGCCGCGTCCGCCTGACCACGCGTGGCCTTCATGACCGCGCCGACCAGGGCACCGGCCGCGGCGACCTTGCCGCCGCGGATCTTGTCCGCGATGGCCGGGTTGCCGACGATGGCCTCCTCGACGGCCGTCGTCAGGGCGCCCTCGTCGGAGACGACCTTCAGACCGCGCTTGTCGACGACCTCGTCCGGGGTGCCTTCGCCCGCGAGGACACCCTCGATGACCTGGCGCGCCAGCTTGTCGTTCAGGTCGCCCTTCGCGACCAGCTCGGTGACCCGGGCGACCTGCTGCGGCGTGATCGCCAGCTCGTCCAGCGCCTTGCCCGACTCGTTGGCGCTGCGGGCCAGCTCACCCATCCACCACTTGCGGGCGGAGGCGGCGTCCGCCCCGGCCTCGATGGTGGCGACGATCAGGTCCAGCGCACCGGCGTTGAGGATGGCCTGCATGTCGGTGCCGCTGATGCCCCACTCCTCGCGGAGCCGGTTGCGGCGGACCAGCGGCAGCTCGGGCAGCCCGGACCGGATCTCCTCGACCCACTCGCGGGAGGGGGCGACCGGCACCAGGTCCGGCTCGGGGAAGTACCGGTAGTCCTCGGCCTCCTCCTTCACGCGGCCCGAGGTCGTGGACCCCGTGTCCTCGTGGAAGTGCCGGGTCTCCTGGATGATCGTCCCGCCGCCGCTCAGCACGGCCGCGTGCCGCTGGATCTCGAAGCGGGCCGCCCGCTCCACGGACCGCAGCGAGTTCACGTTCTTCGTCTCGGAACGCGTACCGAACTTCTCGGTGCCGTTCGGGCGCAGCGACAGGTTCACGTCGCAGCGCATCTGGCCCATCTCCATACGGGCCTCCGAGACGCCGAGCGCCTTGATGACCTCGCGCAGCTCACGGACGTACGCCTTGGCGACCTCGGGAGCCCGCTCGCCCGCGCCTTCGATCGGCTTGGTGACGATCTCGATGAGCGGGATGCCCGCGCGGTTGTAGTCGAGCAGCGAGTGCGAGGCGCCGTGGATGCGGCCGGTGGCACCGCCGACGTGCGTCGACTTGCCGGTGTCCTCCTCCATGTGGGCGCGCTCGATCTCCACGCGGAAGGTCTCGCCGTCCTCCAGCTGCACGTCGAGGTAGCCGTTGAAGGCGATCGGCTCGTCGTACTGGGAGGTCTGGAAGTTCTTCGGCATGTCCGGATAGAAGTAGTTCTTCCGGGCGAAGCGGCACCACTCGGCGATCTCGCAGTTCAGCGCGAGACCGATCTTGATCGCGGACTCGACGCCGATCGCGTTGACGACCGGGAGCGCGCCGGGCAGACCGAGGCAGGTGGGGCAGGTCTGCGTGTTGGCGTCCTGACCGAGTTCGGTCGAACAGCCGCAGAACATCTTGGTCTTGGTGCCGAGTTCGACATGGACCTCGAGGCCCATGACGGGGTCGTACGACGCGAGAGCGTCCTCGTACGACACCAGGTCGGTCGTGGTGGTCACGGTCTAACTTCCCTCTCAGCCCAGCAGGACGTCGTCGTCGCCCAGCCGCTTCAGTTCGCGGTACAGGATGGCGAGGCCGGTGACGATGCCGACGGCGGCCACGGACGCGTCGATCAGCCGCAGTGTGTCCTGCTCGGCGCGGGCCTTCTTGATCCGCTTGGCGATGCCCCACGCGCCGAAGGCGGTGGTGGCGATGGACACGTACGTACCGGACTTGGACTTCTGGAAGTCCTTGGCCTTGGACAGTGCGTTGCTCACAGCGACGGAGCCTCCTCCAGGAGCGGGTGCCCCCACTTTTCCACGAAGGCGGCCTCGACGGCGGCGCCGACCTTGTAAAGACGGTCGTCCTTCAGTGCCGGGGCGATGATCTGCAGCCCGACCGGCAGCCCGTCCTCCGGTGCGAGACCGCAGGGCAGGGACATCGCGGCGTTGCCCGCGAGGTTGGTCGGGATGGTGCACAGGTCCGCGAGGTACATCGCCATCGGGTCGTCGGCACGCTCGCCGATCGGGAAGGCGGTGGTCGGCGTGGTCGGCGAGACGATGACGTCGACCTTCTCGAACGACTTCTCGAAGTCCCGCGTGATGAGCGTACGGACCTTCTGGGCGCTGCCGTAGTACGCGTCGTAGTAGCCGGAGCTGAGCGCGTACGTGCCGAGCATGATGCGGCGCTTCACCTCGGGGCCGAAGCCCGCCTCACGGGTGAGGGAGGTGACGTCCTCGGCGGAACGGGTGCCGTCGTCGCCGGTACGCAGGCCGTAGCGCAGACCGTCGAAGCGGGCGAGGTTGCTCGAACACTCGCTCGGCGCGATGAGGTAGTACGCGGCCAGCGCCAGGTCGAAGGACGGGCAGTCCAGCTCGACGATCTCGGCGCCCAGCTCCTTCAGCAGCTCGACCGACTCGTCGAACCGCTGCACCACACCGGCCTGGTAGCCCTCGCCGCGGAACTGCTTGACGACACCGACGCGCATCCCGGCGACGCTGCCGTTGCGGGCGGCCTCGACGACCGGCGGGACCGGGGCGTCGATGGAGGTGGAGTCGAGCGGGTCGTGTCCGGCGATCACCTCGTGCAGCAGCGCCGCGTCCAGGACCGTACGGGCGCAGGGTCCGCCCTGGTCGAGGGAGGAGGAGAACGCCACCATGCCGTAGCGGGAGACCGCCCCGTACGTCGGCTTCACGCCCACCGTGCCCGTGACGGCGGCCGGCTGACGGATGGAACCGCCGGTGTCGGTGCCGATGGCGAGGGGCGCCTGGTAGGAGGCGAGGGAGGCGGAGGAACCGCCGCCGGAGCCGCCGGGGATGCGAGTGAGGTCCCACGGGTTGCCGGTGGGCCCGTACGCGCTGTTCTCGGTGGAGGACCCCATGGCGAACTCGTCCATGTTGGTCTTGCCGAGAATGACGACGTCGGCGTCCTTGAGCCTCTTGGTGAGCGTCGCGTCGTAGGGCGGGATCCACCCTTCGAGGATCTTCGACCCCACGGTGGTGGGAATACCGACCGTGGTGAAGATGTCCTTGAGCGCGAGCGGGACACCGGCGAGCGGCCCGAGCTTCTCGCCCCTGGCCTTCTTCTCGTCGACGGCGCGGGCCTGCGCGAGGGCGCCCTCGCGGTCGACGTGCAGGAAGGCGTGCACCTTCTCGTCGACGGCCTCGATCCGGGCCAGGTGGGCCTCGGTGACCTCCACGGCGGTGAGCTCGCCGGCGGCGATCTTCGCGGCGATCTCCGCCGCGGTGAGCTTGATGATGCTGTCGGTCATGACGTGATCAGTCCTCCCCCAGGATCTGCGGCACCTTGAAACGCTGCTGCTCCTGGGCCGGGGCGGCGGAAAGCGCCTGCTCGGGGGTGAGCGACGGACGGACCTCGTCCGCGCGCATGACGTTCGTCAGCGGCAGCGGGTGCGAGGTCGGCGGTACATCTTGGTCGGCGACCTCGCTGACGCGGGCGACCGCGCCGATGATGTCGTCCAGCTGGCCTGCGAAGTGTTCGAGCTCTTCGGGCTTCAGCTCCAGACGCGCCAGCCGGGCGAGGTGGGCGACCTCCTCGCGCGTAATGCCAGGCATGCAGCGATCCTCTGGGGTGAGTGTGTGTGGTTTGGCGCCAATCCTATGGGGCGCGGGGCGCTTGCCGCGCCGCTGGGCCGGGGCGCCGCATAGCTCGGGGGTACTTGAGCGTCGGCGAGTGCGGGTAAGTCGGGCTTCTCGCGCAGTTCCCCGCGCCCCCAAAAGACCAGGCCGTTGCGGGCCTGGAAGACCCACAGCCGCGCGGACCAGAAAGGCGACGGGCGGGCGGGCTGCAAGAAGACGGGCGGGTGGGGCCGAAAGCTCGGGGCGCAGCCCGGGCTTTTCAGGGGCGCGGGGAACTGCGCGAGAAGCCCCACCGGAGCCGCACCCGCCAACCGAACCCGCACCCCCCGAGCGGTCAGGCGCCCTCGTCACTCCTCGGCGGTAGCCGCCGGCAACGCCGCGGCCGGCCGCTGCCACCCCCGAGACCCCCGCGCCCGAAGCCACGCCGTGGTCTCCTCCGGCGGCATCGCGGCCGCGACCAGCCACCCCTGCACCGCGTCACACCCCAGATCCCGCAACCGCTCCCACGTCTCGTCGTCCTCGACGCCCTCCGCGACGACGAGCAGTCCCAGCGAATGCGCGAGATCGACCGTGCAGCGCACGATCTCCGCGTCCTCGTTGTCGATCGCCAGCCGGGCCACGAACGACCGGTCGATCTTCAGCTCGCTCACCGGCAGCCGCCGCAGATGCACCAGCGACGAATACCCCGTGCCGAAGTCGTCGAGCGACATCTTCACCCCGTGCCCGGTCAGCCCGGCCAGGGTGTCCGCGGCCCGCTGCGGGTCTTCGAGCAGCACATGCTCCGTTATCTCCAGCTGCAACGACCCGGCCGGCACCCCGTGGCGGGCGAGCCGCGCGGCCACCGCGCCCGCGAAGCCGGGGGTGTGGACATCGCGCGGGGAGACGTTCACGGCGACCGGCACATGCAGCCCCTGCGCCCGCCACCTGGCCACCTGCCCGAGCGCCGTCTCCAGGACGTACTCCGTGAGATGCGGCATCAGCCCGGACGACTCGGCGATCGCTATGAACTCGTCCGGCGGCACCTTCCCGCGCTCCGGATGCACCCACCGCACCAGCGCTTCCAGGCCGGCGACCTGCCCGTCGAAGCGGACCTTCGGCTGGTAGTGCAGCTCGACCTCCTGCGCGTCGAGCGCGCGGCGCAGGTCGCCCAGCAGACCGAGCCGGTCCGGGGTGTTCGAGTCCCGCTTGGACTCGTAGACCTCGACGCCCGTCCGGTCGCGTTTGGCCTGGTACATCGCCACGTCCGCCCGCCGCAGCAGCCCCTCCGCGTCGAGGGCGTGGTCGGGGAAGACGGCGACCCCGGCGCTGGCCTCCAGGACGAGGGTGAGCCCGTCGAGGTCGAGCGGCGAGCCGAGCGCGGCGACGAGGTTGCGTGCGACGCGCGACGCGGACGTCGTGGAGTCGGCGACGGGCAGCAGGACGGCGAACTCGTCGCCGCCGAGCCGCGCGGCCTCCGCTCCGCGTGGCAGGGCGACCCGCAACCGATCGGCTATCTGCAACAGCAGACGGTCGCCCGCGAGATGGCCGAGCGTGTCGTTGACGGACCGGAAGCGGTCTAGGTCGATCAGCATCAGCGCCGACCTGGCCCCGATGCGTTCGGCGTCGTCCAGAGCGGTCCAGGTGCGTTCGAGCAGCCATTGGCGGTTCGGCAGTCCGGTGAGCGGGTCGCGCAGCTGCTCCTCGGCGCGGGCGCGGGCTATCCACAGGGTGGAGTCGAGCGCGATGAGGGGGATGGCGAAGAGCGGCAGCAGCAGGGGCTGCGCGAGGGCGACGACACAGACGAGCGGGGCGATACCGAGCAGCGCGACGGCGACGAGCCCCTGTCTGACCAGGGCCGTACGCGCGACGGTGGGAACACCGCCGCGCGGCGCGGCCAGATACCAGAGCAGAGCGCGGGTGACGGCGAGATAGGCGATGGCGACCAGCGCCACCTGGGGCGCCGAGTAGAGGTTCCAGCTTTCGGGGTCCCAGGGCCGCTCGACCGAGGGGACACGGCCGAAGACCCTCAGGACGAGGGCGCTGGCGCCGATGCCGAGGATGTCGACCGCGCCGTGCAGCACGCCCTGGCGCCAGCGGCCCCGGCGGGCGACGCCGACGAGGACGACGACGGTGAGGCTGACCATCCCGGCGGCCACCCACCCGTACAGCAGCAGGACGGCGAGGGTGAGGGCGGCGCCGGAGCCGGTGCCGCCCCACCAGCGGGCGCGGCCCATGGCGACGAGGTGGCCGACGATGATGCCGGTCAGCAGGGCGAGGGACCAGCCGACGGCGCCGGACGGGAAGAGCGCGTGCTGGCCGACGAACGCCCGGTAGAAACCGGCGCCCAGGATGGCGCCCGCGAGACCCACGATCACGGCGGGCAGCGCGGGCCAGGACATGTGCCGCTCGGCGTCGTGGCCCGGCAGTTCGTGTCCCCGGTCCTCGCTGAGCGCACCGGTGATGGAAGGGCCGCCGCCCGTGCCGACCGCGGTGCCGACGGTGAGCTGTGCCGGGCCGGGTACGAGGGAGCCGTGGGCGCGCGCGCCCGCACGGCCCGGCGGCCATGACGTCCCGACCACGGGGTCCGCCGTCGCCTGCCCGAGAACCCGCTCCCGGCTTCCCTCGAACGGGCGTACCCCCATGAGCAGGGAGCGCCCCCGTCGCCAGGCCCCGGACACCCGGCGCAGGCGCAGCCGTGAGTCCGGGGCGACGCTCTCGGTCGGTTCCATTCCCGTCCCTCTCACAGCCGGCGGTGCCCACGCCACGCGGCCCGTTGCTCCCGACAACCCTCAACGGCACCGCGTCCGAAAACCCACCACGCGTCCGGGCACGGCAGGCGCACATCTCAACAGTAGGCCGCACAAGGCTTCCACGGGCAGCGGTCGACGTCGGTTACCCGAATGCGACCGGCCACCCGTATGCATCTGGTATGCGCCGAACGGGTGGCCTTCAACCCCTACTCCTCGGGCGGAAGCGCGACTTCCGTCGCCGCGTCGGGCCCCTGTTCGAGCAGCACGGCGAAGCCGTCCTCGTTCAGGACGGGCACCTTGAGCTGCATCGCCTTGTCGTACTTGGAGCCCGGGTTCTCACCGACCACCACGAAGGAGGTCTTCTTCGACACCGACCCGGTCACCTTGGCGCCCCGGCTCTGCAGCGCCTCCTTGGCCCCGTCGCGGGTGTGGTGTTCGAGTGTGCCGGTCACGACGACGGTGAGCCCTTCGAGCGGCCGGGGGCCCTGGTCCTCCCCGGAGCTCTCTTCCTCCATACGGACCCCGGCAGCCCGCCACTTGCGGAGGATCTCCTGGTGCCAGTCCACCGCGAACCACTCCTTGAGCGAGGCCGCGATGATCGGCCCGACGCCGTCGGTGGTCGCCAGCTCCTCCTGGGTCGCCTGCTCAATACGCTCGATCGAACGGAACTCACGCGCGAGCGCCTCGGCGGCCACCGGTCCGACGTGCCGGATCGACAGGCCGGTCAGGATGCGGGCGAGCGGCCGCTCCTTGGCCGCCCGGATGTTCTCCAGCATCGCGATCGCGTTCTTCTTCGGCGCGCCCTCCTGGTTGGCGAAGACCGTGGCGATCTTCTCCTCACCGGTCTTCGGGTCGCGCTTGGGCAGACCGCTGTCCTGGTCGAGGACGTACGCCTTGATGGGCAGCAGGTTCTCGATGGTCAGGTCGAAGAGGTCGCCCTCGTCCAGGAGCGGCGGCTGGGGCGGCTCCAGCGGCTTGGTGAGCGCGGCGGCGGCGACGTATCCGAAGTTCTCGATGTCGAGGCACTTGCGCCCGGCGAGGTAGAAGAGCCGCTCGCGCAACTGGGCAGGGCAGCTGCGGGAGTTCGGGCATCGCAGGTCGATGTCGCCCTCTTTGGCGGGCGCCAGCGGTTCACCGCACTCCGGGCACTCGGCCGGCATCACGAACTCGCGCTCGCTGCCGTCCCGCAGGTCGGCGACCGGGCCGAGGATCTCCGGGATGACGTCACCGGCCTTGCGCAGCACCACCGTGTCGCCGATGAGGACGCCCTTGGCCTTGACCACGTCCTGGTTGTGCAGGGTCGCGAACTCGACCTCCGAACCCGCGACCGTCACCGGCTCGACCTGGGCGTACGGCGTCACCCTGCCCGTACGGCCCACACCCACACGGATGTTGACGAGCTTGGTGTTGACTTCCTCCGGCGCGTACTTGTACGCGATGGCCCAGCGCGGCGCCCGCGAGGTGGAGCCGAGGCGGCCCTGGAGGGGGATCTCGTCGAGCTTGACGACCGCGCCGTCGATCTCGTGCGCCACGGAGTGGCGGTGCTCGCCGTAGTAGGCGATGAACTCCCGTACGCCGTCGAGGTCGTCGACCACCCTGTTGTGCTGGGCGGTGGGCAGGCCCCAGGACTTGAGCAGGTCGTAGGCCTGGGAGAGGCGGGTGAAACCGCCGTCGAAGCCCTCCAGGGCGCCGATGCCGTGGACGACCATGTGCAGGGGCAGGGTGGCCGTGACCTTCGGGTCCTTCTGGCGCAGTGAACCCGAGGCGGAGTTGCGGGGGTTGGCGTACGGCTTCTCACCGGCCGCCACACGGCGTGCGTTGAGGCCCTGGAAGGCCTCCATGGGGAAGTAGACCTCGCCCCGGATCTCGACGAGGCGCGGGACGCGGTCGCCCTTCAGCCGGTGCGGGATCTCCGCGATCGTCATGACGTTGGGTGTGATGTCCTCGCCGGTCCGTCCGGTGCCCCGGGTGGCGGCGCGGGTGAGCCTGCCGTCCTCGTACGTCAGGTTCACCGCGAGGCCGTCGATCTTGAGCTCGCACAGCAGGTGGTAGTCGGATGTGCCGACGTCCTTGGCGACGCGGTCGGCCCAGGCGGCGAGCCCCGCGTCGTCGAAGACGTTGTCGAGGGAGAGCATGCGCTCGCGGTGCTCCACCTCGGCGAGGTCGGTCTCGTACTCGACGGCGACCTTCTGCGTCGGCGAGTCCGGGGTGCGCAGCTCGGGGTACTCCTCCTCCAACGCCTCCAGGGTGCGCAGGAGTTCGTCGAACTCCGCGTCACTGACGACGGGAGCGTCCTTCACGTAGTACCGGAAGCGGTGCTCCTCGATCTCTCCGGCGAGCCGCGCGTGCTTCTCGCGCGCCTCGGCGGGTACCGATGCCTCGCTGGGTACCGATGTGGGCTGTGCGTCCTTGTCGCCGGCCACCGTCTTGTCCTCCGTCACTCTGGGTTGTCCGCGAGAGATCTCGCCGCCTTGACGCAGTGGGCGAGCGCCCGGCGCGCGTACGCCGGGGAGACCCCCGCGAGCCCGCACGTCGGAGTGACCGTGACCGCCTCCGCGAGAAGCCCCGGATGCAGTCCCAGCCTGCGCCACAGCGTCCTGACACCCATGACGCTACCGGCAGGGTCTGACAATGCCCCCTCGGTGGTCGGCACGACACCGGCGAGCAGCTTCGTGCCTCCTTCCACCGCTTCCCCGATGATGTCGTCGTCACGCTCAGTGAGCAAGGTGAAGTCGAAGGAGATGCCGTCGGCACCGGCGCGGCGGAGGAGCGCGAAGGGTACGTCGGGGGCGCAGGAGTGCACGATGACCGGGCCCTTCGCGGTCTCGCCCCCTTCAGTGTCCCCGCTCGGGGCGTGGACGCCGATGACGTCCCTGAGCGTTGCCTCGACGAGCTGGCGGTCGACGGCGCGGTGGGTCCGGTAGCCGCTCGCGCTCTTCACCTGGCCGCGCAGGACGGCGACGAGGGACGGCTCGTCGAGCTGGAGCACGATCCGGGCGCCGGGGACGCGCCGCCGCACCTCGGCGAGGTGCTGGCGCAGCCCCTCGGCGAGCGAGCCGGCGAGGTCCCGGCAGGCGCCGGGGTCGGAGAGGGCGGCCTCGCCGTTCTTCAGCTCCAGGGCGGTGGCGAGCGTCCACGGTCCGACGGCCTGCACCTTCAGTGGGCCCTGGTAGCCCTGGGTGAACTCCTCCAGCGCGTCCAGGTCCTCGCCCAGCCATGACCTGGCCCGCTTGGTGTCCCGGCCCGGCCGGTCGCCGATCCGCCAGCCGCTGGGTTCCACGCGCGCGTACAGCTCGACGAGCATGCCGGCGGTTCTGCCGATCATGTCGGCGCCGGGGCCTCTGGCGGGGAGTTCGGGGAGGTACGCCATGCCGGTCTCCGGCCACTCGAAGGTGCCGGTGACGGTCTTGGCGGCCTCTCTGGCGTCGCCGCCGGGCATGGAGCCGATGCCGGTGGCTGGGCCGAAGCTGAGGTCTTTTGTCACGTGCCGAAGCCTACGTTTTCCGCCCCCGCCGCCCCTACCCGTCCCCCAGGGGCTGCGCCCCTTCGACCCCCATCCGCGGCTCCGGTGGGGGCTGGTCTCGCAGTTCCCCGCGCCCCTGAAAAGCAGGGGCTGCGCCCCGTGCTTTTCGGCCCACGGCCCGTCGCCCTTCAGGCCCGCAGGGCCTGATCTTTCAGGGGCGCGGGAACTGCGCGAGAAGCCCCACCGGGCCGGCAGCTGCCAACGAACCCGAACCCCCGAGTTCCTAGGCGCTCCCAGGGCGGACCGTCAGGTCGTTCACCTCCGCGTCGCGGGGGAGGTCCAGGGCCATGAGGATCGTCGTGGCGACCGACTCCGGGGCGATCCACCGCGCGGGGTCGTACTCCTTGCCCTCCTGCTGGTGCACCTTGGCCTGCATGGGGCTGGCCGTGCGGCCCGGGTAGACCGTGGTCACCCGCACCCCGTTCCCGTGCTCCTCCCACCGCAGGGAGTCGGCGAGTGCCTTGAGCCCGTGCTTGGAGGCCGCGTAAGCGGACCAGTCCGCGTGCGCGTTGAGCCCCGCGCCGGAGTTGACGAACACCACGTGCCCACGGGCGGCCCGGAGTTGGGGCAGGAAGTGCCGGGTCAGCTCGGCGGGAGCGATGAGGTTGACGTTGAGCTGGTGGCGCCAGGTCTTGGGCGTCAGCTCGCCGACCGGCCCGAGGTCGACCACGCCCGCGATGTGCAGCAGGGAGTCCACGCGGTCGGGCAGGGTCTGGTGGGAGAAGGCCCAGGACAGCTTGTCCGGGTCCGCCAAGTCTCCGACCAGCGTCCTCGCCCCGGGAAACTCCGCCGCCAGCTCCTTCGCCCGGCCCGCGTCGCGCGCGTGCAGCACGAGGTCGTCCCCGCGCTCGTGCAGCCGTCGGGCGACGGCCGCGCCGATGCCGGAACCCGCCCCGGTGATCACATGAGTAGCCATGCCGTCATGCTCGCATCACCGGAGCGGGACGAGAAACGGCTCAGGCGACTCCCCGGCTCTCCTCCAGGTACGCCATCGCCCCCACCGGCTCCTCCGCGAAGAACACCAGGTCGGTGAGCGGGCGGGGCAGGAAACCCTCGTCCTCCATGCGCCGGAACTGTTCCTTCAGACCGTCGTAGAAGCCCGCCGTGTTGAGGAGGACCACAGGCTTTTCGGTGTGGCCGTGCTTCTTCAGCTCCAGGATCTCGGTCGCCTCGTCGAGCGTGCCGGTCCCGCCGACCATGATGACGACCGCGTCGGCCTTCTCCAGCAGCAGCCGCTTTCGCTCGGCGAGGTCCCGCGCGACCACCATCTCGTCGGTGCCGGGCCGCGCCTTCGCCGACAGGAACTCGACCGAGACGCCCAGGAGTCTGCCGCCCGCCTCCTGCACACCGTCGGCGACCACCTTCATCAGCCCGACGTCCGAACCGCCCCACACCAGCGTGTGCCCGCCCTTGCCGATCAGCGTGGCGAACTCCTTCGCGGGGCGTGTGTAGCGGTCGGCGAGATCGGCGGCGGAGAGGAAGACGCAGATGTTCATGGGTCCACGTTAGGACGTGCCACCGACATCGGGGGCCGGTCGCTCGTCGCCCTCCTTCGCCACGGTCACCCGGATCTTCGACTGGCGGTGCGGCAGTTTCTCCCAGTCGTCCATGAAGCGGGCGGACAGGCCGTGTTTCCGGGCGAGTTCGATCAGGGTGTCGGTCCGGTAGTAGAAGTCCTCGTGGAGCACCTGGTGTTCGGTGCCCTCGGTGCGGCCGAAGGTGAAGTCGAAGAAGCCGCCGGGGGCGAGGACGCGGCCGACGTGGGCGAGGCACTGCTCGATGACGTGCGGCGGGGAGTGCGAGAACACGCTGTGGGCGTGGACGACGTCGAAGTGACCGGCCGGCAGGAAGGCGAAAGTGAGGTCGGCGACGAGCGTCAGGTGCGGGACCTTGTACTGCAGGCCCTCGCGCGCGAGGGTGCGCTGGGCCTCCATGAGGATGGCCGGCGAGATGTCGATCCCGTAGTAGTTCCCGGGGTCCAGGTGGTCGATGAACAGGCGCCCGGCCCGCAGGTTCCCGCAGCCGATCTCCAGCATCCGGTGCCGGGGCTCCAGCCCGTGCCGCAGGAGGTATTCGAACTGCATCCGGCCGATGCGTTCCCACTTCTCGACGGAGGGGTTGTGCCCGACGGCGGCCTCCGGGCTGCGCGCCGTGTCGGCGGCCATGACGGCCCGGTAGTAGGAGATGTGGTCGCGGTGCTTCAGCTGCAGCCAGGTGTCCCGCGCCACCCGCCGGGCGTGCGCGGGCACGCGCCGGGGATGACGCAGTACGTAACGGACCCGGTGAGTGAGACTCCGGCGGTCCCTGGACGCGGGAGCGGAAGTACCCCCGAACGGGTTTCCGGCCTGCCCGGGCGGGCTCCCCGTCGGCCCGGACGGCCCGGTCGGGTTCCCGGTCGGCCCTGACGGGTCCCCGGTCGGCCCCGACCGGTTTCCGGGCTGCCGGGCCGGATCTGTGGCTGTCATCGCGACCTCCTACGTCCCCCATACGTCCCCTACGGGCCCGCCGTGGCCCGTTGTGGCCGCCATGGGCCGTCACGGCGCCCGGAGGGAGCGCTACCAGCAGCCTGCGCCGTGGACGGGCGGACGGCTACCCGGGGAGCGACGATCGTGACGCGGAGCCCTACGCGACGCCCTCCCGCACGCGCGTGGTGGACGCGATCGTCGCCGACCCCACCACACGGGTGCCGTCGTACAGCACGATCGCCTGGCCGGGGGCGACTCCGCGCACCGGCTCGGTGAAGCGGACCTGGAGTTCGCTGTCGACCAGCTCCGCCCGGACCTCCGTCTCGCCGCCGTGCGCACGGAGCTGGGCCGTGTAGGTGCCGGGGCCGGTCGGGGCGGCACCGCACCAGCGGGGCCTGATCGCGGTCAGGGCGTCGACGTCGAGGGCGGCGGCGGGGCCGACCGTGACCGTGTTGTTCACCGGGGAGATGTCGAGGACGTAGCGCGGCTTGCCGTCCGGGGCGGGGGTGCCGATGCGCAGGCCCTTGCGCTGGCCGATGGTGTAGCCGTACGCGCCCTCGTGGGTGCCCAGGACGTTGCCGGACTCGTCGACGATGTCGCCCTCGGACCGGCCCAGCCGGTGGGCGAGGAAGCCCTGCGTGTCGCCGTCGGCGATGAAGCAGATGTCGTGGGAGTCGGGCTTCTTGGCGACCGCGAGGCCCCGGCGCTCGGCCTCCGCGCGGATCTCGTCCTTCGTCGTCACCGTGTCGCCGAGGGGGAACATGGCATGGGCGAGCTGCCTGTCGTCGAGCACGCCGAGGACGTACGACTGGTCCTTGGCCATGTCGGAGGCGCGGTGCAGCTCGCGCGTGCCGTCCTCGCGCACGATCACCTGGGCGTAGTGGCCCGTGCAGACGGCGTCGAAGCCCAGGGCGAGGGCCTTGTCGAGCAGGGCCGCGAACTTGATCTTCTCGTTGCAGCGCAGGCACGGGTTCGGGGTGCGCCCGGCCTCGTACTCGGCGATGAAGTCCTCGACGACGTCCTCGCGGAAACGCTCGGCGAGGTCCCACACGTAGAAGGGGATGCCGATGACGTCCGCGGCGCGCCGGGCGTCGCGTGAGTCCTCGATGGTGCAGCAGCCGCGCGCGCCGGTCCGGAAGGACTGCGGGTTCGCGGACAGCGCCAGGTGGACGCCCGTCACGTCGTGCCCGGCTTCCGCCGCGCGGGCGGCGGCCACGGCGGAGTCGACCCCGCCGGACATGGCGGCGAGGACACGGAGGGGGCGGGGGCGCTGCGAGATCTCAGTCATAACCCTTCCAGGGTACGGGGCGCCGGGAACCGGAGCCCGCGAGTATCCGTTGACGGTCTCGTGGGAACAAGACGGGCTTCGAAGAACAGTTCCGGGGACATCGGCGGGGGTCCGTCCGGCGGCAAGGACGCGGGGCGGCGCATCGGTCGCCGGGCCCTGCTCATCGGCACGGCCGTGGCCGCCGCCGGCACCGCCCTGGTGGCCCGGGACGAGTTGACGCGCGCGTGGTGGCGGGTGCCCGGCGTCGAGAAGCCGCGCAAGGACGGCGAGGTCGACTACACCGGTGCGAAGTGGGTCGCGGCGTCGGACGCGAACTGGCGGCTGGCGGACCGGCCGGACGACTTCGGCATAGACATGGTGATCATCCATGTCACCCAGGGCAGCTTCGACAGTGCCGTGCGGGTCTTCCAGGACCCGGCGCACGGCGCGGCGGCGCACTACATCGTCCGCAAGGACGGCCATGTCACCCAGATGATCCGCGAACTGGACGTGGCCTACCACGCGGGCAACCGCGACTACAACGAGCGCAGCGTCGGCATCGAGCACGAGGGCTTCGTCGAGAAGCCCGAGGACTTCACCGACGAGATGTACGAGGCGTCGGCGCGGCTGACCGCCCGGATCTGCGCGCGGTACGACATCCCCCTCGACCGCGAGCACATCCTCGGCCATGTGGAGGTCCCGGGCACGGACCACACCGACCCCGGCGAGGGCTGGGACTGGGACCGGTACATGAAGCTGGTGCGCGAGGCGGCGAAGGCCGGGGCGTCGACGCCCGCCTGACCTCGACGGGTGCCGGACATCGCGTTCAGCTCAGGCCGGCCGTGCGGGCGCGTTCCACCGCCGGGCCGATGGCCTTCGCGACCGCCTCGACATCCGCCTCCGTGGAGGTGTGGCCGAGGGAGAAGCGCAGGGTGCCGCGGGCCAGGTCGGGGTCGGTGCCGGTGGCGAGGAGGACATGGCTGGGCTGGGCGATACCGGCGGTGCAGGCGGAGCCGGTGGAGCACTCGATGCCCTGGGCGTCGAGGAGGAGGAGCAGGGAATCGCCCTCGCAGCCGGGAAAGGTGAAGTGCGCGTTGGCCGGGAGGCGCCCCTCCGCGGAGGGGTCCCCGCCCAGGATGGCGTCCGGCACGGCCGCGAGGACGGCCTCGACCAGGCCGTCGCGCAGGGCGCCGATCTCCCGGGCGAACCACTCGCGCTGCTCGGCGGCGAGCCGTCCGGCGACCGCGAAGGAGGCGACGGCCGGCACGTCGAGGGTGCCGGAGCGGACGTGGCGCTCCTGGCCACCGCCGTGCAGGACGGGCACGGGGCTGTACTCGCGGCCCAGCAGCAGCGCGCCGATGCCGTACGGGCCGCCGATCTTGTGGCCGGAGACGGTCATGGCGGCGAGGCCGGAGGCTTCGAAGTCGACCGGAACCTGACCGAAGGCCTGGACCGCGTCGGCGTGCAGCGGGACGCCGAACTCCGCTGCGACATCGGCGAGTTCGCGGACCGGCATGATCGTGCCGATCTCGTTGTTGGCCCACATCACGGTGGCCAGGGCGACGTCGTCGGGGTTGCGGGCGATGGCCTCGCGGAGGGCGTCCGGGTGGATTCGGCCGTACGGGTCGACCGGGAGGTACTCGACGGTGGCGCCCTCGTGTTCGCCGAGCCAGTGGACCGCGTCGAGGACGGCGTGGTGTTCGACGGGGCTCGCGAGGACCCGGGTGCGGGCCGGGTCGGCGTCGCGGCGGGACCAGTACAGGCCCTTCACGGCGAGGTTGTCGGCCTCGGTGCCGCCGGAGGTGAGGACCACCTCGCTGGGGCGCGCCCCGAGGGCCTCGCCGAGGGTTTCGCGGGCCTCCTCGACGGTGCGCCGCGCTCGGCGGCCGGATGCGTGCAGCGAGGAGGCGTTGCCGGTGACGCTCAGCTGGGCGGTCAGGGCCTCTGCCGCCTCGGGGAGCATCGGGGTGGTCGCCGCGTGGTCGAGGTAAGCCATGGTGAGCCCGATTCTACGGGCCCTGTTCCGGTGGCCTCGGCGGGTGCACCCGGACTTGGCCACGGGACGGCCGGGCCGGGGAATTCGGCCCTCAGAAGCTCCAGGACACTGTGTTCGTCGTCTGCATCAGCGTGGCCAGGACCACGAGGTCCGCGATGCCGAGGCCGAGACCGAGGAAGGCGCGGCCTCGCCTCGTCGTGCCGCGCTTCAGGGCGACCGCTGCCAGGACGATGGCGATGGGGCCGAGGAAGAGGTTCAGGACGAGGAGGCCGAGGAGGCCGAGGACGAAGGAGGCGACGGCCATGCCGTCGGCGTCGCGGCCTCGGGGGCGGGCGGTGGTGGGGGTTCCGGTCCGGCGTGCGGCGGTGAGTTGCATGGTCGGTCTGCTCCCAACAGGCTCTCGTGGATGGTCGATCGGCGCTGGGCAGTGGCCGGTCAGTCGGTGGCCGGTCAGTCGGTGGTGCGGCTGCGACGACCGTGACGCTCGCGGTAGGCGAAGACCGCCAGCCAGAGGGCGATGCCGGCGCCGAGGGCGGACGAGACGGCCAGCGGCACATGGGCCACGGTGCCCAGGACGACACCCAGCAGCAGAAGTGCGGCGACGAGGAACAACATCGTGGGAACGCCTCTCGTTACAGGTCGGTGAACGGTTGTAGTTACAGTTGTTCACTGACTGCCAAGTCTAGCGCGTCGCCCGGCTTTGCAATTACGGAGAACAGTTGTTAACTGCATGGCATGAGTCACACTCTCGGTGTCCGGCAGGTCCAGAAGCAGAAGACCCGGCAGGCGCTCATGGACGCCGCGCTCGGTCTGCTGGAGGAGCAGAGCCTCAGCAGCCTGGGACTTCGCGAGGTCACCCGGGCCGTGGGCGTCGCCCCGACCGCGTTCTACCGCCACTTCCGGTCGACCGCGGACCTCGGTGTCGCGCTGGTCGAGGAGGCGCTGGGCAGTCTGCACCCCGTCCTCGGGGATCTGATGTCGGCGGTCGGCGACAGTGACGAACTCATCGATCGCGCCGTCGATCTGATCGCCCGCCATGTGGACGCATACCCCGCGCACGTCCGTTTCATCGCACGCGAGCGGCACGGCGGTGTCCAGCCGGTGCGGGACGCCATCCAGGGGCAGCTGGCCCGGTTCGCCGAGGAGGTGCGCAGCGAGCTGGCCAGACGGCCCGAGACGGACGGGTGGACCGACGACGACCGGCTGATGCTGGCGGGTCTCTACGTCGATCAGATGCTGGTGACCGCCTCCCTGTTCCTCCAGGCGGTGGACGAGCCGGAGGAGGAGCGCGGCCGGGTGACCCGGCTGGCGAGCCGCCGTATGCGGCTGATCAGCATCGGCTGCCGTCACTGGCTCGACTGAACCGGGTCGTCCCGCGCCGGCCGCCTCCCACCGGGCGGTTCGAACGCGCGGGAGGGCGCGCCCCTTCGCCGGCGCGCCCTCCTCCTCGCGTATGTGCCGGTCAGCTGTCCTTGGACGCCGACGCCGACGCCGTGGCCTCCTGGCTCGGGGCTCCACTCGAGGCCTGGCCGCCTTGGCCCGGCTGACCGCCGCCGGGGCCACCGCAGCCGCCACCGCCACCGGGGCCACCGTTCTGGCCACCACCGCCGGGGGCGCCGCTCGGCGCGCCGGACGGGGCGCCCGAGGGAGCACCGGAAGGCGCCTGCCCGTTCGCGGAGGGTGCGCCGGAGGGGCCGCCCGAGGGAGCCCCGGACGGCGCGCCCGACGGGGCCTGACAGCTCTGCTGCCCGCCGGAGCCGCCGTTGTTCGAGGTGGACGACGACGTGTCACCGGAGCCGCACGCCACAAGGAAGAGGGGTGCGGCCGCCAGCAGGGCGGCGGCGGGGACGAGACGTGCACGCTTCATGAGGAACAACTCCAAGAGCGATGAAAGAGTTCGTGGGCGGCATCGAATCAACGCAGCTTGGGGCTCCCTTGGGTTCGCGCTGTGCCAAACCTGTGCGAACAGCAAAACGCTCACCGACCCACCCCGCCCGACCTGGCCTTTCACGCCTCCCCGTAACTCGCCCCTGGTACAGGCCCGTGACAGAAGCGGCGGTGCGCCCTCCCGAGCAGTTGAACGGCCACTCGCTCCCGGCGGCCTGCCCCGCGCCTCAGTCCGACAGCCTGACCCGGGCCAGCTGCCGTGACTGTGCGACCAGCCGGTCGGCGCTGTCCCAGACCTCGGCGTCCTCCTCCAGGAAGCCGCCGGCGAGGTTGCGGGTGGCGATGGCGACCCGGAGCGGTCCCGGCGCCGGGCGGCAGCGGATGTGGACGGTCAGCTCGACCGTCGGGACCCAGCCCCTGATGCCCAGCTCGAAAGCGGTCGGCGGCAGTGCGTCCACCGCGAGGAGCAGGGAGAACGGATCGGCGTCCCGGCCGTCGGCGAGCCCGAACCAGGACCGCATCTCGCCCTTGCCGGACGGCGCGCCGAGCGCCCAGCCGAGGGTCGCGGGGTCCAGCTTGAGGAACAGCCGGTCGGCGATCGCGGAGCTGCCGGGGATGGGGCCGGGGGCGTCCTGCGGGCCGAAGCACTGGTCGATCGGCGGGATCGCGGGCGGCTTCGCCGTCGTACGGACGTCGTCCGGGAGGGTGTCCAGGTCGCCGTAGGAGGCGAGGACGCGGATGCGTTCGATCTCGCGGCCCTCGTCGTCGTACTGGAAGAGCGAGGCCTGACCGGTCGACAGGGTCCGTCCGGTGCGTACGACGTCCGTGCGGACGACCGCGGGGCCCGGCTGGGAGGCGGTCAGGTAGTGCGCGGAGATGGTGAACGGGTCGGCGTGCGGGAGCGCGTCGGCGAGGGCGCGGCCGAGGACCGCCAGGAGGTAGCCGCCGTTGACGGCGCTGATGATCGTCCAACCGGCGGAGAGGTCGATGTCGTAGACGCCGGGTTCGCGTCGGGTGACCGCGGTGTCGCGGTCGAACTCGCTGTCGCCGATGATCGCCTGGGATGCCTGAGCCATGCCGGTACGCTACAACAAGCCATTACTAAGCGGTAGCTTTATGCGTTGCGGTGACGTTTCACCAGGAAAAGACGCGGCCAGCCCGTCAGCCCTCCTCGACCGCCGCCGACCGCCGGTTCCACGCCCGCGGCGCCCGCCAGTGGTACCGCATCGCCAGCAGCCGCAGCACGAAGGCCGTGACCGCGGCGAGCGCGGAGGTGAGGGGGTTCAGGGCGTCGAGCTGGATGCAGAGGACGACCATTCCGGCGCCGACCATCGCGGGCACGGCGTACAGGTCGCGGTCCCAGCGCAGCAGCGAGGGCACCTCGTTGGCCAGGACGTCGCGCAGCACACCGCCGCCGACCGCCGTGGCGAGGCCCAGGGTGGCGGAGGCGGTCAGGCCGAGGCCGTACTCGTACGCCTTCGTCGTGCCCGCGACACAGAAGAGGCCGAGCCCGGCGGCGTCGAAGACGTTCACGCCCGTCTGGATGCGCTCCACCTGCGGGTGGAGGAAGAAGACGAGGAGCGCGGCGAGCAGCGGGGTGAGGAAGTAGCCCAGGTCGGTGAAGGCGGCGGGCGGCACGGCGCCGATGATCAGATCCCGGAACAGCCCGCCGCCCAGCGCGGTGACCTCGGCGAGGACGGCGATGCCGAAGACGTCGAAGTTCTTGCGGACGGCCAGCAGCGCGCCGGAGATGGCGAAGACGAAGATGCCGATCAGATCGAGCGGGTAGGGAGACACCCGTATATTCTGCCCCGCAAACAGGTGTGCGCCTTGCAATGCAAGGCGCACACCGTCTGGCGTCATTCTTTGCCGGGCTTCTCCGGCTCCTCGGGCTTCTTGGGCGCCTCCGGCTCCTCGGGGGCCTCGGGCACCTCCGGCTTCGCGGGGACCTCCGGCTTCGCGGGCTGCTCCACCTTCTTCACCGCGTCCGGCACCAGCTCGCCCGCCTCCTTCGCGGCCGTCAGCAGGACGACGTCCTGGGGCTGCTGGTCCTCGAAGTTCTCCGGGTGGTGGCAGGCGACCCGCTGCCCTGGCTTCAGCTCGGCGAGGGGCGGCTCGGTGGTCTTGCAGACCTGCGTGGCCTTCCAGCACCGGGTGTGGAAGCGGCAGCCGCTCGGCGGCGCGATCGGCGAGGGGACGTCACCCTTGAGCAGGATGCGCTCGCTCTTGGCGTTCCGGCGCTTGGGGTCCGGGATCGGCACGGCCGAGAGCAGCGCCTTGGTGTACGGGTGCATCGGCGCCGCGTACAGCGAGTCCCGGTCGGCCAGCTCGACGATCTTGCCGAGGTACATCACCGCGATGCGGTCGGAGACGTGGCGGACCACCGACAGGTCGTGCGCGATGATCACATACGTCAGGCCGAGCTCGTCCTGGAGGTCGTCCATCAGGTTGACGACCTGGGCCTGGATGGACACGTCGAGCGCGGAGACCGGCTCGTCCGCGATGACCATCCGGGGCTTGAGGGCGAGCGCGCGCGCGATGCCGATGCGCTGGCGCTGGCCGCCGGAGAACTCGTGGGGGTAGCGGTTGTAGTGCTCGGGGCTCAGCCCCACCAGCTCCAGGAGGCGCTGGACCTCCTTCTTCACGCCGCCCTCGGGCTCGACGCCCTGGAGCTTGAAGGGCGCCGAGACGATGGTGCCGATGGTGTGCCGGGGGTTCAGGGAGCCGTACGGGTCCTGGAAGATCATCTGCACGTCGCGGCGCAGGGGGCGCATGCCGGCGGTCTTGAGGTGCGTGATGTCCGTGCCGTCGAACTCGATCCTCCCGCCGGAGGGTTCCAGGAGGCGGGTGATGAGCCGGCCCATGGTCGACTTGCCGCAGCCGGACTCGCCGACGACGCCGAGGGTCTCGCCCCGGCGCACCTCGAAGTCGATGCCGTCGACGGCCTTGACCGCCCCGACCTGCCGCTGGAGCAGGCCCTTCTTGATGGGGAAGTGCTTGACCAGGCCCTCGACCCTGAGCAGCGGTTTCTCGTCGTCGGCCGACGCCTTCTTCACAGCCGTCGCCCCGTCCCGGGTCTCAGTCTCGCTCACAGCTTCGGCGCAATCTCTTCGGTCCAGATCCGCGTGCGGTCCTCCTGCGACAGGTGGCAGGCGGTGAAGTGCCGGCCGCCGACCTCGCGCAGCTCGGGGCGCTCGGTGCGGGTGATGTTGTCCTTGGGGACGTCCGCGTAGGGGCAGCGCGGGTTGAAGGCGCAGCCCGAGGGGACGTTGATGAGGCTCGGCGGCTGGCCCTTGACCGGGATGAGCCGGTCGGTCTGGGCGCGGTCGATGCGCGGCATCGAGCCGAGCAGGCCCCAGGTGTAGGGGTGCTGCGGCCCGTAGAAGATGTCGTCGACCGGGCCGCGCTCCACGCAGCGGCCGCCGTACATCACGAGGATGTCGTCGGCGATCTCGGCGACCACGCCGAGGTCGTGCGTGATGATGATGACCGCGGAGCCGAACTCCTTCTGCAGGTCCCGGATGAGGTCGAGGATCTGCGCCTGCACGGTCACGTCGAGCGCGGTGGTGGGCTCGTCGGCGATCAGCAGTTCGGGGTTGTTGACCAGGGCCATGGCGATCATGGCGCGCTGGCGCATACCGCCGGAGAACTCGTGCGGGTAGCTGTCGACGCGCTTGTCGGGCTCCGGGATGCCGACGCGGTCGAGGAGTTCGACGGCGCGCTTGCGGGCGACCTTCTTGCTGACGTCGTGGTGGACGCGGTACGCCTCGACGATCTGGCTGCCGACCTTGTAGTACGGGTGCATCGCGGACAGCGGGTCCTGGAAGATCATCGCCATGTCGCGACCGCGCAGCCGGCGCACCTCGTCCGGGTCGGCGCCGACCAGTTCCTTGCCGTCCAGCCAGATCTCGCCGGACATCTTCACGTTCTTGCCGCGGGCGCCGAGCCGGTGCAGGCCCATGATCGCCAGCGAGGTCACCGACTTGCCGGAGCCGGACTCGCCCACGATGCCGAGGGTCTTGCCCTTCTCCAGCTGGAAGGAGAGACCGTCGACGGACTTGACCAGACCGTCGTCGGTCGGGAAGTGCACCTTGAGGTCGCGCACTTCGAGGAACGCCTGCGGGGCGTCCCCGGCGCGTGCGGGCTCGCCGACGGCGGCCCCGGTCTTGGACAGTTCGGTCACGAGAGCCTCACCCGCGGGTCGATCGTGGCGTACAGCAGGTCCACCACAAGGTTCATGAAGACGACGAAGAACGCCGCGAGCAGGGTCACCCCGAGGATCGGGGGCAGGTCGTTGGTGGTGATCGACTGGACCGCGTACTCGCCGATGCCGTGCAGGGAGAACACGGTCTCGGTGATGAGGGCGCCGCCGAGGAGCAGTCCGACGTCCATGCCGAAGACCGTCACCAGCGGGGTGAGCGCGGCGCGCAGGCCGTGCTTCACGACCACGTTGCGCTCGCGCAGGCCCTTGGCCCGCGCGGTGCGGATGTAGTCCTCGTTCATCGTCTCCAGCATGCCCGAGCGGGTGAGCCGGGCGTAGATGGCCGAGTAGAGCAGCGCCAGCGAACACCAGGGCAGGAAGAGGGTGTTGGCCCACTGCGAGGGGTTCTCGGTGAAGGGGACGTACGTCCTGCCGAAGATCTCCAGCTGGTAGCTGAACAGCAGCAGGGCCAGCTGTCCGGTGAAGAACATGGGCAGGGAGACGCCCGCGAGGGCCACACCCATCGCGGACCGGTCGAAGATCGAGCCGGGCTTCAGGGCCGAGATGACACCGGCCGTGATCCCGCCGACCAGCCACAGCACGGCGGCACCGGCGGCGAGCGAGATGGTCACCGGCAGGCGGCTGGTGAGCTGCGGCCAGACCTCCAGGTGGTCCTTGAAGGAGTAACCGAAGCAGGGCGCGTCGCAGCGGACCGTGGTGGGGCCGAGGTCGTACGTGGCACCGGAGACGATCCCCTTGAGGAAGTTCCAGTACTGCTCGTAGACCGGCTGGTCCAGGCCGAGGTTCCGCTTGACCGCCGCGATGTCCTCGGGCGTGGGGTTCTTGCCGATGTACTGCTGTGCGAGCTGGTCGGTTGTCTGTCCGGCGAGTTTCGGCAGGATGAAGAAGATGCCGAAGGTGACCGCGGTGACGACGAGCAGCAGGATCACCGCCGCGATCGTCCGGCGGATGATGTACGAGATCACGAGGACCGGCGCCGGCGCCCGCGGGTGTGTCACCCGCGGGCGCCAATGCCTTCACCTGCCTTCCGGGGCTACTTCTTTTCCGTGGTACCGACGTTGAGGTAGTCGTACTGACCGCTGAAGGCCGAGGACGACACCAGGTTGGTGGCGTACGGCGAGCGGTACAGCAGCACCTTGAAGTAGGTCAGCGGGACGATGGCGGCCTGCTCCATGACCTTCTTGTCGACCTCGGTGTACGCGGCGGTGCGGGCGGCCTCATCGGTGTTGCCGATCGCGTCGTCCAGCAGCTTGTTGATCGCGGGGTCGTCCAGCTCGGACAGGTTGGTGTTGCCGGACTGACCGATGGCCTTGCCGTGCACGATCTGCTGCAGGAAGCCGTAGCCGGTCGGCCAGTCGGCACCCCACTGCATCATGATGAGACCGATGTTGTTCTTCTTGTTGAACGCCGGCACACCCGCGTAGTCGGAGAAGTACTTGCCGGAGGGGTACTGCTTGATGTCGGCCTCGATGCCGATCTTCTTCAGCGCCTCGACGATCGCGGTGGCCGCGTCGACCTCGCCCTGACGGTCGGTGCGGGCGGAGATGGAGGTCTTGAAGCCGCCCTCCTTGCCGCAGGCCTTCAGGTGCTCCTTGGCCTTGGTGACGTCACCCTTGTTGCCCTCGGTGGCGTACAGGTCGGCCTTCTCGTAGCCCGTGACGTCGGTCGGCAGGACGGTGGAGGCGATGTCACCGCGGATCGGGCCACCCATGGCGGTCTGCACGGCGGTCTTGTCGATCGCGTACTCGACGGCCTTGCGGCACTCGACGTTGTCGAACGGCGCCACCTTGGTGTTGATCGCCGTGTAGACGAGACGGCCACCGGGCGCGTTGTCGGTGTTGGCCATCTGGTCCTTGTCCTTCAGGACCTGGGCCTGGGTCTGGGCGTCGACACCGGTGCCCTGGATGTCGATCATGGTGTCGCCGGCCATCACGTCCTTGTCGATGGTGGCCTTGTTGACCTTGAGGTTCACCACGATCTTGTCCGGGTACTGCTTGCGCAGCGGGTCGGTCTTGGCGTCCCACTGGTCGTTGCGCACGAGGACGATCTGCTTGCCCTCCTCGTACTTCTCGAACTTGTACGAGCCGGAGGAGACGACCTTCTTGGTGTAGTCGACGCCGGTGTCCTTGGCCTTCGGCACCGGAGCCGTCTGCGGCATGCTCGCCAGGTAGTCGAACTCGGAGAACGGCTTGTTCAGCTTGAAGACGATGGTGTGGTCGTCCGGGGTCTCGATGGACGAGATGCCCTTGTCGCTCTTGTCCGCGTAGGGACCCTTGTACTTCTTCGGGTCGTCCAGCATCTGCTGGAAGTAGTTGGGCCCGAGGGAGAGCACGTCACGCGCGAAGTTCGAGCGCTCCACGGCGTACTTGACGTCCTTGGAGGTGACCGCGGTGCCGTCCTCGTACTTGACGCCCTGGCGGATCTTGTACGTCCAGGTCTTGCCGCCGTCGCTCGGGGTGCCCGCGCTCTCGGCGAGGTCCGGGACCAGCTCGTTGCCCGCCTCACCCGCGCCGGGCTTGAACGTCATGAGCGGACGCGCGTAGAGGCGGCTGAAGTTGAAGCCGTACGCGTAGTACATGTTGCCCGGGTCGAGGGACTCGGGGGCGTCGGAGCTGGCGTAGGTGACCGTGCCGCCCTTCGCCGTGGACTCGTTCACGACACCCTTGGTCGCGGCGTTGGCGCCGGCGCCCTTGGGAGTGTCCGAGCCGTCTTCCGCCTTGCTGCAGGCGGACAGAAGCAGACCGGCGCTGCTGACAACCGCGACAGCGGCCATTGCTGACCTTCGCATGATGGTCGGTTTCCCCTTCGTAGTTGGACAGTTGAGTGGGACTTCGGGCCACAACCGGGCCGCGACCGCAGACGTCAGCGGCTGCGGGGGTCGAGGGCGTCCCGGAGGCCGTCACCGAGGAGGTTGAAGGCCAGCACCGTGATGAAGATCGCGAGGCCGGGAACGATCATGTACTGCGGGTCGACCTCGAAGAAGTCGACCGCCTGGTTGAGCATCCCGCCCCAGGAGGCCTGCGGCGGCTGGATCCCGACGCCGAGGAAGCTGAGCGACGCCTCGAAGATGATGTTCGTCGGGATGAGCAGCGTCGAGTAGACGATGATCGGCGCGACGAGGTTGGGCAGCAGCTCCTTGAACAGGACGTACGGGCCGCCCGCCCCCATCCCGCGCGAGGCGTCGATGAACTCCCGCTCGCGCAGCGCCAGGGTCTGACCGCGCACGATGCGTCCCATGTACGGCCAGTTGAAGAAACCGATGACGAAGATGAGCACCGTGATGTGCAGCGGCAGTCCTTCGAGGCCGAAGGCGCCGCCCTGGAGCGTCGCGGAGATGGCGATGGCGAACAGCAGCAGCGGGAACGCCAGGAAGGTGTCCATCAGCCGGCTGACGACCGTGTCGACCCGGCCGCCGTAGTAGCCGGCGACCAGTCCGAGCACCACACCGATGGCGTTGGACAGGAGCGTCGCGCCGAAGGCCACCACCAGGGAGACCCAGGAGCCCTCCAGGATGCGGGCGAGGATGTCGCGGCCGAACTTGGGCTCGACACCGAGTGGGTGGTCCCAGCTCATCCCGCCGAAGTCGCCCTTGGGGAGGGAGGTGTTGGGGTCGATCAGATCCTGGTTGAAGGCGTTGGGGTCGAGCCCCAGCATCGACTGCAGCGGCCGGGAGAGGGCCGCGATCAGGATCAGCAGCACGACGACGACACCGCCGGCGACCGCCACCTTGTCGCGCTTGAAGCGGGTCCAGGCGATCTGGCCGAGCGAACGGCCCTCGATCTTCTTGGCCTCGACACCTTCCAGCACGGCTTCGGGCTGCGCCTCTGCCTGCGATCCGGTCGTCTCAATGGGTGCGGTCATCGTCCCTCGTGCTTGCCCGTGCCGGTGGTTGCCGACTGTGCCTGACGGCCGCCCGGGTCTGCGGTGCGGTCCGTCACCACTGCTGCTCTCTTGCTCTGTGACTACTGATGGGTACGAGAGGAGGCACGGCACTGAACTTCACCGTATGAACAGCGCGTTCGCCGGATCCCCCCATCGCTCTGGGGGAGTCTTCAACGGTCGCGCGATCAGGCACCAGACTTGGCGGCGAATGTATGCGCAACCGTGATGTGGCCAGCAGGGTTCCGCTATCCGGACGTGACGCTCTGTTGAGCGGTGGATACCACCGTCACACGGCTCAGTAGCCGCCCGGGTACCCGTATCCGCCCGCCGCCGGGGCCTGCGCGGGAGCCGCGTGGGCCTCGCGGTCGTAGAAGGGGCGGGCGGCGGCGCGCAGCCACATGGCGACCGGGTCGTACTCGTCGGACATGGCGACGGTCGAGACCGGCAGACCGTCCGGGACCGCGCCGATGGACTGCTGCATCATCGCGCGCACCGAATCGACGGCCGGCGGTGAGGTGTCGTACACGTCGAGGCCGATGGCCAGGTACGGCGCGCCGAGCGCGGGCTGCACCCAGGCGCGGCGCAGCGAGCGCACGGCGGGCGTGCGGTGGGCGTTCTGCGTCAGCAGGGCGTAGAACTGGGGGATCTCGATGGCCGGCTCGGACAGCCGCAGCGGGCCCGCGGGCTGCCGCTCCAGGCCCGTGGCGATCCGGCGCAGGTCGAGCCAGGGGATGCCGACGCCGCCGCCCGGCGCGTGCGGGTTGAGCCAGAGGCCGTAGTGGTCGGGGTAGAGGGTGCGGGCCACGTCGAGGCCGTCGACCACCTCGTAGCTGCGGTTCCAGCCGCTGGCGGAGAGCTCCTGGGCGGAGGTCACGCACGGGGCGTAGTTGAACCCGTCGACCTCCATGTTCCCGTACTGGGCGTCCGGGGAGCCGGCCTGACCGTGCCAGAGCAGCATCCAGATCTGGCCGGAGGACGGGGTGGCGAGGGCACGCAGCAGCGCCTCGTAGGCGTCGTAACGCCCGGGCGTCACCTGGCGCAGCATGTGCTCGACCTGCCCGGTGGCGATGCGGCTGCCGCTCGCGCTCACGTTGGCCGCCCTTCGGTGTTGGACCCTGGTTATAGGAGACAGCTTAGGTGGTGTGCGGGTCGAGCCGGTCAGGGCTCGGAGGTTGTCGTGCGTGGCGGGCCGGGGGTTCGTTGTGGCTGGTCGCGCCCACACGGCGGAGCCGCATATCGACACAGCCCGCGCCCCTTGCGGGGCGGGTCAGTAGCCCTGTTGGTAGAAGGGCCGTACCTTTTCGCGGAGCCAGTCTCCGACCGGGTCCTGGGCCACGTCGAGGAAGACCATGTTGACCGGCCAGGGCACGGGGCTCTTGGCGAGCGCCCGGCCGAGGGCGGCGAGGGGGAGGGCGCGGTCGGCCTCCCAGGAGGCCAGGTCGACGCCGATGAACAGCACGGGGTCGGCGGTCTCGATGGCGGCGAGGCAGCGCCGGGCGGACAGGACCACTCCGGTCCCGGCGAACTCGGCCGAGGCGGCGGCGAGGAAGTCCACGGGGTCGTCCTGCCAGTCCGGCTCGAAGAGCCGCACCCGGGCGCCGTTCGCCGACCCGTCCAGCGGGGTCCGCCCGGCCCGGCACAGCTCGGCCACGGCGGGCGGCGGCAGCGGGATGCCCACGACACCGTCCGGGTTCAGGGCGAGGCCGATCTGCGGGGGCAGCCCGCGCGCGAACTCGACGGCCGGCGCGATCGTGTACGACATGTGGTTGCCGACGACCTGGCGGAACTGCTCCTCGGAGCTGAAGACCGGCACGTACGCCTGCCCGCCGAGCTCCATCGTGGGCAGATCGAGCTGACCGCTCTGCGGACCGCCGCCCTCCGGCAGCGGCACCCACACGAAGCTGCGGGCCAGCACCTCCACGATCCGCGCCCCGGCCGTGGGCACCCCGAGAGACGCGGACAGCACCTCCTCCAGCTCATTGCCGGGCCACCCGCCGTGCCCTTGGGGATACGCCTGTGCCGGAAAGTCCGCCGGGAAGTCCATCTGCTGCCTACCGCTTTGCTCCGTGATGCTGTTGTCCCTGCACCTTAATTGCTTCCGGGGCAGGGGCGCGCCCCTTCAGAGGCAGGGGGAACCGCGCGAGCGACCCCCACGGGCCCGCGGCCCGCCACACACCACACCCCCGCGCTCCCCCGAGAACTCACCCCCAGAGCTCATCCCCGAAATCTCACTTCGCGAAGTCGATCCGCTTCAGGACATCGGCCGCGGCCCGATCGATGAGCACCGCCGCCCCGCACCCCTGCGGCAGCCGCCCCTTCTCCACCGCCCGCAGCAGCCGCGTCATGGCACCTCTGTGCCGGGCGAACGCGTACCGCGACACCCCCCGCCCCCGCTCCCGCTGCCCGTCGCGCGCCTCATCGGGTGTGACGTCGAGCAACAGCAGATGCAGGGTGCCGCCCCGCCGCTCGGCCTCGCGCGCGAGCCACGCCCGCACCCACGCCTGCGTCCCGCAGTCGTGCACGACGACGCCCTCCCCCGAACGGAGGGCGCGCCGCAGCCCCGCGTAGTGGGCGAGGCGCACGAAGGGCCGGTAGACGGCGTACGGCAGATGACGGGCGAAGCGCGCGTCGAAGCGGTCGCGCGTGTCCTGGGAGTCGATCCTCGGACCCGGCACGGCGCGCCTCATCAGCGTCGACTTTCCGCTGCCGGGGAGCCCGGTGACCACCACCAGGTCGCGTGGTCCGAAGGACAGCTCGTGGGGACTGCGCCCGGCACGCTCCCTGAGGTCGCGGACGACCGCCCTCGGGAACGGGCCGCACGCCTCACCCACCGGTACGACGGGCTGCTTGGGCAGCGCGACGCCCGAGGTCGTCGCGTACGCCGTGGTCCTGTTCACCGTGATCGTCCTCCCCAAGGGTATGGAGGTCCCATCCCCACAGACTGTAAAGAGAAGGTAATGCCCGATCCCTCCTGGTTCAGTCCTCGTACTGCCACAAGAGTGCTACGGACCGCCGTGTCGCCCTGTGGTCGCTGTCCCCCACCTGAGAAAGGTCCCCCTGCCGTGCCGCGTCGATGCGTGCAATGATGTGCGCGCCAACTGCATACCGGCCGCTTGAATCCGCGCGGGAGAGCTCTCAGCAGTCGTTCGCTGGGGCGCCGAAGGAGCAAGTCCCTCCCTTGAATCTCTCAGGCCCAGATACCGCGCGGGCGAGGCACATCTGAAAAGCGGGCCCACCTCTCCTCCGGAGGGGGCGGCTCCACCCACGGTGCAAGTCACGACCACCGGTACGTACGGTCGTGGTGAACCTCTCAGGTTCCGATGACAGATGGGGAGGACTTTCCTCGCCTGTCATGCGTCATGCCCTGGGAGCAGAACCGATGAACAGTAGCCCCCTCGCCGAACCGCGCCGTACCGCGCTCGATGCCCTGCATCGTTCGCTCGGCGCGACGATGACCGACTTCGCGGGCTGGGACATGCCCCTGCGCTACGGCTCCGAGCGCGACGAGCACAACGCCGTCCGCACCAAGGCCGGCCTCTTCGACCTCTCCCACATGGGCGAGATCACCGTCACCGGCCCGCAGGCGGCCGAGCTGCTGGACTACGCCCTCGTCGGCGACATCGGCGGTGTCAAGGCCGGCCGCGCCCGCTACACCATGATCTGCCGCGAGGACGGCGGCATCCTCGACGACCTGATCGTCTACCGGCTGGCGGAGACCGAGGCCGGGTCCGCGCACTACATGGTCGTCGCGAACGCCTCCAACGCCCAGGTGGTGCTGGACGCGCTCGTCGAGCGGTCCGCCGGGTTCGACGCCGAGGTGCGGGACGACCGGGACGCGTACGCGCTGCTCGCCGTGCAGGGCCCCGAGTCGCCGGGGATCGTCAAAGCACTGACCGACGCCGGTCTCGACGGTCTGAAGTACTACGCGGGGCTGCCCGGCACGGTCGCCGGGGTCCCCGCGCTGATCGCGCGCACCGGGTACACCGGCGAGGACGGCTTCGAGCTGTTCGTGCGGCCGGAGCACGCCGTCGAGCTGTGGCAGGCGCTGACCAAAACGGGCGAGGGCGTCGGCCTGGTGCCCTGCGGGCTGTCCTGCCGGGACACGCTGCGCCTGGAGGCGGGGATGCCGCTGTACGGGCACGAGCTGTCCACCGCGCTGACGCCCTTCGACGCCGGGCTCGGCCGCGTGGTGAAGTTCGAGAAGGAGGGCGACTTCGTCGGGCGTACGGCGCTCGCCGAGGCCGCCGCCAGGGCCGAGACGAACCCGCCGCGCGTCCTCGTCGGGCTGGTCGCCCAGGGCCGCCGGGTGCCGCGCGCCGGGTATCCGGTCGTCGCCGACGGCAAGGTGATCGGCGAGGTCACCTCCGGGGCGCCCTCCCCCACCCTGGGCAAGCCGATCGCCATGGCGTACGTCGACGCCGCGCACTCCGCGCCGGGCACGGCGGGAGTGGGCGTGGACATCCGGGGCAGCCACGAGCCGTACGAGGTCGTGGCGCTGCCGTTCTACAAGCGGCGGAAGTGACACCTTCGTAGTCGTTCGAACGGCCGTCGTTCGCGAGCGGCACCCGTGCGGACCCCGAGAGTGACACTGGGCACATCCGCGCTGCTCAACAGTGGTTCCAGCAGTCCCCCCTTTCATCACCACTCCCCCGCGTACAGGAGAATTCAGGCCATGAGCAACCCCCAGCAGCTGCGCTACAGCAAGGAGCACGAGTGGCTGTCGGGCGCCGAGGACGGCGTCTCGACGGTCGGCATCACGGAGTTCGCGGCGAACGCGCTCGGTGATGTCGTCTACGCCCAGCTCCCCGAGGTGGGCTCCACGGTGACCGCGGGCGAGACCTGCGGCGAACTGGAGTCCACGAAGTCGGTCAGCGACCTGTACTCGCCGGTCTCCGGTGAGGTCACCGAGATCAACGAGGATGTCGTCAACGACCCGTCGCTGGTGAACACCGCCCCCTTCGAGGGCGGCTGGCTGTTCAAGGTACGTGTCGCGGAGGAGCCGGACGATCTGCTCTCCGCCGACGAGTACGTCGCCCACACCGCCGGCTGAGATGACGAGGTCGTACGCATGTCGCTTCTGAACACGCCCCTGCACGAGCTGGACCCGGACGTCGCCGCCGCCGTCGACGCCG